>NZ_JBDKXB010000098.1:0-300 GCF_041197575.1 Thioalkalicoccus limnaeus | reverse complement strand
TACTTCCTTTCCCGTCCGCGGCGCTTCGGCAAGTCCCTGTTCCTCGACACCCTGGCTGAGCTGTTCGCCGGCCGCGAGCACCTGTTTCGCGGTCTGCACATCCATCCGCACTGGGACTGGTCGCAACGCTTCCCGGTCATCCGTCTGAGCTTCGGTGCCGGCATCGTGCGCACTCGCGCCGAGCTCGATCAACGTATCCGCACCCTGCTGCGGCGCAATGCCCAAGACCTCGACATCGCCTGCCCCGACCCGGACGACAGCATCGACTGCTTCGCCGAACTGATCCGCGGGGCCGCTGAG
>NZ_JBDKXB010000097.1:0-316 GCF_041197575.1 Thioalkalicoccus limnaeus | reverse complement strand
GTCTTGCTTTCCAGCATTACTGGTCTATGCTTCGCTCCATGGCCAGCCCCCTGCGTATTGAACTGTCGGGCGGACTGTATCACGTCACCTCGGGGGCTTTTGGGTCAAGTCTTGCGTTGCCACATCTGAACATGCGCGGGACAACCCAAGCTGGTGGCTTCACCCCACATCTCCTCCGATCAACTCCTCCACGCTCGCGGCCTCGAAGAACCCATCCAGCCAGGCGTCCAGTTGCGCAGCCGGCGCCGCCTCGATGCGCTGCGTGGCCCAGACGGGCAAGGGGCCGAAACGGCGTGTGAGCAGACGCGTGAGACTT
>NZ_JBDKXB010000096.1:0-341 GCF_041197575.1 Thioalkalicoccus limnaeus | reverse complement strand
ACCTGACCCCGCCCCCGCGCCCGAAATACTGCATTTCAAGACCTGACCCCAGACCCCTGGCCCGCCGTTTGGTCCGGAATTTGGACCCTGCCGTCTTCTCCTACAGCCCGAAATGCTGCATTTCAAGACCTGACCCACTCCTTGGTCCTTGGCGTCAATGGGCGTCTCGCTGACTCAGAAGCGCCTTGAGGCGCGCAACCTCGGCGAGGGCCTCCTCTCTGGCTTGCAGCGCAGCCTCCTTGGCCTGACGTTCCGCTTCTTTGGCCTGACGTTCCGCTTCTTTGGCCTGACGTTCCGCTTCCTTGGCCTGACGTTCCGCTTCCTTGGCCTGACGTTCCGCC
>NZ_JBDKXB010000095.1:0-343 GCF_041197575.1 Thioalkalicoccus limnaeus | reverse complement strand
CGCCTCGGCCAATCCCTTTGCCGTGGTGACCCAGGCGCACCTGAAGGCGCAGGACACCGCGGGATCCGAGGCCGCGCGCTACCAGGCCAAACTGGGCTTGATACGCAGCCTGTACCGGTGCGGTTTTGCGCGTCAGGACATTCTCGAGCTGTTCCGGTTCATCGACTGGGTGCTGACGCTGCCGGAGGGACTGGAAACCCAGTTATGGAGCGAGGTCCAGCAATTTGACGAGGAACGACGCATGCGCTATGTGAGCAGCTTCGAGCGAATCGCTCAGAAGAAAGGGATCGAGAAAGGGATTGGCACGGGTCAGGTCCGGCTCCTGCGGTTACTGATCCAACAA
>NZ_JBDKXB010000094.1:0-349 GCF_041197575.1 Thioalkalicoccus limnaeus | reverse complement strand
GCGACGAGCTGGGGCGCGGGCTGCTCGACCACGGTTCCATCCGCCTCTTCGAGCTGAGTAAATTTGCCGTCGAGCGGGTCGAAACCGACACCGAGCGCTGGCTGGCCTTCCTGAAGGACGGCGAGCGACTCGATCCCGACCATCTACCGGAGTGGATGCACTCCCCGATCATGAGGCACGCCATGAGCACCCTGAACGCCTTCTCCGAGAAAGAACGCGATTATCACCGCTACCAGTCACGCCAAGAGGCGTTGCGTCAGCAGCGGGCGATCCAGCGCGCGCTGGATGAGGCACGAGAGAACACGCGGGCCGCGATGCAGGCGACGGAAGCGGAACGCCAGGCCAAGGA
>NZ_JBDKXB010000093.1:0-391 GCF_041197575.1 Thioalkalicoccus limnaeus | reverse complement strand
TGCCTCGGCCAATCCCTTTGCCGTGGTGACCCAGGCGCACCTGAAGGCGCAGGACACCGCGGGATCCGAGGCCGCGCGCTACCAGGCCAAACTGGGCTTGATACGCAGCCTGTACCGGCGCGGTTTTGCGCGTCAGGACATACTCGAGCTGTTCCGGTTCATCGACTGGGTGCTGACGCTGCCGGAGGGACTGGAAACCCAGTTATGGAGCGAGGTCCAGCAATTTGATGAGGAACGACGCATGCGCTATGTGAGCAGCTTCGAGCGAATCGCTCAGAAGAAAGGGGTCGCGAAGGGGGTCGCGAAGGGGATCGAGAAAGGGATCGAGAAAGGGATCGAGAAAGGGATTGGCACGGGTCAGGTCCGGCTCCTGCGGTTACTGATCCAACAG
>NZ_JBDKXB010000092.1:0-414 GCF_041197575.1 Thioalkalicoccus limnaeus | reverse complement strand
AGCTGCTTGGCCCGGATCAGGTCCTGGTAGAGCAGGCCGATGTAGGTCTGGATGCGCACCGCCATCCAAGGATCGATGCTCGACTGGAATTCCAGCAGCAGATAGACGTACAGCCAGCCCCGACCCCAGCGAACCCGCCAGATGAGGTCATCGGCTCGGTCACGCAGATCGTCACTGACGTAGCTGCCGCTGCAGCGTTCCAGCGTCGCGAGATCCAGCTCACGCACCCAGTCACCGGGCATGAAGCCGGTGAGCAGGTCCCGCACGAGCGCCTCATGGGCGTAGAGGAGCTTGTAGCCGCTGTCGTGGGTCGAGAGGTTCATCAGGCCCGGACGATGTGCTCGGCCGGTTCCTGGTAGCGGCCCCGCGTGTCGACGATGAGCCGGGCGTGGGCCTTGATCAGGTCGTAGTCGA
>NZ_JBDKXB010000091.1:0-442 GCF_041197575.1 Thioalkalicoccus limnaeus | reverse complement strand
AGGCAGTTGTCCGAGCCGGTCGGCCTTGCGCAGTTCGACAAGATTCAGTTGCAATTCACGCCCGAGACGCACGGCGGGGCGCACCCGGTCGCGCATCTCGAAGCACCACAGCGCCTGCTCGGCCTGGTCTGGGTCCTCGAACAGCGTGAAGTCGAGCAGATGGATGCCGATCGCCGGCTTGAGCTGCCGGTAATCCTGCCCGGCCTCGAGCTGCTCGCTCAGCAACCGCGCCAGGTACAGGATACCGCGCGCGCCCCAGAGGGCGAAACGCCGTACCTGCATCTCGATATTGTAGCGCTGGCCGCGCTCGTCGCGGGCCTGGAGGTCGAGGATCAGTTGTTTGCCGCTGAGCCGCTCGGGCGTGAGCCGCGGATTGAGTAGCGTGACCGCGACGATGGGTGGTTCGTCGCTGCGCACGACATTGATCAGATCGACCAGCAGC
>NZ_JBDKXB010000090.1:0-442 GCF_041197575.1 Thioalkalicoccus limnaeus | reverse complement strand
GGGCAGTTGTCCGAGCCGGTCGGCCTTGCGCAGTTCGACAATATTCAGTTGCAATTCACGCCCGAGACGCACGGCGGGGCGCAGCCGGTCGCGCATCTCGAAGCACCACAGCGCCTGATCGGCCTGGTCTGGGTCCTCGAACAGCGTGAAGTCGAGCAGATGGATGCCGATCACCGGCTTGAGGCGCCGGTAATCCTGCCCGGCCTCGAGCTGTTCGCTCAGCAGCCGCGCCAGGTACAGGATACCGCGCGCGCCCCAGAGGGCGAAGCGCCGCACCTGCATCTCGATATTGTAGCGCTGGCCGCGCTCGTCGCGGGCCTGGAGGTCGAGGATCAGCTGTTTGCCGCTGAGCCGCTCGGGCGTGAGTCGCGGATTGAGCAGCGTGACCGCGACGATGGGTGGTTCGTCGCTGCGCACGACGTTGATCAGATCGACCAGCAGT
>NZ_JBDKXB010000089.1:0-464 GCF_041197575.1 Thioalkalicoccus limnaeus | reverse complement strand
GTTGTAGACGAACATCCGCTGCGCGAAATCCGCTTCGTTCCGACCCTGCACTTCCCAATGGACCAGGCCAACCTGCCCGTTACCCGCCAGCGCCACATCTCGACGATCCGTCCGTTGCCGTAGATGTCGACCGCCTCGCCGGCGATCATGGCCGGTCAGCCGCGTCCGGCATACCAGGCTGGTGCGTTGAGTGCCCCGGAGCCGGCTGGGCTTGGCGTAGGGCTTCGAGCCAGCGTTCGCCATCGGGGTGAATCAGCAGTTCCTCGCCCAGCGCCTCGAGCGCCTCGGGGTCGACGATCGCCGCCAGCAGCGGCTCGGCCTGGGCCGCCACCGCCGGCCCGAAACGGCGGCGCACCAACCGAACGAGTAGATGGCGGGTTTCCTTACGCCCCTGCTCCAGGCCCTGCTCCAGGCCATCATGTCGCCATTGTTCGGTCCAGGTCTCGAGCTGTTCGGTCAGCATC
>NZ_JBDKXB010000088.1:0-556 GCF_041197575.1 Thioalkalicoccus limnaeus | reverse complement strand
ATCATGCTCCTCACCGGGGAAGAACTGTTGCGCCGCTTCCTGCTGCATGTGCTGCCCAAAGGGCTCATGCGGGTCAGGCATTACGGCTTTCTGGCCAACCGTTGCCGCGCCCGACGCTTGCCCGAGATCCGCGCCGCGCTCGCCGCACCGCCGCCCACAGTGGCAGCGCAAAACGAAGAAGCCGGGGAGCGCGTCCCCTTCGATGGCTATCCGTGCCCGACATGCCGCGCTGGCCGGCTGCGCGTGATCGCGCGCCTGAGCCCCCCGCGCCGCGACCGCGGGGGAGGTGCTACCTTGCGCGCCTGACACCGACCGCGTCGCGTCCTCCAGCTGGACCGACTCGAAACGGTCGGCACCCGCGCTCGCCTGAAATCCGGAAAATGGCCTAAGATTGACCCAGGGACACCGACTTCGACCCCTCAGGAACTGACGCACATGCCGATCTTCGCGCCTCTTCCCCCTGCTCGACCCCCGACTGCGCCCACGCGCCGTTGCCGGGTGGACCGGCCGCGACAATACAATCCCCTCTTCCTAGAGAGTGCCCGCGCCGGCCGCC
>NZ_JBDKXB010000087.1:0-656 GCF_041197575.1 Thioalkalicoccus limnaeus | reverse complement strand
CTGCAGACTTTTGCAACGATTAATACCTGCAGACCCATGTCGATGGCGATGGTCGGATGGGCCTGTTCCTGCTGACCGGATCGCAGCAATTCGGGCTGCTGTCGAACATCAGTCAGTCGCTAGCCGGGCGCTCGGCGTTCGTCGAATTGCTGCCCTTCACCTACCAGGAGCTGACTAGGGCCGGACAGGCACCGCATGAGCTTGACCGCATGCTCTTCACCGGTGGTTACCCCCCTCTCTACGACCGCGCCTTGTCGCCACGGCAGTGGTTTCCGGCTTATGTGACGGCCTACGTGGAGCGGGACGCGCGGCAACTGCTCCAGGTGCAGAATCTCGATGCCTTTCAGCGTTTCGTGCGTCTGTGCGCGGGGCGCAGTGGGCAGTTGTTGAGCCTTTCGGCGTTGGCTAGCGACAGCGGAGTCACGCATAACACGGCCAAGGCGTGGCTCTCGGTTCTGGAGGCGAGCTATTTGCTTTTCTTGCTGCGACCGCACCACGCGAACTTCAACAAACGCTTGATCAAGTCGCCAAAGCTCTACTTTTACGATACCGGCCTGCTCTGTTGGCTGCTCGGCATTCAGGAGCCCGCGCAGCTCGCCACTCACCCATTGCGTGGTCACCATTTAGCTGACCCTGGTCACCATTTAGCTGACCCT
>NZ_JBDKXB010000086.1:0-658 GCF_041197575.1 Thioalkalicoccus limnaeus | reverse complement strand
CGGCTTCGCGAGCTTACGAGCACCCGTGCGGGATGCGGCGGGTCAAGCTCCCAGAAGCCGACGTGCCAGCACGGACTGCATATGCCGGCGGCCATCGACGATCAGGTAGATGACGACCTGGCCGCCCAGGACGCGATAGATCACCCGGTAAGGCTTGAACGCCGTCTGGCGGTAATCCTTGATGCCCAATGCCACGAGTTCCTTGGGATAGCTCCCGCGCTCAGGGAACTGGGCAAGCCCCTCCACGACCTCCATCAAGCAGTCGAGAACGCCGTTGGCGTTGGCCACACTGTCGAACTCGGCGATGTAGTCGTAGATCGCCTCCAGGTCCTGCTCTGCACCCTCGGTCAGCAGAACCTCGTAAAGCGTCGGCCTGCCGACCATCAGGCCCCTGCCCGCTTCGCGCGCAGGCGCGCCACCACATCGGCCACCGGCTTGACCCGACCCGCCTCGACGTCCTGCTGCCCGAGCGCCAGGATCTTCAGCAGGGCCAAGGTCTCCTGCGTCTCCTCGAAGGAGGCGACGTCCTGCAGCACGGCCTTGGCTTCCCCGTTCTGCGTGATGACCAAGGGCTCCCGCTGTTCGGCAAGGCGGGTCAGCACCTCGGCGGCATGGGCTTTGAGATAGCTGATCGGCTTGACTTGGGATGAGTAGCGCA
>NZ_JBDKXB010000085.1:0-724 GCF_041197575.1 Thioalkalicoccus limnaeus | reverse complement strand
ATTGTAGACGAACATCCGCTGCGCGAAATCCGCTTCGTTCCGACCCTGCACTTCCACATGGACCAGCACCCAGTCCTCTTGCCCGTCCGTTCCGGTGACCCGCACCAGGGAGTCGGCCCAGCGCCGCCCAAGCTTGGCATCCCGCACGACCTTTTGCAGTTCCTTGTCGAGCAGGGTGTAGCCCTGCGTCCAGTCGATGCCGGCATGGGCCTCGGGAAAGAAGAAGGCCAGGAACTCGGCAAAGTAGCGTTCCAGGACCGTCTTCCACGGGGAGTCGTAATCAGCCATGGTCGCTCGGCTCGTCAGCGGCGATCCGGTTCGGCGCAGCGAAGGACCAGGCCAACCCGCACTCCTCCCGCCAGCGCCCAATTTCGACGATCCGTCCGTTGCCGTAGATGTCGACCTCCTCGCCGGCGATCATGGCCGCTCAGCCGCGTCCGGCATACCAGGCTGGTGCGTTGAGTGCCCCGGAGCCGGCTGGGCTTGGCGTAGGGCTTCGAGCCAGCGCTCACCATCGGGTTGAATCAGCAGTTCCTCGCCCAGCGCCTCGAGCACCTCGGGGTCGACGATCGCCGCCAGCAGCGGCTCGGCCTGGGCCGCCACCGCCGGCCCGAAACGGCGGCGCACCTGGCGGATGAGTAGATGGCGGGTTTCCTTACGCCCCTGCTCCAGGCCATCATGTCGCCATTGTTCGGTCCAGGTCTCGAGCTGTTCGGTCAGCATT
>NZ_JBDKXB010000084.1:0-735 GCF_041197575.1 Thioalkalicoccus limnaeus | reverse complement strand
GTCTCCAAGCCTCGCGGCCGCTTTGCACCGCGTCCAGATTCGTAGGTCGGGTTAGCGCAGCGCAACCCGACATCGGGAACTGCGACACCCGTCACAGATTCTTCATTGCAACGAACCCACAAAACCACTATGGTTCCAGCCCTGAACAACCAGGGCCGCCCGCCGCGGCCGAGCGACCGCCCCTGACGCCCAATCCGGCGCCTCGGGGACCGGCCCCGCCCCCTTCCTGCGTCCTCGCGATGCACGGAAATGGCGGCAGCGTGCCCGCTGCCCATCCCAGCGGTCCACCAACGACAGAACCCTTGGACAACCGAAGCGACACCATCCGCCTGGGGCTGCTGCGCCTGCTGGCCGACAACGCCCAGCTCACCCAGCGGGAACTGGCGCAACACCTCGGCGTCGGCCTCGGCTCCGCCCACTACGGCCTGCGCGCGCTGATCGACGATGGCCTGGTCCAGGCCGAGACCGTCCCCCAGCGCAAGCAGGCCTACATCTACCTGCTCACCCCCAAGGGGCGGAGCGAGAAGCGGCGCATCACCCGCGCCTTTCTCGAACGCAAACAGGCCGAATACCAGGCCATCGAGCGCGAGATCGAGGAACTGCAACAGGAACTGGCCCAGACCGCGCCGCCCGAATGCGACCCCGGAACCACCCCGGCGCCCCGCAAAAGGCGCCCCTGACCATCCGTGTTCATCCGTGCCCATCCGTGGCCAAAGATAACCACCCCCGTGTCGA
>NZ_JBDKXB010000083.1:0-748 GCF_041197575.1 Thioalkalicoccus limnaeus | reverse complement strand
AAGGACGGAAATAAGGACCCCCCAATGCACGCTGAAGCCCTGACCCGCCGCCTGACCTCGAAAGACGCCCTGATCGGCATCCTCGGCCTCGGCTATGTCGGCCTGCCGCTGATGCTGCGCTACGCCGAGGTCGGCTACCGCGTGCTCGGCTTCGACATCGACCCGGCCAAGGTCGAGACGCTCAACGCCGGGCAGACCTACATCGAGCACATCCCGGCCGACGCCATCCGCGCCGCCCAGGGCCAAGGCTTCACCGCAACCACCGATTTCGCCCGCGCCCGCGAGTGCGACGCCCTGATCCTGTGCGTCCCGACGCCGCTCAACAAATACCGCGAGCCGGATCTCAGCTTCGTCATCGCCACCACCGAATCCATCGTCCCGCACCTGCGCGCCGGGCAGGTCGTCTCGCTCGAGAGCACCACCTGGCCCGGCACCACAGAGGAAGAGCTGAAACCGCGCCTCGAAGGCGCCGGCCTGACCATCGGCGAGGACCTCTTCCTGGTCTTCTCGCCCGAGCGCGAAGACCCGGGCAACCCGCGTTACAGCACCCGCACCATCCCCAAGGTCCTAGGCGGCGTCACGCCCGCCTGCACCCAGGTCGGCCAGGCCCTCTACGGCCAGGTCATCGACCAGGTCGTGACCCTGAGCTCCACGCGCGCCGCCGAGATGACCAAGCTCCTGGAGAACATCCACCGCGCCGTCAACATCGGGCTGGTCAACGAGCTCAAGATCGTCTGCGACAAGATGG
>NZ_JBDKXB010000082.1:0-754 GCF_041197575.1 Thioalkalicoccus limnaeus | reverse complement strand
GCAGCGTGAAACGATGAGCGTACTCCGCACGGGCCGTGAACAAGGTCTGGTCGAGGAGCCAGATCGTATAGGTCGGTTGCAGCTCGCTGTAATCCTGGCCGCTTTGCAGCTGCTGGCTGTAGAGATCGGCCCAAGCGTAGAGGATGCGCGTGCTCAGCTCCGGGAAAACGAGGAGCTGGATCTCCACCTGGAAGAGACGCCGTTGCGCATCGCGCGCCTTGACATCGACGATCGTCAGCTTGTCGTCGAGCGTTTCCCGCTCGTTGTAAGGATTCAGGATGTCGACCGCGGTGACCGGCGCCGGCAGCTCATCGCCGAGCAGGGCGTTGAGAAAATCGATGAGCAGCTCGCTGTGGTCCTCCGAGCCAAAGAGCGTCTTGAAGACGCAGTCGACCTTGGGATCGATTGGGCGGTACATGCCATGAGCCTAGCCGGCACGCGGCGTCGTGACAAGCGGCGTCGATGCACAATATGTAGGAGCGTGCACGGGCGCGCGTCATCGCCGAGGCCTTCGAGCGCTTGGAAGAGCGCTACCCCCATCTTCCGGAATTGGCCACCCAAGGCCATGTGCGCGAGAGCGAGCTGCGCTTGCAGAAGGAGATCGAGCAGGTCCGTGCCGAGATCAAGCTGGACATCGAGCAGGTGCGCGGCGAGGTCGCGCGTACCAAGGTCGATCTGCTCAAGTGGATCGTGCCGCTGATGTTGGCCCAAGTCGCCGCGATCGCCGCCCTGGTGAAACTGCTCCGAGCCGCCC
>NZ_JBDKXB010000081.1:0-782 GCF_041197575.1 Thioalkalicoccus limnaeus | reverse complement strand
CGGCGCGATGGCCGTGCGAAGAGCTGGCCGCAGGCGTAGTAGGCGCAGATGCGATCCTCTTCGAGCAGGGTCACCTGATCGGGGTTGGCCAAGCCCGGCACGTTCGCGAACTGCGAGCCGAGGATCGAGCTGACGATGACCTTGCGCTGGGCGCCCTTGCCCTTGATCCGCAGCATCGGCGTCGGCAGCAAGACGTTGCGGCCAGTGCCCGCCACCGAGACCTCCAGGTAGCGCGTCTGCGGCTCGGAACGGTCGACCCAGACATCGGTCACGGTCCCACCGACCTCACCATCGGCCCCGACCACCGCCAAGCCACGCGGATCCGGATCCTTCGGGTGAATCGAAAACTCGGTCGCGACCCGCATCGGCACGATCTTCGGCTCGCCATCGATGGTCATATCCGGCACGTCCATGCGGCCTGCCGCGGCCCCCGGACCGACACCGGCCAACATCGGATCCCCAATCGGATCCTGCGGCGCCCCGTAGAAGGAGCCAACCGGCGTGGCATTGATCGTCTCCGGCTCCGCACGCACGCGCGGCGTCGTCACCGTGCCCAGCCCATGCGGCAGCAAGTAGGTCTTCGGCTTCGGCATCGGAGGAAACCCGCGAATGATGCGGCCGCCGCTGTGCTCCAGCGGATAGCCCTCGCGCTTGTCCTCGCGCCTCAGATAAAACACCAACGAGCCAAAGAACACCCAAAACATCCACACGCACAACGACGCGACATCGAGCTGCGTGGTAAAGGATCCAACATAATCATCTAGCACAGTAAGTTCCCCCCA
>NZ_JBDKXB010000080.1:0-798 GCF_041197575.1 Thioalkalicoccus limnaeus | reverse complement strand
GCCAGGGATTTTACTTTTCAAGACCTGACCCCGCCCCCGGGCCGCGAACACCGTCACGGCCCGCCGTTTGGTCCGAAATTTGGACCCTGCCGTCTTCTCCTACAGCCCGAAATGTTGCATTTCAAGACCTGACCCCTCCTCCGTCCTGGGCTCGCGGCTCACGATGACCCAGGCGGGACTCCCACCCGCTAGAACACGCGGCCTTGCCAGGCCGCACTGACCCCTTTCCCACCTTGCGGTGGCGCCGGCCCGATGGCAGAGTAAGGCCATGAACTCGAGCGTTGCACTTTACGAAGCCCTGACCACGGCTCCCGACGATCGCGCGCGGGCGCGCGTCATCGCCGAGGCCTTCGAGCGCTTGGAAGAGCGCTACCCGCATCTTCCGGAATTGGCGACCCAGGGCCATGTACGCGAGAGCGAGCTGCGCTTGCAGAAGGAAATCGAGCAGGTCCGTGCCGAGATCGAGCGGGTCCGCGCCGAGCTCAAGCTCGACATCGAGCAGGTCCGCAGTGCGTTGCGCGAAAGCGAGCTGCGCCTGCAAAAGGGGATCGAGCAGGTCCGTGCCGAGCTCAAGCTCGACATCGAGCAGGTGCGCGGCGAGGTGGCGCGCACCAAGGTCGATCTGCTCAAGTGGATCGTGCCGCTGATGTTCGCCCAAGTCGCCGCGATCGCGGCCCTGGTCAAGTTGCTCTGAGCCGCCCGCTGGCGCCAGAGGGTTCGTCCGCGCGCGGAACGGACGCTGGATGCCCGCTCTACCAGCGCGACGGGGAGCCGCGTGGGGAGAGAGACGCGATGGTA
>NZ_JBDKXB010000079.1:0-907 GCF_041197575.1 Thioalkalicoccus limnaeus | reverse complement strand
TCGGCCTTGCCCTCGGCCTTGCCCTTCGCCTCGCCCTTGGCCTCGCCTTCGGCAAAGATCGATTGATACGCCTTCGTCTCTTGTATCGGGGTCACCAGGTTCAACATCGCCCAGATCTCCTTCGCGGTCAGGCCGCGAAATCGCTCGAAAAACCAGAATTCCAGCACCTGCGAGAGGATGTCGCGCACCTCCGGGTCGAGTGGCGCCTCCTGCACGGTGCGCCAGTAGATGGGGGCTTGGGTGCGCAAGACCTCATCGTCGTCGATCAGCAGCGGCGCAAAGACGGCCACATAGGGGTTGTCCGGCTCGCGGGCCAGCCAGTCCGGCAGCACACGGCGCAGCGCGACCTGCTGCAGCGGCGCCCCGGCGTGATTCGCCCAGCTCGGGAAGGCCGGGACGTCCTGTTCGCGCAGGAAGACGCCGATGCCGATCACATCGCGCCGCGGGTGCTCTTCGCCATAGAGGCCGATCTTGGTCAGCAGATTGTACCAAGCCTTCTCCGACGACTGGCCTTGGAATTCGACCACGTAGACCGGCCCCGTGTGCCCGTCGGGCTCGAAGATTCCGTCGAGCCGTCGCTCCAGGCCCTTGATCGTCAGCGAGCAGAAGCGGTAGGCCCCTGCCAACTCGCGACCGCCGGTCAGCACCCGAAACGCCTCGGCGCCGGCGGAGAGGAACAGGTAGATGGGGTGGTCGGTTTTCACTGGATCATGTCACTCGACGCGTCGACAACCGCCAGAGTTGCCACGGAAGGACACGGACGTTCGCGGAAGAGGATTAGCCACGGATCTACACGGATGAACACGGATACCGTCCGTCAGAAGAGGATTGGCCACGGATTGGCACGGATGAACACGGATATCTTCTTGTTTTTTTCCATCGGTGTTAATCCGTGTGCATCCGTGGC
>NZ_JBDKXB010000078.1:0-967 GCF_041197575.1 Thioalkalicoccus limnaeus | reverse complement strand
CGCGATCAGAAGCGCAGAGAGGTTGTTGAGGCGATTGTCATCCGTCAGGAACCGGTGCATTTGGTCGCGCGCATCTACCAGATCCCCCAGCGCACGGTTTTCGATTGGCTCTCGCTGTATCGCGCCGGTGGCTGGGACGCACTGAAGGAAGGCCCGCGCAGCGGGCGCCCGCGCAAGATCTCTGCCGCCGACATGACATGGATCTACAACGCGGTGACGTTGGGCAACCCCCAGCAGTTTCAGTTCGAGTTCTGCCTTTGGACGCTCAATACCTTGCGGGCACTGATCGAGCGGGAACTGGGGATTCGTTTGAGCAAGAGCTCGATCAGCCGCTTGCTGGGCCATCTGGGGCTGAGCCCGCAGCGCCCAATCTACAAGTCCTACAAGCAGGATCCACGCAAAGTCGACCAGTATTTGACCGAGACTTTCCCCGAAGCGGTGGCTCATGCGCGCCAGATCGGGGCCGAAATCTATTTCGTCGATGAGGCCGCCGTGCGCAGCGATGCCCATCGCGGCACCACATGGGGCCCGATCGGAGAGACACCGGTGGTCGAGGACAGCGGCGGGCGCTTCAGTTTGTCTGTCATCAGCGCCGTTTCTCCGCGCGGCGACATGCGCTTCAGCTTCATCGAGGAGCGGATGGACTCGAAGCGATTCATCGCCTTTCTGAAGAAGCTGCGCAAGGACGCTGGCAAACCGATTCTGGTCATCACCGACAACGCGCGCTATCACCACAGCCGAGAGACTCAGCGCTTCGTCGCGCAGCAGGAAGACGACATTCTCCTGGCGTTTCTGCCAGCCTACTCGCCCGAACTCAATCCCGATGAGCAGGTTTGGAATCATGCCAAGGCGCGTTTGGGCAAGCGTTCAATCTTCACCAAGTTGGATATGAAGCGCCATCTGGTTTCCATTCTGCGTTCCATCCAGCAGCAGACCTCTCTGGTCAAAAGCTTCTTCAAAATGCCGG
>NZ_JBDKXB010000077.1:0-1053 GCF_041197575.1 Thioalkalicoccus limnaeus | reverse complement strand
ACCCATGGCCAGCGCACCGTCGTCCTCGTCGACGAATACGACAAGCCGATCCTCGACAACCTCACCAACCCCGACGCCGCCCGCGCCATCCGCGACGGCCTGCGCAGCCTCTACTCGGTCATCAAGGACAGCGACGCACATATCCGCTTCGCCTTCCTCACCGGCGTCTCCAAATTCAGCAAGGTCAGCCTCTTCTCCGGACTCAACAACCTGCGCGACATCACCGTCTCGCGCGAGTATTCGGCGCTGTGTGGCTACACCGAGATCGATCTCGATCAGGTCTTCGCCCCCGAGCTCGCGGGGCTCGACCGCGACCAGATCCGCGCCTGGTACAACGGCTACAACTGGACCGGCGAGACCGTCTACAACCCCTTCGATCTGCTGCTGCTGTTCCAGGAACGCCTGTTCCGACCCTGGTGGTTCGAAACCGCCACGCCAACCTTCCTCGTCGACCTGCTCACCGAGCGACACACCTTCCTGCCCAGGCTCGAACGCCTGCTCACCACCGAACAACTCCTCTCCACCTTCGATGTCGACCAGATCGCCACCGAGGCCCTGCTCTTCCAAACCGGATACCTGACCATCGATGCCCTGATCCCGGTCGGCCCGCTCGTTCAGTATCGGCTGCGCTATCCGAACCTCGAGGTCCGCACCAGCCTCAACGGCGCGCTCCTCGAACGACTCACGGCCCGCCGCTCCGCCACCGTCGAACACCACGCCCGGCTCCATGCCTTGCTCCTCGCCAACGACTTTCCCGGCCTCAAGGACCTCGTCGGCGCCTTCTTCGCCAGCATCCCCGCCGATTGGTATCGCCGCAACCCGATCGCCCAGTACGAGGGCTACTACGCCAGCGTCTTCTACGCCTACTTCGCCGCCCTCGGACTCGACCTGATCCCCGAGGACACCAGCCACCTCGGCCGCCTCGATCTGACCTTGCGCTTCAACCAACAGGTCTACCTGTTCGAGTTCAAGGTCGTCGAACTCTCCCCCAACGGCCGCGCCCTGCAACAGATCAAAGACCGCCGCTACGCCGACAAGTACCGCGCCCTCGGC
>NZ_JBDKXB010000076.1:0-1194 GCF_041197575.1 Thioalkalicoccus limnaeus | reverse complement strand
TGTTCATTCTTGTTGCCACGGAAGAACACGGAAGATCACGGAAAGTTCTGGTTTTGGATTGCTCGCGCAAAGACGCAAAGACGCAAAGACGCAAAGACGCAAAGACGCAAAGACGCCAAGAGGATCATCTGGGTCTTCGCCTTGTTCTTCGCGCCTTAGCGGCTATTCCTCACCCGCTAGATTCATGACTGTCGCGATGAGATCGGCTGATATGAAAATATCGGAAGCGGCAAGCTTGGTCAGCGACGGAGAAATCTGGTCGATCAGGCCAGACTGTTTAGCTGCCAAGAGGACGCCAAGAGAGCCAATCGTGCTGATATGGTTGATCTTGGCGACTCGGCGACCGCGCTTATCGTCGATCAACAACTTGTCAGCTGAACATTGCTTGTATAGCACCATGGCCTCGGTTTCACCGAGGTCAGAAAATCCATCCAGCAACACGGCGCTGTCGGGGTCGATCTTTCTGACTTTGTCCTCGAGGAATTCTCTTAACTGTTGCGCTTGCGGCTTGTCACTCACGATCGCCTCGCGATAAACCGCCTCCGGGACGATGACCGTGCCAAAGAGCGCCTCCAGCCAGTGCAGACCATTGCAGGATGCCAGGGCGATCAGCGCCGAGCAGTCGGCGACCAGGATCATGCGGTCCTCATGGATTCAAGCTCCTCGATTAATTCTTCCCTGGTCATGTCGATGACTGGTATCTGGTTATCCTTGCATGATCTGATGAAGTCATACAACGTCAAGCCGGCCAGTTCGGCGGCTTTCGATATCGTCACCCGTCCGGCCTTGAACAGCGCAAGGGCGTAACTCAAGCGCATTTCGCGTTCGATGACACTCGTCGTCTGCATTTCGACGAAATCCTTTGGTAGGTTGATGGCAATTTGCATGATTTCGTTTCCTATCGCAGAGACATCTGCATCATGGAAAGGGGTCATGTGGAAAGGGGGCTCACATGTAACGCACGCCCTGGCGGCGCACCCGCATAGCCATTCCGGGTCTGGCCAAGCGACATAACGCGGTGGCGCTCAGGCCGCCTCATCGCCAATCAGATCTTCCAGGCTCGTGGCATCGAAGATCCCATCCAGCCAGGCGTCCAGTTGCGCGGCCGGCGCCGCGTCGATGCGCTGCGTGGCCCAGACGGGCAAGGGGCCGAAACGGCGTGTGAGCAGACGCGCGAGACTTTCGGCCTTGCCC
>NZ_JBDKXB010000075.1:0-1205 GCF_041197575.1 Thioalkalicoccus limnaeus | reverse complement strand
TGAATCACCAACCGGCAAGCGCCCCGGATCATCGCGGACCACGGCACACACACGTCCGCGTCGCGGGCCGCGTCCGGCAGACGGGGTCAGGTCACGGGGAAAGGGGGGGCAGTCCCCGTTTATTTCCTGTTGCGCCTCTTCGTGATCCCGGCGATCTATCGGTTTGGCGACGCGAGGTCGGCACGGGCAAACGCTTCGGTCAGTTCTAATGTAACAAGAAAGGCCGATCGACGCGGGAGCCAAATCACACGAGCTCTAGGAAACGACCAACATCCAGGCGAGCTTGCTTCAGTATGTGCGAGAGGGTGGACCGCTTGATGGGGCGGTGGGCCGGTACGGTCAGCTTAAGCGTCTCCGTTGCCGTATGCTTTTGTAGGCGAACGTGGCTAGCCTTCTGACGCACCACGACCCAGCCATCGCGGCGTAACCCCGCGATGACCTTCTCATAGCCGATGCTCGGTACTTTGCTCAAACAGCGACTTCCGCAAGCTCGCTGCCTGCCGCGTAAGCGAGATCGTCTTCCACCGGCTCTAGATAAAGTTCGATCGCTTCGCGGATATTCGCCAATGCCTCCTCGCGCGTTTCGCCCTCGCTGATGCAACCTGGAAGGCTGGGCACGAAGATCGTGAAGCCACCCTCCTCGCTGGGCTCCAATACCACTTTCAGATGCATTGATTTGCCCCCTGAATCGCTATGTGCTCAGTCTAACCTGTGACCGGCCCGAGTAAAACGGGGTCACGAGCAAATGGGATATCATCGGGTCACGCCCAAGCCGCACCCACGATCCCGCCATGACCCGCAAGCGCCTGCCGATCGGCATCCAAACCTTCGCCAAGATCCGCGAGGACGACTACTACTACGTCGACAAGACCGCCTTCGCCCGCCAGCTGATCGACAGCGGGACGCACTACTTCCTTTCCCGCCCGCGGCGCTTCGGCAAGTCGTTGTTCCTCGACACGCTGGCTGAGCTGTTCGCCGGTCGCGAGCACCTGTTTCGCGGTCTGCACATCCATCCGCACTGGGACTGGTCGCAACGCTTCCCGGTCATCCGTCTGAGCTTCGGCGGCGGCATCGTGCGCACTCGCGCCGAGCTCGATCAACGCCTCGACGAACTGCTCTCCGAAAACGCCGAGACCCTCGGTGTGACGATGTCCCATCACTCGCTGTCCGGGCGTTTCGCGCAACTGATCCGCGGGGCCGCTGAA
>NZ_JBDKXB010000074.1:0-1259 GCF_041197575.1 Thioalkalicoccus limnaeus | reverse complement strand
TGACCTGGTCTAATAGCAACGGACACCTCGGTTAAGTAACAATTTGCAAAACCGAGGTAAAAGATGAGCACACGCAAGAAGTACACGCAAGAGTTTAAGGAGGACGCCATCCGGTTGGTCCTCGAGCAAGGCTATAAGCAAACAGAGGCGGCCAGGAATCTGGGGATTGACCGCAGCATGCTGGGACGCTGGATCAAGGAATCGCAGTCTGAGGAGGGTGAAGCGTTTCGCGGCAACGGCAAGCTGACAGCTGAGGGAGAAGAGCTGCGGCGCCTGCGCGAGGAGAATCGTCGCTTACGCATGGAGCGCGAAATCTTAAAAAAAGCGACGGCCTTCTTCGTGAGAGAGTCGAGCTGAGATATCAGTTCATCGCCCAGGAGAAGAAGGCCTATCCGGTGAAGAGGCTTTGCCGAGTATTGGGCGTGAGCCGCAGCGGTTTCTATAGCTGGCTGCGACGGGGGCAGCGTACTCCGGACCCACAACGTCAGGAGCTCCTAGACTGGGTCCGGGACCTGGCTGAGGCGTCGGATCACACCTATGGTTCGCGGCGCATGGCCAGGGCGTTGCGCGCCTTAGGCTATCGTGTCGGACGCCATCAGGCCCGCCGCCTGATGCGCGAGGCCGGCGTATGGGTGCGCTACCGACGTCGGTATCGGGTCACCACCAACAGCCACCACGACCAGCCGGTGTTTGAGAATTGCTTGGAGCGCAACTTCGCCGTCGGGGCTCCTAACCAGGTCTACGCCGGCGACATCACCTACGTGTGGACGGCGCAGGGCTGGCTCTATCTGGCCGTGGTCATCGACCTGTACTCGCGCAAGGTGGTCGGCTGGGCCATGGGGCGGCGCTTAACGAGCGCGTTGGTCTGTGATGCCCTCCAGATGGCGCTGTGGCGCCGCCGGCCACCGAAGGGGCAACTGATCCACCATTCCGATCGCGGCGTGCAGTACGCCAGCCGGGCGTTCCGCAAGCTGCTTAAGACCCACGGCGTCGCGGGCAGCATGAGTCGCAAGGGCGATTGTTGGGATAACGCTGTGGTGGAGAGCTTCTTCGGCTCGCTGAAATCCGAACGGATCCATTGGCGCAATTACCAGACCCGCGAAGAAGCCCGCGTCGACATCGTCGACTATATCGCGATGTTCTACAACAGCCGACGGCTGCATTCGTATCTGGGCTACCAGAGTCCAGATGCGTTTGAGAGAAATGGCCAACTGGCCAATGCCGCTTAACCGTGTGTCCGTTTTCGCTTGACCACGTCA
>NZ_JBDKXB010000073.1:0-1380 GCF_041197575.1 Thioalkalicoccus limnaeus | reverse complement strand
ATGTCCGGGAAACCGGATGGATCCGCCGGTGCGGGTATCTCCTACTTGAGAATGTCGCACAGGTGCGCGGCGCGGCGGGCCTCCTTCACGCCCCCGGAGTTGACAGACCCATGCAAGGAGCGACCAATGGGCGATTGAGAGACGAAGCGGGTGCGCGAACTCTAGCGCGGCGTCTCCTGCACGGGGTTCTCGCGCGACAGTGTCGGTGCCGGGTTCGTCGACGAGATCCTGACCAAGGGTCGAGCCGTCGAGACCGAGTTCAAGGCGAATACGCGCGACGAGGGAGAGGTCGCCGACATGGAGCGGACCATCCGAAAATAAAGCATGCCGTCCTGGATGTGTCTTTCGGGGCTGTTTCAGCATGCCTAAGCGCGCAACGCTCGTGATTCTTCAACACTAGTGGAGTGACCCATGCACACTGCAATCCTTGATTCCGATGCACCCGTGGCCTCCGGCAATGATTGTATCGCCGCTCTTGCCAAGATGGGCGAGATGTGGAAAGACCGTGCGCAGGTGAAAAACGAAGAGTTCGAAGTCGACATGATGTACAGCACTGAGTACGACGACTTTCTGGATCGGCTGATCCCGTTTCACCAGCATCCGCGTTACGGCGAGCTCGATGACGACATGCGCACCAAGATTTTGTCATCCGGCTGGATTGCCTATAACGAGAAAACCATCGATATTGAATCGAAAATCATCTCGCCGATTTGCAATGAGATCATCTACGGTACCGTGCCGGGTACGCGTGACGAAACCATCCGATGGTTGGCCGCCGAAACGCTGGTGGATGAGGCCTACCATGTGTTGATGGTGCTCAATACCTGCCGTATCACTCGGGCACAGCGTGGTTTGTCGGACCTGCGTTTGCCCAGCTTCGACTTGGTCAACAATATCGAGCTCGAGGTGGCGAAGTATCCCGAGAACTGGCAAAAGAAGATCGTTCGTTTGGTCGCCTGCATCGTGTCCGAGGTGTTTATCAGCGATTATCTGAGCCTGCTGTCCGACGCCGAGGGTGTGCAGCCGATCAACCAAATCACCACCGATGCGCACCGTAAGGACGAATTGGCGCACAGCGGGATCTTCCGTCACCTGACCAAGGAAATCGTCCAGCACCTGACGCCGCGTGAGCTGGCGTTCTTCGCGCAGATGCTGCCGCGTCCGATGCGGTGGTTCGCCAGTCAAGAGCTGAACGTTTGGGAAACCATCCTGCAACAGCTCGGCTATGCGCACACCAAAGAGGTGATCGGTGATATCCGGGCGCAAGCCGAAGTGGCCCTGTTCCGTGTCGATTTCTCAGAGCTGATCGCACTTTCCGAAGAAACTGGCTTGCTGGACACCCCGGAAGGTCGTGAGTCCTTCATCGCGGAAGGCTTGCTT
>NZ_JBDKXB010000072.1:0-1389 GCF_041197575.1 Thioalkalicoccus limnaeus | reverse complement strand
TGCCCGTGGCTCATGCGAGCCCCAGAAAATCGTCAGTACCCCGCCAAGGTCCAAGTGGTACACGGCCATGCCTGGAGGCGGGCCGTGCGTTCACAGATCTCTGGCTGACGCTCCTGTGGAGCGCACCCAACCCCGTTGTGGCTCAGCGGCGGGGGCGTCTCGGTCACATACGCTGTCGCTCCGTGTCGGTTGCAATCCTCGGCGGGAATGCCTCGGGGCTCAATCAGATCTGGTGGCTGGTCGCCAACCCCGTGTCCGAGCTCACCGAGGCATGCCCGATTTGGTTCAGGCGAAGGCGCGGTTCACATCGAACTCGCTGCCCTCGCGCAGAATGTGGTAACAGGCGCGTGCCAGCTTGTGGGCGACCGCCTTGGTCGCCACCACGGCCTTGGTCTTGGCGCGCTTGCGTTGGTAATAGCGCTTGATCTGCGGGTTGTAGCGCACGGCGAAGTTGGCCGCCTCGACGTACGCCCAAGCGAGGTATTTGTTGCCGTTTTTGGTGTTGCCCTGGCCCTTCTGCTTGCCGTTGGAGACGTGCTGGCTGCCGACGCAACGACAGTAGGAGGCATAGTGCCCGACGTGCCCGAAGCGCTCGATGGGACCGGTCTCCAGCACGATGGTCAGCCCGAGGATGCGCCCGATGCCGCTGACGGTTTGCAGCGCTCGCCAGGTCGGCGTCGCCTTTGTCTGCCGCCAGGCTTCGCGCTCGAGCAGCTCGATCGCTGCCTGCTGGCCGCGCATGGCCAGAACGGTGCTCTGGATCGCCAACGCTAGGTGGGGATCGGCGACCAACTCGGCGACCGACTCCGGCGTCAAGCGCCGCACCTCGTTGGCGCTGATGGAGCGCCCGCGGTTACGCGAGAAGAGGTTCTGCACCGCCAAGATGTTGGCCGTGTGCTGCTGGACCAGGCGCTGGCGCCGGCGCAGCAGATCGCGCACCGCCCGCTCGGCCTTGGGGTAGATATAGCCCTCGGGCAGCAGTCCGAGGCGCAGCAGCTTGGCCAACCAGGCCGCGTCGGTGTCGTCGTCGCTGTACTTCAGCCCGCTGTATTGCACGATCGCTGCGGTATTGGCCAGGTGCACTCGATAGCCCGCTTCCATCAGCGCATCGACCAGCCAGTACCAGTTGTAGGTCGATTCAACTACGAGACCGCTGAGCGCGTCTCGATACGGCGCCAGTGCGGCCAAGACCGTCTCCACGTCGTTGGGCAAGCGCTTGCGGTAAATCATCCGGTCGTTCTCGTCAGTCAGAGCGATGACGTTATTGTTTGAATGCAGGTCGATTCCGCCGTAGAGTTTCATTGTCGACTCCTCCCCTCGGGGCTGTGGTTGCTGGATTCTCACACCCAACTGTAGCCTCTGGGGCGGGGTCGGCTAGATGATTATCAG
>NZ_JBDKXB010000071.1:0-1560 GCF_041197575.1 Thioalkalicoccus limnaeus | reverse complement strand
TAACCCATCCACCTGATCGGCATCGAATTCAGCCGCGCCCAGCGCACCGTCGTCGCATTCGATGTCGAAACCCTGGCGTGACCCCGGCGCGCATGGGACCCGGGCCGAAGCCGCGCGGCCGCGACGGACGGTTCCTTCTGGAACCTAGCACCGAGACCGACGGCGGACCGCCGCGCAGAGACATCGCCCGGACAACGACGAGGGTGACTCTGCTCGCGACCCAGAACCGGTGCCCCGGGCCAGCTCGGCTCCCCGGCCCACCGAACCACCGCCGGCCGCCGCGATGCCGAACCCGCAGAGGGCATGTCGCCGTCAAACCTCGACGATGACCTTGCCAGTGGCCCGACCGCGCTGCAAGGCGCGTAGCGCGTGAGACATCTCGTCCAAGAGACGCGGGTTCCCAATGGCCTGGCTTCGCCATTGCGCAGACTAATTGATGGGCTGCCGACTCTCTGACCGCGTCGGACCTGCGAATAAGGCGCCAGGCACCTCGTCGCAGCCAGCATTTGTTATACCTGGAAGCGTCGATTAGACTTCGACTTACCGAAGTTATCGATGTTTCGCCGGAGTACCGCCCATGGAAACGTCCACCCTCTCGAGCAAGTACCAGCTCGTCCTGCCCAAGTCGATCCGCGAACCCCTCGGCCTGAAGCCCGGCCAACGCTTTCTGGTGAGACCGAGCGAGCACGGGATCGAGCTGGTGCCCTGCGAGGAACCGAGTGCCCTGCGCGGCTTCCTGGCCGGCGCGGACAGGGACATGGACGGCATCCGCGAGCGGGACGAGCGGGTATGAACCTACTCGACTCGTCGGGCTGGATCGAGTACTTCGCCGAGGGTCCCAACGCGGAGCGGTTCGCCCCCGTGCTGGACGACACCGCAACCCTGCTGGTGCCGACCATCGTGCTGCATGAGGTCTACCGGTGGGCGGACCGTGAAGGCGGGGAGCTGGCCGCGAGCCGGGCCGTGGCGACCATGCAGACGGGAGCGGTCATGGTCCTGAACACCGACGTCGCACTCGCCTCGGCGCGTCTCGCCCGGCAGCATCGTCTGCCCACTGCCGACAGCATCATCTACGCCTCGGCCCAATCACGGGGCGCGATTGTTTGGACCCAGGACGAAGACTTCCGCGACCTCCCGGGCGTGCGGCATATTCCCAAGATCAAGGAAAAACAGGTCCAGTAATTTTCGAGCTGCGCAAGGCCGACCGGCTCGGACAACTGCCCGAGCGTCTCTCGGCCTGGATCGCTTATTTCGAGCACTGGCGGGAGGACGCCATCATGAGCACCCATACCCATGCCCCGGTGCAACGGGCCATCGACAAACTGCGCGCGCTGAGCGCGCCGTCGTCGCCTTCGAAGTCGCGACTCGAGACCCGGTCCTGAGCTGTCCGCCAGCATCTGGGGTATCATCGAGGCACGCCCCCGCCGCGCCAACGACCCCGCCATGACCCGCAAGCGCCTGCCGATCGGCATCCAGACCTTCCGCGAGATCCGCGAGGACGACTACTACTACGTCGACAAGACCGCCTTCGCCGAGCAGCTGATCGGCTCGGGCAAGTAT
>NZ_JBDKXB010000070.1:0-1724 GCF_041197575.1 Thioalkalicoccus limnaeus | reverse complement strand
CGGTCCTGCTCCTGAGATCGATTAGGACTGTTTATAGTCCTTTATCGGTCTTGTTACAACCTGCTGCGCACCTGCGCGCTCAACCGGCCGAGACGGAGGTGGCCTGAGGTGGTCTAACGGCAACGGACCGGCCCGGTCATCGATGGCCTCAGTGAAACGGGGCAGATCACCCCGCTCGTAGCTTGGGGGTCGGCCCCCGCGGCGAGCGGAGTAGCGGGAGGCTAGTCATCGAGGTCTTCGCAGACGCCCAACACCTCGCCGCTGACGGGATCGATCTGCGGGGATTCGATCCTGTCGATGCGGGAAATCGGCATTGGTCTTGCGCGCACCGGTCATCCAAGCGCTCAGGCCTCGGGCGGCGGGAGGCGCAAAACCAAATCGTCCCAAGCGATCGCCACACCCGGCAGGGCCGCCACCGGCGTCTCCCCGGCGAGCTCGCAGATCTCGGGCTTGCCGAACCGGCCCTCCGCGAGACGATAGATGGTCACCATCCGGTCGGTCGGGTGCACCAGCCAGAATTCGCGCACGCCGGCCCGCTCGTAGACCTGGCGCTTGCGCCGATGGTCATGGCTGGCGGTCGCCGGCGACAGGACCTCCACGACCAGATCCGGTGCCCCGCGCACACCGCGCCGGTCGAGCTTCGCCGGGTCGCAGACGACCAGCACGTCGGGCTGCACCACCGTATCGACGAACTCATCGGCCTCGTCGACGCGCGGCAGGCGGACATCGACCGGGGCAATGAAGGGACGGCAATTCCCGTCCGGCAAAGCCGTCCTGAGCTGGTAGTAGATCTCCCCAACGACCTCCTGATGCTCCAACGTAGGTGCCGGGGCCATCAGATAGGCCTCACCATCGATCAACTCGTAGCGCACCTCATCCGGCCACGCCAGATAGTCGGCATAGGTATGACGATCGCGGGCGTGTCGTGCCGCTTCCATCAAGACCTCCAGGTCGTCGTCTTCACCCGGTAGTAGACCGCTGCATCATAGCGGGGTTCGGCACCGGCGAATCAGCATTTTGCGCAGTTTGGAACGTTTTGAACAACGACAGCAACCACTTGGCTGCCGAGGGCCTGTTCAGCCGACGGCGATCAGGTTGCTTTGGTGCCCTTTCCGAGGCCGTCGGTGCACGCGGCCGAGGAGAGGCCGAGCCTGGAGGCCTTATGCGATACCGAGCTTCTGGATGTCGAGCGGCCCGGGGCCTTGCGCTGGGTGCGCCGGCGCGTCCAGGGCGTAGACGACATCCTGACGACGGCCAAGGGTATGCACGGTGAGCCGTTCGCCGCGGTGGCGCTGACCCTGACGGCGTTGCGCGTCCACCTCGGGGTGGCGAAGGTGCTGGTGCTCTCGCGGAGAACACCCGCACGTTCCTGCCGGTGCTCGAGCAAGGGATCCTGCGCCGCGGCGTGCCGAGCAAACTGTTGGTCGATAACGGCAACGCCTATCGCTCCACGCACCTGGCCCTGGTGTGCGCCAAACCAGGCATCGCCTTGATCCACGCCCGTGCCTATCAGCCCCCGGGCAAGGGCAAGATCGAGCGCTGGTTCAAGACCGTCCGGGCACCGGTGCTGACCCGCCTCACCGAGGCCGATGTGGCGAGCCTCTCGGCGCTCAACCGTCGCCTCGCCGCCCGGATCGAAGGGAGCATCACCACAGCCCGCATCGCCGCCTCGACGGCGCCACACCGCTCGAGCATTGGGCGCGCACCGGTTCCCCAGTGTCGAC
>NZ_JBDKXB010000069.1:0-1817 GCF_041197575.1 Thioalkalicoccus limnaeus | reverse complement strand
GAGAGGTTTGGCCACGGAAGAACTCGGAAGGACACGGACGTGTGAGGGTTCTTGGGCCGCGGAAGAACTCGGAAGAACACGGACGTGTGGGGGTTCTCGGGCCACGGAAGAACTCGGAAGAACACGGACGTGTGGGGGTTCCTGGGCCACGGAGGAAGCGGGGACGTCACGGAGGTTCTTGTTGTCCGTTGTTGTCCGTGTTCTTCCGAGTTCTTCCGTGGCCAATAAATCCTGGTAGCGGCGCGCGACGGCTTGGCGTTGGGCGATCTCTTCGTCGAAGCGGTTGAGTTTGGCGAGGACGACGGCGCATTGCAGGCTGTCCATGCGTCCGCCGACGCCTACGCGGGTGTGGACGTAACGCGCGCTTTGGCCGTGGACGCGGATCTCGCGGCAGGCTTGGGCGAGGCTGTCGTCGCTGGTGAAGATGGCCCCGCCATCGCCGTAACAGCCCAGCGGCTTGCTCGGGAAGAAGCTGGTGCAGCCGAGGGTGCTCAGGTTGCCGCTCTTCTTGCCTTTGTAGGTGGCGCCGAAGCTCTGGGCGGCGTCTTCGATGACCGGGATAGGCCCGTGGCGGGCGGCGATGGCGTTGATCGCGTCCATGTCGGCCGGCTGGCCGTAGAGGCTGACCGGCATGATGGCCTTGGTCTTGTCCGTGATCCGCGCTTCGATCAGCGCGGCGTCGATGTTGCCGGTGGCCGGGTCGATGTCGACGAAGACCGGCGTGGCGCCAACGAGGACGATGACCTCGACGGTGGCGACGAAGGTGAAAGGCGTCGTGATGACCTCATCGCCCGGACCGATGCCAAGCGCCATCAGGCTAATCAGCAGCGCCTCGGTGCCGCTCGCGACCGTGATGACGTGCTTGGCACCCGTGTAGGCGGCGAGGCGCGCCTCGAGCTCGCGGACCTCGGGACCGAGGATGTATTGGCCGTGGTGCAGCACGCGGTGAAGGTTGCGCTCCAGCGGCACGCGCAGTTTGTCCTGCTGGGTCTTCAGATCGACGAAGTCCAAAGCCTCCGGCGAGGACGGTTGATCGAGCCAAGCGTGGGCTTCCGTGGGCTCGAGCTGCGTCACGGTGGTGCCGCTGACATCGAACCGCTTGTCGTTGGTGACGATGGTCGTCGGCCCCTGAAGTTGGGTGGCCGCCGCAACGATTTGAGCATCTTCCAGATCGCTGCGGACCAAGAGTGCACGATCCTGCTGAAAGCCGAAACAGGTGAGCGGGTCGAGATCCTCCAGAAGTTTGGCGAGCAACTTGCGGACGGTCTGCTTGGCGGTCGCCGGGTCGACGCCTTCGGTTTTGAATTGCCGGATGGCGAGATACTCCAACACATGCAAACTGGAGCTGACGACCCAGCCCTGGTGCCGGCCCTTGATGCCCAGCGCGGATGAGCGCCGCGATCAGCCGGAGGTCGGCTTCCGGGCGGCGCGTGAGCCAGAGATCGAGGATGACGTTGACATCGAAGACGAGGTTTTTCATCGCGCGTGCTTTTCCGCGAGACTTGCGATCAAGGCGTCCTTGTCCTCCGCATGACTTGCGGCGACTCGCTGACGATGCAGGGGACCGAGGATGTGCCGAATCTCGGTCAGAAGGTCGCTCTGATCCGTGGGATGGATGGCCGGCGGCTCGGCCCCAACAGGTGGCGCGACGACTTCTTCATCTGGCACTTCCACGAGGACCCTGACACGCGAGTGCCGCAGGTGTAGAGGCCTGATCAACTCGATCCGACCTTGGTCATAAATGGCTTCGACTTGCATGTTCGGGCTCTAGGATTTATTGCCACGGAAGAACACGGAATTTCACGGAACAGATACGG
>NZ_JBDKXB010000068.1:0-1844 GCF_041197575.1 Thioalkalicoccus limnaeus | reverse complement strand
TCGCTCGCTCGGACCAGGCGCGCGGGCTGGAGGGAGAGGTCCGCGACCTCCAGCGGACCCTGCTGGAGAGCTCCGACGGACTCACCAGGGAGACGCTGGATGCCGAGCTTGCGGAGTTGGACCCTGGCGTGATCCCGGCGGATCTGGCGACGCTGAACCGGGATTTGGACGACCTCCTCGAGCAGCAGCGGCAGAACGCTGCCGCTCTGCGGACGGCCGAGACCAGCCTGCAGCGCATCGCGGGGCAGGACGACGCCGCCCGCGCCGAGGCGAAGCGACAGGAGGCCCTGGCGCGGATGGGCAACGCGGTGGAGCGGTACCTTCGCACCTACACCGCCGCCCGCTTGCTGCGCTGGGCCATCGAGCGCTACCGGGAGGCCCGCCAGGGGCCCATGCTCGGGCGCGCCGGGCAGATCTTCGCGGAACTCACCCTGGGTTCCTTCGAGCGGCTGGTGGTGGACTACGACAAGGACCCGCCCACCCTGCACGGGCAGCGCCCGAACGGGGAGCGGGTCACCATCGAGGGCATGAGCCACGGTACCCGCGATCAGCTCTACCTGGCCCTGCGCCTCGCCGCCCTGGAGTTGCACCTGGACCAATCCCCACCCATGCCCTTCCTGGCCGACGACCTCTTCATCAACTGGGACGATGACCGTGCCCGTGCCGGCCTCGCCGCCCTGGCCCGGCTCTCCCGCAAGACCCAGGTGATTTTCCTGACCCACCACGACCACTTGGTGCCCTCAGCGCAGGGCGTTTTCGGTGGGCAGCAGAACGTGATTCGGCTGCGCTGAGGGTCCCTGTCGATCCGAAAAAGTGGCTGCGCGGGCAGCTGCAGATTCAGCCGGTCGAGCAGCAGTTGCTGGTCGGCCTCCGGCTCGGTGTAACGGCTCAGAATGAGGGTACGGCCATGGTCGTCGGTAGATGGACATCGACCATCTGGATGGCGGCGAATTTCGGCTCTGTCCTTGATCACGACAGGAGACCACGATGAGCATTGGGGTGCGGCGCAGCCGCGCTGAATGGCAGGCCCTTGTTGAGCGCGCCGGTGGCGTCTGACAGTGGGTCGTCGTCGGCGTTTCTCGATCTGGGTGTGCTGTCGGCGCCGCCCACGGATGGGCCCGTCCCAGGATCTGAACTGGATCTCGGCGGGGGTGTTGTGCTGCGCCTGGGGCGAGGGTAATGTTCTTCCCGGAAGGGCGCATGCAGGCCTCCGTCTACGGCCGTCACATGGACATGCGCAAATCCTCCACCGGGTTGATCCCCTTGAAGCAGCACGCGGTTGCCCAGAATCCGCTGTCCGGGCATCTGTTCGTCTTCGTCAACCGTCGCGCGGATGTGCAAGAACAGCTACGCGCTGCGCGGTAACTCGATGACCGATGATCAGATCCAGGACGGCGACATCATCCTCGTCGAGCAGCGCCAGACCGCCGAGACCGTGGTCGCCTCGCCCGCCGGCCATCACCCAACCCCCGATCAATCCCCCGCCCGCCCTACCGCCCGCACAGTCGCCGGGAGCGCGTCGGGATCGGAGAGCTTGACCGGGATCGGCGCCAGCCAGCGCACGCGCCGTCCACGCTTCCCCCTCCCGGTCAGGTAGGTGTGCCAGTGCGCGCGGCGGATGTGCGGTCGCGGCCCGGTGTGGCCCGGTCCGTCCGATTCCCCCGCCGCGCCGTGCTCCCGGGTGGTCTGGCGCAGGGCGGCGCCGAGCCGGACCCCGACGTCCCAGAGGGTCGCCCTGTCCGGGGGGAACAGGCGCGGACCGCCTTTGGTGCGCTTCGGCTGAGGGTTCGTCGGGCGGCGCCGGCCGTCGCCGATCTCGGCGTTCTCGGCACAGAGGTAGAGGA
>NZ_JBDKXB010000067.1:0-1931 GCF_041197575.1 Thioalkalicoccus limnaeus | reverse complement strand
GAGACATCTGTGCTGTCGCGATTTTCCGCGGCTCGGAGCGTACAGCCCGGGAGCCGCGCAAGCGGCGGAGCGGCATGAGAGGGTCTCCACACGGGCAACCAAGGCGCTCGGCTGGGCCGCCGGGGCCGATCGATGAGAATAATTCCCATCAAAGCCGAATGACGGGCGAGCGCCGCCCTCGGGCGCCGTGGCCCGATCCGATCCCAGGGGGTGGAGTCGATCGGCGCGTCTAGCCGGTGGCCGAAATCGGCTGGACCAATGAGCGCATCAGCTGGGGTCTTCCCTGTTTGATGTGCCCCAAGGCCATGGCCATCATCACCGCGATGGCCAGACCGACGCGGGTGGTCATCTTGGCGAGGCCGCGGATGAAGTGCTGCTCGAAGCCGAAGTGGCGATCGATGCGGTTGTTGATGCGTTCCAAGGCGCTGCGGCGGTTGTAGCCGCGCTGCCAGCTCGGGCTGCCGTGCGGGGTGGGGACGAAGAGGCGCCGGTCGTGCTCGTCGAGCTTGATGCGCACGATGCGCCCGTACGCGCCCGGGTTCACCCCGCCGGCCTGGTGGCATTCGCTCTGGCCTTGGCACGCCAGGCCATAGGCGGCGGCCGGGCAGCGGTACTTCAGCGTGTTGCGATCGGCCTCGAAGCCTTGAAAGGCCAGATCGCGTTGCTCCCCGGTCACGGGGCACACGCAGTGAAGCGAGCCCTTTTCGGTATGCACGATGGTGTCGGCCCGCGCGGGATCGAGTGGGCGGGTGATCGGTTTGGACGGATCGTAGTCGGGGAGGTTTTTCTCTTCGCGCCACAGCGCGCGGGTGTCGATCAGCGGGCGGATGGCGTAGTCGTCCCACAGCAGCGCCTTGGTCTCGGCGCTATCGAGTCCCCGATCGGCACTGAAGTCGCGACAGCGGGTGGCCAGTTCCGGGGTCTCGCTGAAGGTGGCGCGGATCATCGCGCGCAGGGTGGGCTGCTCGGACACCGAGGCGGGCGTGACCTCGAACGCCACGGGGATCTCGTAGCGGGTATCGGCGATCAGGTGCAGCCCATAGCCGAACCAGCGCTTGATCTTCTTCCAGGCCTGGCCGGTGCGGGCATCGAGGCCGTGGGTCTCGTGATGGCCCCAATCGGCATCCGGGTCGGAGGTCTCCCCGCTGGTGCGCGCCTTCTGCCCCGTGCTGTGACTGGCGATGTCGGTGCCGTCGAAGCCGAGGTGCTCGCCGAAATCGGGCCGCACGGCCATCAACTGCTCGCGCAGGATCACGGTCATCTCGCTGATCATCCCGAGCGCCTCTTCCAGCTCGATGACATTGGCCAAAAAGCGCGAGATATTCCAGCTCGACGGCACCGCGCACGCCGGCTCCGCCGGCGGCGGCAACGCGATGCGCGAAACGCCCGTCTCAGGATCGGTGACGACCCGCGGCTTGGGCTTGCGCTGCCTCGGCAGGGGGTCGAAGCCGCAGGCCTCCATCAGGCTCGGGTTGCGCGCCAGCTCGCGCAACAGCGACTCCAAGCTCTCATGTTGAAACACGATCCCGGCGAGCAGCGCATGCCACATCGCCCGCACCGGGTAGTCATCGCGTCCGTGGCCGCGCATGACCTCGAGGTATTGCACCAAGCGCTCGTCGGGGAGATGATCAAGCACCAGCCTCAGCCGGTTGAGGTCGCTGCGCGCCTCGACGGCGTCCCAGGAAAACAAATTCGCTTGTGCGATGGCCGCCATGGGGTCTCCTCTCTGAGGGTCGTCTCGACAACGACTAATGATCCCTTGGCGGCCGCCCTTTTTCACCCCCTCCAACGCCCTTGGGGTGGATTTCTTCGCCTGCGCGCGGACGGCGCACGCAAGTCATTGATGCTGCGTCGAGCCGTGGGGTAAACGAAAACTGCCCGTGCTCGTCGCCCCGGTTCAATCAGTGGCTTAGAGACTGCGCAAATGGCTC
>NZ_JBDKXB010000066.1:0-2271 GCF_041197575.1 Thioalkalicoccus limnaeus | reverse complement strand
CGGCGGGCCGGCAGCCGAGCCACGAGCCCGAGCCACCCACACCCACAGCCCGCGAGAACGCGAAGGCGGAGGCCCCGGACAAGGCCCTCTCCGCGAGGCCTGCATCGCCGCCGCCCGTCGGCCCGCCGCCAGCTGCCAGGCTTGCCGCGGCGCACATCCGCGAAGAGGCTCCGGCTGAGGCGCCACCGCTCGCTGCGGTCCCTGGGCCGGGCGAGCCCACCGTCGAGTCACGTAACGTGGATAAGGCCGCGATCGCTTGGGTCGAGCCGGCCTCGCCGCCTTCCCCGCCGCCACTCCGTCCTGCACTGGAGTCGCCAGTCGCTACCCCGCCGGCGCCGCGAATCATCGAGCGGCCGGCGACGCCGGGCGCGCCACGGGCGGAACGCCCTGAGGCAAAGGCTCGCCCGCGGCGGCTCACCGCTAACGAGGCATCGATCATCGGGCCCTTGGCGAAGCGCCGCCGCGCACCGATGCTGTTCGGCTTGCGGAGGCGCTGAGCGATGCCGACGGCGAACCTCTACCTCGTGACCCAGACCCTTAGCCGCCTGCTGGATCTAGGGGTGAGGAACCTCCTGTTCCGCCAGGGACTCGCGACGACGCTCAATGTCAGCACCATGCCGCCCGAGCGGGTCGGCAGCGTGCAGAACGGGCTGAACCTGCATCTCTACCACGTCATGGAGGACGCCCACTACCGCAACGCGCCGCCTCCCGGACGCGGCCATCCGCCGGTCGCTCGCGAGCCCCTGACGCTGCTCCTCTACTACATCATGACGGCGCACCACGAGATCAACGATGTGTTCGACGCCGAGATCCAGCAGCGCAACTTCGGTCTGGCACTCAAGACCTTCCACGACTACCCGCGGATCGATGATGGCCTGACCATTGCCCCTGACGCCAACCCGCCGCAGACGGTGATGGCTCCGGGTCTGCGCGGCGGTGATAACCAGATCGAGATCGCGCTGCGCCCGCTCACGCCGGAGGAGTCCCTGAGCTTCTGGTCGGCCGAGCAGTCGGCCACCACCCGGCTCTCAGCCTACTATGAGGTGCGGACGGTATTCCTCGAGCCCGAGCCGCCGCCGGGGGTGGCGGGGACGGTGCTCGACCTCGGCGTATTCGTGTCGGTCGGCCGGGCCCCGCTCCTGGAGCGCGTCGCCGCGCTGAGCCACTTCTCGCCGCCGGCCTCGACCGGCCTCGCCCCGCAGACAATCGAGACGAGCCCGGCCCGCGCTAGCCTGGCGCCTGGGCTGGTCCCCCCTGTCAACCGGGTGGTGGTCGAGGGCACGCGACTCGCGGGCGACGGTACGCCCGGCAGCGCGGCGATCGTCCTCCGCAACCCCGCCTGGCGGGAGGCGTCTCCGCCCATCCGGTCCGTGCCGATCAACCCGGCTCTGAACGCGGCCTGGGCGGCGACCCTCACCGAGCGCGTCGCGAGCTTCGAGATGCAGCCGAGCCTCATCCGCGACACGGAGACCGGGCCGGTGACACTCGATGTGGTGCCGGGTGTCTACGCCGTCTCGATCCTCACGACGCGGCGGATGGAGACGCCGTCCGGCCGGGTGCGCGCTAGCCAGGTCGAGAGCAATCAGCTCGCCTTCACGCTCGGGGCACGGATCGACGGGGTGGCTCCGGCCGACGGCTTCGGCCGGATGGGCCTGCAGCTCGTCGACCTGTTCGATCTCACCGCCGCCACGCTCGAGGTGCAGCTCGCGATCGACGGGATCATCTATGACGAGATCCCAGCCTTCGCGGACGATCCGGTCGAGGACCGCGGGCGATACGTGCGCGAGGCGGGCCTGCTTCGCCTCCATCCGCTGTTCGATCCGACACGGCCGGGTGCGCACCCGGTGAGCCTCACGATCAACGGTGCGCCCTCGCAGCCTTTTTGGATCGAGACACCATGACGGCCGTGCATTCCCAGAGCGCGCCCCACGACGTGTCCCACAACAGGCCCCGGACGCTGGCGAGCCCTGCGGAGCTGCTGGTCCTGCGCGCCGCCGATCTCCTCGCGGGCATCGACGCCCCCGAGGCCCTTGTCGCGCGCCGCCCCGACGAGGCGCTGGAGCGGCGGCTGCATGGTGCCGAGGGAAGGGCTTGGCATCGGCTGGTCGACCTCTTCTCTCTGACACCGGCCGAGGCCGACCTTCTGGCGCTGGCGGTCGCTGTGGCCGCCGAGCCAGCCCTCGGCCCGGCGGTTGGCCGTGCGCAAGGCCAGCCGCACCGGCTCCTGCCCACGGAGCCCCTGATCAAGCGGCTGCACGGCCACGCCGCGCG
>NZ_JBDKXB010000065.1:0-2521 GCF_041197575.1 Thioalkalicoccus limnaeus | reverse complement strand
ACTATGCCCGGGCCGGCGCGCGCGTGCTCGTCACCAGCGCCCCGCATCTCGCCTCGCCGCGCGATGTGCAGGTGCGCTTCGTTGTGGCTTGAACGACGGGAGTGAAGCGAATCCTGTTCCCCGCCGAGCCGCGCCGAGCTGCTCGTGTTGGTGATCCTGGTCTCCGGTCTGATCGCCCAAGCACCGGGCGAGGTGCGGGGCCTCGGCTGGCGCCCGCGATGGGCGCGGGACGAGGGGTGCGGGCGACGGTGATGCGATCTCCCGCACGCTCAGCAGCACTGGACCATGGCTCGCTCTCCCGGGCGTCGAGGAGGTCGGGGGCGGTCGGGGGGTGCGCCGTCCCGCTCGCTGGGGACCGTTCGCCGTCACGTCTTCCACTTCGAGCATTGAAGCCCTTGGCAAATCGCCCCCATAGTCGTCGTGGGCGCGAGACGTCCAGCGTGAGCCACGGCAAACAGCCAACGCGGAGACGATGATGAGCGATAAGCCGATCTACGACTATCCCGGCAGCGAAATCGACGTGCACTGGGACGAACGCCTGTGCATCCATATCGGCGAGTGCGGCCATGCCGCCAACCGCCTCTTCGAGGCGGACCGCAAGCCCTGGTGTGTGCCGGACGAGGTCAGCCGGGCCGAGGTCCGTGAGGTCTGCGAGCGCTGTCCCAGCGGTGCGTTGAGCTACACCGACAAGTCCGGCGAGCCGGAACAGGCGCCCGCCGAGAACACCCTGAGCCTGGTCTACAATGGCCCCCTCTATCTCACCGGCGATCTACACATCGAGGATGCCGCCGAGGACATGGCCGGCACCCGCTTTCGGGCCGCGCTCTGTCGCTGCGGGGCATCCGGCAATAAGCCGTTCTGCGATAACAGCCACCTGCAATCCGGTTTCCAAGACTTCGGCGCCGTCGGCGAGGTCGGCCCGGGCGCGGACCGCACCGGCGGTCCGCTTGAGGTCAAACGCATCCCGAACGGCCCGCTGAAGGTAGAGGGCAACCTCAGCATCCGTGCCGCCAGCGGCCGCGTCGCCTGGCAGGGCACGAAGGCATTCCTCTGCCGCTGCGGGGCATCCAGCGCCAAGCCCTTCTGTGACGGCAGCCACAAGCACGTCGGCTTCACGGACGGCTAGCGAGCGATGGCCCGCAGTAGGTGCGGTGTACGTGCGGACGTATCTCGGGGCTCATGCCAACCAAAATTGGCGTCGCCTGGATCGTCCATGTACGTGCGGATGTACCTGCGGCTGTAGGTGCGGCTGTAGGTGCGGCTTCAGCCGCACGGTGAGTTGCCGCATCGAGATCGTTTGGCCTGACCCCCTTTCCCCCTTTTTCCATTGAATTTGCCTTGTTAGGGCTTGCCTCCTATTATGTACGGCATCTCCGTACGCATGAGGCGCATGCCGATGGACACCACGACTGTAAACAAATTTCGAGATGGCCTGAAATCATTCGTAGAACAGGTTGTTAGCCAGCACATGCCGCTGCGCGTGACGCGCCGAAATGGTGCGGATTTCGTGGTGATGAGCGCAGAAGACTGGGAACGAGACCAGGAAACCCTATATGTGCTCCAGAACAGCAGCCTCATGCGCCAGATTGCCGAAGCAAGTGCAACCCACAAGGCCCACGAAGGATACACCCCAACCAAGGAACAGATAGATGAGATCCTTGGTGTTTGAGGGCAGAACATGGCTCATCTACGAGGAATTACGGCATCAAGATAAACGTTTGCATAAGAATCTCTGCGCAATTCTCAAAGAAATGCTGCGCGACGATCCAATAACGGGCTTGGGCAAGCCTGAAGCCTTGCGCCATAACCTGACCGGATTTTGGTCGAGACGACTCAGCCAAAAAGACCGGCTAATTTATAAATTCGACGATACTCATATCTATGTTTTCGCCATTGGTGGGCACTACGATCAGTTTGACCCCTAAAGCGGTCGAAGCCACGTCTCTTCGATTCACGCCTGATCCTATCCTGGACCTGCTTACATTCGTTCTTCACCCTGAACAAACCGCCTGACGTGAATTGATGGTGACATTGCGGCGGGAGCGGACCGAGTCGTCATCGGCTGGGACAGTTTGGGGGACCAGTGGATTCGTTGACCATCGGCTCCGGCGCCGGCACGGGTGTGCGGGGCTTCTGGTTGGCGTCGGTGCCCTGTTCTCCATCTGAGCTTCGACAATCTTGTGCGAGGGACCGGCGTTCGTCGTCGCCCGCAAGCGGGTTCCTAAGGTTCGAGGAGGACGCGCACACGGCTCGCGCGCCCGCGGGCGTCGACGACGGCGATGGTGGCGAATCCGGGGCTCGTGGGGTGCCAGTCGGCAGGGCGGCCGTAGGGGGAGCGGGCGACGGCGGCGCCATCGACATACCAGATGAAGGGCGGCAGGCCGTTGCGGACCTTGAGGGGCAGCGCGGCCGGGGTGGCGCGGTCGAGGCCGAGGGCGATCTGGGCGCCGTCCGGTGGGTAGGCGATCTCGGGGGCGGCGATGGTCGTCGTCGATGCCTGGTGCGGGGCGCGCACGCGGCG
>NZ_JBDKXB010000064.1:0-2601 GCF_041197575.1 Thioalkalicoccus limnaeus | reverse complement strand
GGAGGCCGTCTTTATATGAGTGATGACTTCGAGATCGAGCCTATGCGCGGTCTCCCAGATGTCCTTCCCGCTGGCGAGAAGATCATCTGGCAAGGCGCCCCCTCGTGGGGCGCCTTGGCTGTTCGCGCGTACCAGGCGAGAAAGGTCGCCATCTATTTCGTCCTGCTCTTCCTTTTCTATTTCATCCCACCGTTGGTGCGGGACGGGAATTTCGTCGAGGCCCTCGAGAACGGCTACGCGATCCTGTTGCTCGGCTTGGTGCCGGTCGGATTCCTGGTGCTCACCGGTTGGCTGGCGGCCCATGTCACCATCTATACGATTACGACTCGCCGGATCGTGATGCGCATCGGTATCGTCTTCTCGATCCATGTCAACATCCCGTTCAAGGTGATCACTTCGGCCGATCTGCGGACCTTTCGCCGCGGGAATGGCGATATCTCGTTGACGGTCTCGGGCGATCAGCAGACCTCCTATCTGGTGCTCTGGCCACATGTGCGGCCGTGGCATTTCCGCCCGGTGCAACCGATGTTGCGGGGGCTGCCGGAGGCGGCCAAGGTCGCTGAGATCCTGGGCAAGGCGCTGCAGGATGCCGCCGAGGAAGAGCCGTTGACGGCGCCCGAGGCCGGTCAACCGGTGCTCGAGGGCCGGGAGACGGGTTCGGTCGCGGCGGCGCGGTCATGACCGAGGAGTCCAGGGTGAGCGAAAAACCGAAACCGCAAGGTCCCCCGACGGTCTTCTTTCTGATCGTCGCGGGGCTGGTCGGCTTGGCCCTGTTCGTCGTGATGTCGTCGGATCGGTTCGCGGGTCATGAGGGAACCGAGGATCCGGCCTTCGCGACCCCGGTCGTGGCGACGCGGGATGTGCGCTTCGTCAAGCTCGAGGATGACGCCGTGGCCGTCTACGATGCGACCACCGGCGACCGCATCGATACCTTGCTTCCCGGTCAGGACCGGTTCCTGCAGCATGTCATCGACAAGTACCATCGCGACCGGGGCCGTTTGGGTGTCGATGTGGATGCCCCATTCCGCTTGACCGAGACCGTCGACGGCCGGATTTCGTTCCAGGACCTCGGGACCCAACGGATCATCCATAACGTGCGGTCGTTCGGCAGCGAGAACGTCAAGGCTTTCCACCGCGTCTTGCACGGATTGCGCGAACCCCTCTGATACCGGCCATCGATCCGACGCTCGGCGGTCGATTCCTCGTCCTCCCGATCCCGGGCGGTGGCCGGCCAGGATCGGCGTCCGAACCACGAGCCGGCGGTGCGCGCCGGATCACCCCGTCGATTGGGCCTATGCCTTGACCAGCGCGGTGCGCGGGGGCTAGTGTCGTCATGGCCGCGATCGTGGCCGGGGCAGCGGGCTCGCGGTCGGAACGCGGGTGGCAGTGCAAACGAGATAGGGCGACTTATGAATCGAGAGTCTTTGTTGATCGCGAAAGGGCCAGCCGACCCATCGGCCGGCGCTGGGGGATGTCTGAGGACGCCGGCGATCCGTGATCGCGCGGCCGGCCGGGGGATGCGCTGATCATGCCGACAGTCTTTCCATTCTCGGCGATCGTCGGCCAGGACGAGATGAAGCTCTCGATCCTGATCGCGGCCGTCGACCCTTCGATTGGCGGCGTGTTGGTGTTCGGCGACCGGGGTACCGGGAAATCGACGGCCATTCGCGCCCTGGCGGCCCTGCTGCCGAAGATGCGGGTGGTTGCCGGTTGCTCGTACAACTGCGATCCGGAGGCGCCGGAAGGGGCGCTGTGCGAGGCCTGTCGCGAGGCACGTCCCGAGCGGGCGTTGAAGACACGCCTGGTCCCGGTGCCGGTCGTCGATCTTCCGCTCGGCGCGACCGAGGATCGGGTCATCGGGGCGCTGGATCTCGAGAGCGCGCTGACCCGGGGCGAAAAGGCGTTCGAGCCGGGCCTTCTGGCGCGAGCGCACCGCGGCTTTCTGTACATCGACGAGGCGAATCTGCTCGAAGATCACCTGGTCGATGCGTTGCTCGATGTCGCCGCGTCCGGCGAGAACGTCGTCGAGCGCGAGGGCCTGAGCGTGCGGCATCCGGCCCGTTTCGTGCTGGTTGGCAGCGGCAACCCGGAGGAGGGTGAGCTGCGGCCGCAGTTGCTCGACCGCTTCGGCCTGTCGGTCGAGGTCAAGACGCCGACCGATTTGCCCACGCGTGTCGACGTTGTGCGGCGGCGTGATGAGTTCGAGCGCGATCCGGCCGCCTTCGTCGCGAAATGGAAGCGCAAGGACGGCAAGATCCGGCGCCAACTCGAGACCGCGCGGACCCAACTGCGCGAAGTCGAGGTTCCCGACGAGACCCTGGAGCGAGCCGCTCAGCTGTGCATGGCGCTGGGTACCGATGGCCTGCGCGGCGAGCTGACTCTGATCCGCGCGGCGCGGGCGTTGGCGGCGCTCGATGGGGACGAGCGGGTCGGAGACACGCACTTGAAGCGCATCGCCGCGCCGGCGCTGCGGCACCGGCTGCGGCGCAACCCGCTCGACGACGCCGGCTCGACGACCCGGGTCGAGCGCGCGGTGGAGGAGCTCTTCGGCGCATGACGCGGGCCGACGTTCAAAGGGCGTCGCCATGGGATGACGCGACG
>NZ_JBDKXB010000063.1:0-2685 GCF_041197575.1 Thioalkalicoccus limnaeus | reverse complement strand
GGCGCGATCGCCGAGCTCGATCCGGCGCGCCCACCGACGGCCAGCGACGAGGTCATCCAGGCCCTGTGGCAGATGAAACGGCGCCTGCTCGCGGCCGACCGCGCCGATCTCGCGGTCCAGACCGACCGGCTCTATACACGCTATCTGCTCGTCGATGAGGTCCTGCGCGACAAGTTCGACGAGGGCGAACTGACCTTCGAACGGGCCCGGGCGTTGGTCGGCGAGGTCAGTCGCGCGGCCATCGACGACCTCGACACGATGGCCTCCGTGGTCCGGGGCGTTGCCGGTGTCGATGCCGCCTTCGTGCAGCGACGCTTGCAGCAGGACAGGGAGCGAATGACGGCCGACGAGGTCCAGGCCCTGACCCGCCGGCTCGAACTGATCGAGACGACCGAAGACCGCGTGCGGGAACTGAGCGCCCGCACCGAGGCGGCGATCACCGCCCTCGACGACACCGCGGTCGCCGTCTCCGCAGTTCGCACCGATCGGCCCCGAGCCTCGGTCGCTGCCGATCAGGCCCTGGCCGACCTGCGGCGCTTCGTCGACCGGGCGCACCAGTACGGTCACAAGGATTGAATCCGGTCGCGGATGATCAGGCCACCGATCAGGCGGCCGGTCCCGAATCGTTCAAGCCCCGTCGGTTTTCGATCAGGATCGGCGCGCGCCGGGATACCCGGCCGCGGATGAACCGGGGCCCAGTTGGCCGCTGCACACCGACATCATACGAACGCCACCCGCGAGGATCACGCGATGAGTCCGTCCCACCCCGAAACGCCGTCCAGTTCATTCATGAGTCTATCCCTACCACCGGCCGACGAGATCGAGGCACGCGTCAAACGTGAATCCGACCCGGACACCGAACTCCAGGATCCGGCCCTGGTGGCGCTGGCCGACCGGTTTCTCGCCGAACTCTCGGCCACGACGACGGGCGAACGGATCGATCATCGTCATCGCCAGGCCGTCGACGAGATGGGTCTGGCCGTGCAGCGCCAGGCAGCCCACCGCAGCAAGATGCTCGAGGCCCCGATCCGCCAACTCGCGCACGAGGGCGACGAAGGTGGTCCGGTGGCCCGCTCGCTCGTCGACCTGCGCACCCGGATGCAGGAGCTCGATCCGCAGCGCCACAATCTGAGCCGGGACGGGCTGTCCCGAATCCTTGGCCTGATCCCGGGTGTCGGCACGCCGCTGCAACGCTACTTCCACCGATTCGAGACGGCCCAGGGGGCGCTCGATGCGATCCTCAAGGATCTCGAGGCCGGCAAGGACCGGCTGTATCGCGACAATGTGAGCCTCGGCGACGACCAGGCCTCGCTCCGCGAGAGCCTCGATCAATTGCGCCGCCAGATCGCGCTCGGCCGCCTCATCGACGCGCGCCTCGCCGAACGGGCCGCCGGCCTGGCGCCGGAGGCCCCCGAACGGCGCCTGCTCGAGGAGGAACTCCTGTTCCCATTGCGCCAGCGGGTCGTGGATCTGCAACAGCAGTTGGCCGTCAGCCAACAGGGGATCCTGGCCCTCGAGGTCGTGATCCGCAACAACCGCGAACTGATGCGCGGTGTGGATCGGGCCATCAATGTCACGGTCTCGGCCTTGAACGTCGCGGTCACGGTGGCCCTGGCGCTGGCGAATCAGCGCCTGGTGCTCGATCATGTCGAAGCCCTGAACACGACCACCTCGGACCTGATCGCCGGCACCTCGCGCGCGTTGCGCACCCAGGGTGTCGAGATCCAGAATCGCGCCGCCTCGACCGTGCTCGACATGGAGCAGTTGGAACAGGCCTTCGCCGACGTCATCGGCGCGATCGACGAGGTCGCCCGCTACCGCCGCGAGGCCCTGCCCCGCCTCGACGCCCAGATCGACCGCCTCGAGGAGCTGTCGCGACAAGGCGAGGAAGCGATCCAACGCATGGATCAGGGCAACGCGACCGAGATCGCGCGGGCCGTCGAGCGGTGACGCTGGTCGGAACCGCCCCGGCCGCGCCGACCCAATCCCGTTAGTCCAGACGCACCAAGGTACCGAACAGCGGTTGCGGGTCCGGGACCGAGGCCGGGACGGCCCAGATCACCGGCCACCGGGGGCGAACGTTCGCGGGGCCCTGGAGATCCGTCAACACGAGCACGAGATCCGGGCGCAGCGCATCGGCGGCCTCGAGCAGGGGCGTGAAGTCGGTCCCACCGCCGCCTTGGAAGAGTAGCTCGCGCAGCCGGGTTCGACCGGGCACGAAGTGTTCGATCCGGCTGACTTTCCGATCGCCGATCAGGATCGCAAGCCGCGCCTCGAGGCGACGGGTGATCGCCTCGACCTCGCGGGCGAAACGCCCGAGCAGTGAATCGTCGATCGAACCGGATACATCGACGATGATGACCAGGCGCGGCACCGCGCGGCTCGTCGTGGTGCCAGGTTCCCACGGCAGCCGTCGGCCGGGGCCGGCGCGCCCGCGGTTGGCGACATAGGAGCGGGCCGGGCGCGACCAGGACAGATCGACGCGGCGCGCCAAGGCGCGGCGCATCCGGGTGCGCAGGATCGCCTCCCAGGGGATCCGCGCCCTGGGCCGGTCGGCGATCAAGGCGCGCAGCAGCGATTGCTCGCCATCGCTCGCGTGGGCGCGCAGGATCCGCTCGCTCCAGTCACGCATCTGCTCGGCCTCGCGGGCGATGTCGTCGGTCTGATCGGACGGCCACAGATCGC
>NZ_JBDKXB010000062.1:0-2844 GCF_041197575.1 Thioalkalicoccus limnaeus | reverse complement strand
ATTTCCGTGCATCGCGAGGACGCAGGAAGGGGGCGGGGCCGGTCCCCGAGGTGCCGGATTGGGCGTCAGGGGCGGTCGCTCGGCCGCGGCGGGCGGCCCGGGTTGTTCAGGGCTGGAACCATATGGGTTTTGTGGATTCGTTGCAATGAAGAATCTGTGACGGGTGTCGCAAGGCAGCAGTTCAAATGTCAGCCGAGCGGGGCCAGGCCGAATCGGCCTCCGCTCGTCGTCGTTGCCCACTTTCGCGCTTGAGGAAACGCGCCGAACTTAGGCTGTCACCCGTTCTCGCTCGATGACGATGGGTTGACCCGAATTTGCTGTTGGCGGGCACGCTCCCAATCCGCCCTGAGTTCCTCCTGGTGTTGACTTGCCCACTCGATCACCAGCCCCATGGCGCGCGGCGGAAGCTTTCCGGCGAGCAGTGCCAACGTCTGGATGTCGATCTCGGCTTTGGCAGAGCCGTAACGCGTCTAAGCCGATCGCGGGTGCCCAGCCGAGGCGCTCGCGGGCCTTGGTCGGACCGAGTCGCCGAGCAGGGTTCGACTTCGGTGGAACAAAAATGGCGCGGTTCGGCGGCGAGGTGTCTCGCCGATCAAGCCGCGTCAAGGTGTTGAAGAGGGAGTTTGTTCACGGACAACCTCGCCAAGTCCGTCTGCCGGCTGGCATGCTGGATGTCGATTCCAACTAAAACACCGGCGCTATCGTAGTCCAGCACGACGCCCTCGGATACTTCGTCGGAATCCACCGACGCGCGATCGCTGAGGTGGATGTAGAGGGAATCCGTTTCCGCGTCGTAGTTGAGCTTCATGGCTGAAATCTCCGATCCGGAAAGGCGTTGTGGATGGTCCGACCGTCGGACAGGGTCACCACGCGCAGGTAGCACCCCAGCGCCTCCACCCAGATCCAGTGTCTGATGCGTTTATCGTCGATCTGCACTTCCGTGCGTATTGGATCACGGATGGCTGCTTCGCACCATTCCAACCGAAGGTAAGGACGCTTGACGAGCACGTTGTCACGGAAATAGTCGGTAACGGGTAGATCTGACATGGACAACCGAACCACAGGCTCAGTCCAGTTCACTGCGAAGATCGGATACCGGCATGATGACCCGCCGCAGCCTCACTCCCGCCGCTCGGCGACGTCGAAGCCTTCGCGGCGGCATAGGTCGTCGCGCTCGGCCTCCTTGAGGTCCTCGCGAGAATAAGGGGTGTCTAGGTAGACGCGGCTCATCAGTCCTTTAAGTCCCAGTCGCTCCGCAGCGCTGCGATCCGGCGGCTGACTTCCTCTGGTTGACTGCGCGGGCGCTTGGCATAACGCGGGCTCGCGAGCAGTTTGAGCGCGTTGGCCGCAGTGCAGGCGCCTGTGGAAGACGTTGATGTATCGTCTTCCGTCAATACGAGCAAGCCCCGCAACGGAAGTCGGGGGAGCGGTGTGAGGGGGCGCAATCGACCCTGGGCGTCGATTTCGACTTCAATGGTTTTAGGCATTTTTGAAATGCTGCGTTTTCTGTTGAAGGTGGTGGGAGTGAGGATGGATCATTCCCAAGCGTTGCTCATCACCGGCGCGGAGGTTCGCTGGTAGCTGTGAATCATGGCCTTTGGCCGCTGATAAAACACGCCGTGAGGATGGTCAAGACCTGCGCGCTCGCAGTGCCACGGAAAGACACGAACGTTCACGGAAGAAGAGTGGCCACGGATTGGCACGGATGGACACGGATGCTCGGCTTGACCTGTGTTCATCCGTGTGCATCCGTGGCGGTTCATTCTTGTTGCCACGGAAGAACACGGAAGATCACGGAAAGTTCTGGTTTTGGATTGCTCGCGCAAAGACGCCAAGAGGATCATCTGGATCTGCGCCTTGTTCTTCGCGCCTTAGCGCGAGAATCTTCTTCGAAGCGATCGAGTTTGGCCAGGACGACGGCGCATGGCCGCGTGTCCAGGCGCCCGCCGGCGCCGGGCTCATCTCTGCCGCCTGGACGCGGTGCAGAGCGGCCGCGAGGCGTGGACACCGCGGGTCAGTGCTCGGCCAGCCAGGCGTTGAGATCGGCCAGCTCGGTGAAGTCCAACAATGCCTCGCCGAGCGCTTCGAGTTGCTCGATCGGCAGGGCGGCGATGCGCGCCTGCTGTGCGTCCGGGACCAGACCGATGCGGCGCTGCAACAGCCGCAGGATCAGGCGCTCTTCGCGCTGGCGGCCTTCCTGTCGACCTTTCGCCACCAATTCCTTGTAGGCGCGGGTTTCTTCCAACGGGGTCAGCTCACCTAACATCTTCAGTATCTCCTCTAGGCTCAGGCCCTTGAAGCGCGCCATCAGCCAGGATTGAAAGACGTCCAGACAATATTGCCGCGCCTGGGGCGGGACGGGTGCCCTTTGCAGCTGACTGTAGACGGCCGGCGCAGTGAGACGGTAAAGGAAATCCGGGTCGGCGCCCAGCAAAGTGTAGATCTGCGTGTCAGTGCGCATCAGGATCGGCGCCGCAACGCCATGGCACGGAGGAAAGATCGGCCACGGATTGGCGCGGATGAACACGGATGTTTGGCTTGATCTGTGTTCATCCGTGGCTAATCCAGGGCGTCCAGCAGCGTCGCGACGATGCGGCGTTGCTCGGCCTCGCTCAGGTCGGCGTGCATCGGCAGGCACAGGACCTGGCGGGCGATCTGCGCGGCGATCGGGGTGCCTTCGGTGCCGGCGAGGTGGGCATAGGCCGGTTGCTCGTTGAGCGGGATCGGGTAGTGTACGGCGGTGGGGATGCCGGCGGCCTGGAGCTTGGCTTGGAGTGGCGCGCGGTCCGCGACCAGGAGGCTGTACTGGGCGAAGACACTGGTGCGGTCTTCTTTGGGCCACGG
>NZ_JBDKXB010000061.1:0-3042 GCF_041197575.1 Thioalkalicoccus limnaeus | reverse complement strand
AGTTGAAAATGGCTAGCCGGGTAATTCGGCCAGACCCAGCTTCGACGGCGACGACGACCCCCGTCCCCGCACCGAGTGCGCCAACGGTCCGATCACCAATACCGCCCCCAACAACAAAAAGATCTCGATGATATAAACACTAGCATAGCCCATGACCAAGGCCGACAGCCCCGGCCCGAAGTCGGCGTCGGACGCGAGCCGGGTCACCCCGTCGCGCATCGCGCCGCCGAGCGCGATCGCAATCCCGGCGGCGGTCGCCTGTACGGCGCCCCAGGCACCCAACGCGATCCCGCTGTAGCCCGCCTGCGCCAGGTTCATCGCCGCGACTAGCGTGCCGACGACGAACAGGCCAGCACCGAAGCCGATCAACGCAGTGCCGACACGAAACATCAGCGCCGAGTCGATCGGCGCCGAAATCAGCACGATGACGAAGGCCATGACCCCGACCATGCCACCGAACGCCGACATCTGATAAGCATCGCCGCCGCGGGTCAGGATCCGGGCCGCCAACCCGCACGCGAGCAAGGTGCCACCTGCGAGCAGCGCCGTCAGCATCGTCGTCTGCGATACGGTCAGGCCGAGCACCTGCGCACCATAGGGCTCGAGCAGGATATCCTGCATCTGGAAGCCCATGGTGCCGAGCCCGAGCGCGACCAGCAGGCGCGACGCGTTCCCGCCTTCGGCGAACTCCCGCCAGGCCTGGCGAAAGGTCGGGCGCTCCCGATCCGGCCGCGTGAAGGTCGGATTCCGCGGCTCCTGTTTCCACAGTGCGATCAGGTTGAACAGCATGGTCGCGACGGCGGCCCCGGAGATCACCTGGGCCAGGCGCTTATAGCTGAAATCGGTGAGCAGCCAACTGAAGGTCAGCGCCGCGAGGATCATTCCGACGAGCAGCATCACATAGAGCAGCGCGACGACGCGCGGACGGACCTTCTCCGGCGCCAGATCGGCGGCCAGCGCGAGACCGGCCGTCTGCGTCGTGTGCAGGCCGGCGCCGACGAGCAGGAAGGCGATCGACCCGCCGATATAGCCTGCCAGCACGTTCGTCGTGTCGTGGGCCAGCAGGAACAGCGCCCAGGGCATGATCGCGAGGCCACCGAACTGCATCAGGTTGCCGAACCAGATGTAGGGTACCCGCCGCCACCCGATGAACGACGGATGGATGTCCGAGCGAAAGCCGAGCAAGGCCCGGAACGGCGCGAACAGGATCGGCAACGACACCATCAAGGCCACGAGCCAGGTCGGCACGCCGAGCTCGACGACCATGACGCGGTTCAGGGTCCCGAGCAACAGCACCATCGCGATCGCGACGGACCATTGGAACATCGACAGACGCATGAGCCGCCAAAACGGCAGCTCGGGCGTTGCGGCATCCGCGAACGGCAGAAAGCGCGGACTGATATGGCGTATATCAAACACGAAGCGTTTCTTGGCGTTCTCAGTCATGAGGGTTGCAACTCGAGCGCTTGAGAGGTGTAAAAACCGTTGACGATGCGTTGCGTCCGGGCCACCTGCCAGCCGGCGAGCGCCGCGTCACCGGCGAGCAACGCGCGCAGGTCCTTCTCGCTGACGGGTTCGATCGCCGGAGCCCGATCGCCGCGCGGGAAGAATTTGCCGAGCGCATGCATCATGGCCAACAGCGGCGTGCGCGGCGCAAAGGTGAACAGCACCGACGAGCGCGTCCGCCCGGCAAGCCCGGCGATCACCTGCAAGGCGTCCGCCGCCTGATAGTGGATCAGCGAATCCATTGCGACCACGTGATCGAAGTCCCCGAGCGCGGGATCGAGCAGATCGCCGACCAAGAACTCGACCCGGCCCGGGCCGAGATCCGCCGGGATCCGCTCATGCGCGAGCTCGATCAGCGTCGGCGACAGATCGATCGCCACCACCTCGGCGCCGCGCCGGGCCGCCTCGACCGCGAAGGCCCCGGTGCCACAGCCGGCATCCAGGATCCGTCGCCCGGTCAGATCGGCCGGTAACCAGCCGAGCAGGACCTCGCGCATCCGCGTGCGGCCGGCCCGCACCGTGGCCCGAACGCGGCCGAGCGGCACGTCGGACGTCATCCGCGACCAGGCCTCGGCCGCGGTGCGATCGAAATAGTTTGCGATCTGGCCGCGCCTTTGTCGATACGAGGTGTCGGTCATCAATCGAATCCGAGAAAATCAAAGATATCGCGATCCTTCATCGGCTTGGCGTCCTGTGGCGGGGTCCCCGCCAGCAAGTTCGCCGCCAACCGCATGTATTCCTGTTGCGCGGCCTCGAGACCCGGCGCCGGGTCCATCTCGAAGACCGTCGACTTCTTCAAACGGCTGCGGCGGATCACATCCAGATCCGGAAAATGGGCGAGCCGCGAAAGACCGATCGCCGCGTTGAAGCGATCGATCTCGTCGGTCGCCGCGCTCCGGTTCGCGATGACCCCGCCAATCCGCACCTGGTAATTGCGCCCCTTCGCGATGATCGCGGCAGCGATCCGGTTCAACGCGAAGATCGAATCGAAATCGTTCGCCGTCACGATCAGTGCCCGATGCGCATGCTGCAAGGGCGCGGCGAACCCGCCGCAGACGACGTCACCGAGGACATCGAAGACGACGACGTCGGTGTCCTCGAGCAGGTGATGCTGCTTCAGCAGCTTGACCGTCTGCCCGACGACATAGCCGCCGCATCCTGTGCCGGCCGGCGGCCCGCCGGCCTCGACGCACATGACACCATTGTACCCCTCGTAGACGAAATCGCTCGGCCTGAGCTCCTCGGGATGGAAATTGACCGACTCGAGCACATCGATGACGGTCGGGACCAACCGCTTGGTCAGCGTGAAGGTCGAATCATGCTTCGGGTCGCAGCCGATCTGGATCACGCGCTTGCCGAGCCGCGAGAAGGCCACCGACAGGTTCGACGAGGTCGTGCTCTTGCCGATGCCGCCCTTGCCATAGACCGCGAAGACCTTCGCCGCGCCGATCTCGACGCCCGGCTCGAGCGTCACCTGCACGCTGCCTTCGCCATCGGGCGGCGCGCCGTTCCCATTGGACCAGGGGTTCACTTGAC
>NZ_JBDKXB010000060.1:0-3595 GCF_041197575.1 Thioalkalicoccus limnaeus | reverse complement strand
ATACCACGGCTGCCACGGTAGCAGTGGCTATGAATGAACGTCTTGAAGGCTCCGCAAACAAAAGCCCAGTTGCGTCCGGGTTGCGTTGCGAGGCGGTAAAAAAGGGCCTCCAACCGCTCGGATTCGGCCGCTGCATCGTGCCGATAGAGAACACCCAATACGTGTTCGTCTCGCTCCGGTGAAGCGCCGGCCTGTCCCTCTAACAGGTCCGCCACCCGGTCTGGCTCCAGCTTCGCGATATGGCCCAGCCAGTTGAAACCAAAGTTGATGATTGCCGGGCGCTCGCTCGCCAGCCAACCTGTCAAAACGCCCTGATCATGCAGGAAGCGAAACCAGGGTGCGGAGGACCACAACGCAGTCTGTACTGGGTCGGTCGGTCGCGCGGTCTGTTCTCCAGACTGCCCTTCGAGGATTTCCCATTCCTCGGGCCTTGGGTCGCTGACCTGCCCGACCACTCCGATCATCAACTTCTTGATGTGGAATCGGACGTCGGGTGCGGCGAGGCAGTCGCCGAGATCCCTAAGGTAGGCATCGAAGTCATCGTCGCGGCGATAGGCTAGGATCTGGCGTACCTGGGAGCGTCGAAACAGATCCTGCTCGGCGGAGCGCAAGAGATTCAGGAGGGGCTCTCCCGTTTCCGAGAAACGCCGCGCGAAGACGTAGTCAAAGAAGCCTTCGTGGAAGAAGCCGATTCGGGAGCCCTGGCGGGCACACACATCGGCAGAAACGAGACGGTCCAGATCCGCATCGCCGGGAGGCAGACAACCCCTCGGAACCGAAAGAGTCTGCCGCTCGTTCATTGCCTCGCACAGGGCATAGAGCAGGACCTCGAACGCATTGTGATCGCTGAGAACTTGGAGCAGGTCCGACCGTTTCCGGCGCCAGAAGGTGTCATAAAGGTCCTTGGCCGAGGAGAAGCCAAACGGCTCGCCGTCGTTTCCAGCGGTCACGCCCGCCAAGATGGCCAGGTTGAGGGGTAGACGCAGGAGCTCGATCTGGCTGGGTGTGAACTGCTCCGGGGGGAGGTCAAGGTGGGCGACGACCTGCTTGACCTGCTCCTGGTCGAGCGGCCCGACGGAGATCGTGGTGGCGCGGGTCTTCTCTTGCTCTCGCAGGTCTCGCAGCCGCGCGTCGTTTTCCAGGTCAAATGCGCGGCACACCAGCAGCAGCCGCATGTTCGCATGCACCCGGGCCTCCCGAACCAGGGCGGCAACCGCATCGAAGACCTCCGGCCGCCGGCCGGATACTACACTGACTGCGTCCAGCTGCTCGATGACCAGCAGGCAATCTCCATCCGCAGCCAAGCCAGCCAGGATCGCAACCGGGGACTTCTCGCGCCCCAGTAGTTGGCGCCCGATCTCCGCGGGACGCTGAGTCGGATCCAGCCGGTCGAGGCGAAACGGCAGAATCGGCCAGCCTGTATCCGCGATCCGACGCACGATCTGACCGGTAGCACCCGTCTTGCCCATTCCGGCCGGTCCGACAAGGAAGAAGCTTCTCGTGGATTGGTCTGGATCAAGTAGGATGCCGATCGCCTGATCGGCCTCCCGCCGCGGAAGCGCTAGGTCCCCGATTCCGAACTCCTGGGACTCGAGATAGTCCTCTTGGCATTGCCGCAAACGTGCAGCCAGGTTTCGATCCCTGGCGACATCGGAGGGCTGGATGCCGCGCTCGGCGAGAACGCCCAACAGATCTGCTGCCGTCACGCGGCGGTGTACTGCTTCCAGGGAGTACATAGATAACACGCCTAAGGCGGCTTGGGGATCCCCCGTCAGATAGGCGCCCAGAAGCGCATGCACCGTGTCATCCAACTCACGTTCGTCTACAGGAATCCAACGGCTCTGCCGAACGGCACGCCAGGTCTCTTCGCCGCTGTCGACCCCGAGGCGGCGTTGGAGGTCATCGAAGTCACCCTTTAAGGAAAGGGAGAGGGATTTTTGAAACGTTGGGAAGTCCGTGATCGCCTGTGCGCGGTCTTGAAGCTCGGGGAGAGATTTCGTCGGGAGAGTCGAGACGAAAATGAACTCCGCAGCGTTATCCAGCGCATGCTTACGCAGTCCTGCAAGGACATTCGCCCGAGCTAAATCGGCGATCGTCCAGTAAGCCTTCCCGGACTGTTGACGTTTTACTTGATGCGCTTCGATACGACGGTCAGAACGGCACAGCCGAAACTCGATTCGGTCGCCCTCGTCCCCGATAGGCTCCAGCTCGATCCAAACGACTTCATCTGTCAGGAGTCGGATGAACTGTCGGACGGTCCACCGCAGCTCGTAGCGGTTACCGGCCTTGTCCGCGTCGCCTCCTGGGAGTGGCATTGGGTCAGATGCGCCTGTCCAAAGAAACTAGACCTGTCCACCGTGACGCACAGGGTCGTCGCGCACGAACGCCATCCAACGGTTCTCGGCGCCTAGGCGGCATAAGGCTCAACCTCGGCCGCGATGGCTTGACCCACCGTCCGCTTTGCGACCTCCAGCTCATAGTTCTTCTGCAAGTTCAGCCAGGACTGCGGGGTGGTGTTGAAGTACCGTGCGAGCCGGAGCGCCGTATCGGCGGTGATGGAGCGAGTGCCATTCAGGATGGCGGTGATCCGGTTCGGCGGCACATGCAGCGCCTTGGCGAGGGCATTCGCCGACAGGCCTAGGGGCTCCATAAAGTCGCCGCGCAGAATCTCGCCGGGGGTGACCGTTGGCATCAGGTCGGTGCCGTCAGCCAGGTCGGAAAAGTCGATCTGGTCCAGTTGCTCTCTTTGGATAGTCATCGTTCTTTGGGATGCAGTCGATGTTTGCGGGGACACTGGCGTCAGTGGTAGTCAGTCACCTCGACGTCAAAGGCATCGCGATCCTCCCAGCGGAAGCAGATGCGCCATTGGTCGTTGATGCGAATGCTCCACTGACCCTCACGGTCCCCGCGCAGCGGCTCCAGCCGGTTGGACGGCGGCACGCGCAGGAAGTCCAATGTATCCGCCGCATCTAACACCTGCAGCTTGGCGTAAGCGCGGCGTTGGATATGCGGTGGAAGGCTACGTACGCGGCGCCCCGAGAAGAGGGCCGCGGAAGCCTTGTCGGCGAAGCTCTTGATCACGCGACAAGAATAGTACGTGTTACGTTAATCGTAAAGAGATTTCTCGTACAACCTACGGCTACATCGCCGGGGGTTTTCTGGTTGCTGGTCTATAAGCGCCGATCGGTGTTCGGTTCAAGTAGGCCATGAGAAAGCCTCGACGGGATCCCTCGGGAACCGACGGGGCATCATCTCCCTAGCATGTGTCGGCGATCCATCTTCGCAACCGGCCCAAAGGGGTCTGCTTGTCAGCGCAGAAGAGTGCCCGCCTTCCGGATCCCTTGCCTGGGCGGCCGCAACGGCCAATGACTGCATAGCGTCCTTGAGCGGTCGCTCAGCATGAAGCGGCGAGCGGCAGGTCTGGGTCGTTTGCGGTCCCCGACGTAGTCGCTTGGTCCCGAGACACGGCCACCGTCCCGGACTCAGGCCCCGCCGACTCCCACCGGACCGCTCCCGTCACGCGCCTTGCATCGCGCGTCCCTGCGCGAGCAAGCCGCGCGCCGTCCGCTGCGCCGTGCCGACGGCAGAGTGGGAG
>NZ_JBDKXB010000059.1:0-3724 GCF_041197575.1 Thioalkalicoccus limnaeus | reverse complement strand
TCACGCTGCGGCCTCCTCGATGACGCCTTCGAGGCGGTCTTCGAGTTCTTCGCCGGCGCGGCGCAGGGCCTCGAGGGTCGCGGGGTCGGGTGTCCAGTAGCGCCGCTCGTGGGCCTCGAGCAGGCGGTTGGCGACCTTCGCCGAGGCGGTCGGGTTCAAGGCCGCCAGGCGCTCGCGCATCGTCTCGTCGAGGATGTAGGTCTGCGTCAACTGCTCATAGACCCACGGCGCCACCTGACCGGTGGTCGCCGACCAGCCCATCGTGTTGGTGATGTGCGCCTCGATCTGCCGCACCCCTTCGTAACCGTGCTTGAGCAGGCCCTCGTACCACTTCGGATTGAGCATCCGCGTGCGCGTCTCGAGCGCCACCTGCTCGGCCAGCGTGCGCACCTGACCATCGCCGCGCGTCTGATCACCGATGTACACCGGCACCTCGCTGCCCTTGGCCCGGCCCACCGCGCGGCTGATCCCGCCCAAGGTGTCGAAATAATGATCGATCGTCGTCACGCCGAGCTCGACCGAATCGAGATTCTGATAGGCCAACTGCACATCGGCCAGCACACTGTTCAACAGCTCGGCCTGGCGCACCGGCCGACCACTGCGGCCATACGCAAAACACTTGCGCTGCGTATAGGTCTCGGCCAACTCGTCTTCGTCGTCCCAGCGGCTGTTGTCGATCAGATGATTGACGTTCGAGCCATAGGCCCCGTCGGCATTGCTGAACACGCGCAACGCCGCCGTCTCCAGATCCCCACCGTGCGCCGCCTGATAGGCCAGCGCATGCTTGCGCACGAAGTTGGCCTCGCACGGCTCATCGGCCGTCGCCGCCAGATAGGTCGCCTCGGCCAGCAGCTTGGTCTGCAACGGCAAGAGATCGCGAAAGATCCCCGACAAGGTCATGATCACATCGATCCGCGGCCGACCGAGCTCGGCCAGCGGCCGCAAGGTCGCCCCGGCCAACCGGCCATAACCGTCGAAACGCGGCTCGGCCCCGAGCAACGCCAGCGCCTGGGCAATCGGCCCGCCCTCGCTCTTGAGATTGTCGGTGCCCCACAGCACCAGCGCCACCGTCTCCGGCAACCCGTTGCCGGCCTCGCGATGACGCTGCAACAGCCGCTCGGCCTGGCGCGCCCCATCACGCAGCGCAAAGGCACTCGGCAACCGGAACGGATCGAAACCATGCAGGTTGCGCCCGGTCGGCAAAATCGCCGGCGTGCGCAACAGGTCCCCACCCGGCACCGGGCGCACGAAACGCCCATCGAGCGCGCGCCGCAGCGCCTCCAATTCGTGATCCTCGGCCAGCAACCGGTCGGTCTCGGCCAACTGATCGAGCAGCCCATCGTCGAGCGCCACATCGCTCGCTGCGCGCACCGCCGCCCGCGACTGACCGGCCACCAGCGCGGCCAACGCCGGCCGCGGCACCGCCGTCCCATGACTGGCCTCGGCCAACGCCATCAGCAGGTCGATCCGCTCGGCCTCGCTCGGCACCCCGCCGACCACATGCAGACCATGCGGAATCAGCGTGTCCTCGAGCTCGAGCACCGCCTGCCACAGCCGCTGCAAACGCCCCTCGGCGTCCGCCGAAGGCCACGCGGGCTCGGCCTCGGCCAGCTCCAACTCGGCCGCCTGCGCCTGAATCAGCGCCACCAAGTCGGCACGCTCCGGCGCATCGCTCGGCGGCAACCCCCGCCAGCGCTCCAGCGACCCCTTCAGATCCAACAGCCCACGGTACAACCCGGCCTGCGCCACCGGCGGCGTCAGATAACTGATCAGCGTCGCCGCCGCACGGCGCTTGGCAATCGTCCCCTCGGACGGATTGTTCGCCGCATACAGATACAGATTCGGCAGATCCCCAATCAGCCGGTCCGGCCAGCAGGCCGCCGACATCCCAGCCTGCTTGCCGGGCATGAATTCCAACGCCCCATGGGTGCCGAAATGCAGCACCGCATCGGCCGCGAAGTCCTCGCGCAGGTAACGGTAGAAGGCACTGAACGCATGGGTCGGCGCAAAACCCTTCTCGAACAACAGCCGCATCGGGTCGCCTTCGTAGCCGAACGCCGGCTGCAGGCCGACGAACACCTGACCGAACTGGGCGCCGAGCACGAACAACGAGGACCCGTCGCTCTGCTGGCGGCCCGGCGCCGGACCCCACTGGGCCTCGATCTCGGCCAACCAGGGCTCGCGCCGCACATGATCGTCGGCCGCAATCCGACAATGCACGTTCGCCGGCGTCCCATAACGCGCCGCGTTGCCACCGAGCAGCCGCGCGCGCAACGCCTCCACATCGGCCGGCACCTCGACCCGGTAACCGGCCTCGGACAACATCCGCAGCGTGTTGTACAAGGACTCGAACACCGCCAAATGCGCCGCGGTCCCGACATTCCCGGCATTCGGCGGGAAATTGAACAACACCACCGCGACCTTGCGCTCAGCCGCGGGCGTGCGCCGCAAACGCACCAACCGCGCGACACGCGCCGCCAACATCGCGGCCCGCTCCGGGTGCACGCGCATGTCGCGACGACGGGTCTCGCCGGCCGCCGCCGAGCGCCCACCGAACACCATCGGACCGGCCGCCCCATCGAGCTCGGGAATCGCCACCATCATGGTCGCCTCGACCGGCAACAACCCCTGGTCCGACCCCTCCCATTGCTCGACCGTCTGAAACTCCAGCGGGTGCGCCGCCAAATAGGGCACGTCCAACGCCGCCAGCGTCTCCTCAGCAGCCCGCGCATCGTTGTACGCCGGCCCCCCGACCAGCGAAAACCCCGTCAGCGACACCACCGCATCGACCAGCGTGCGACCATCACGACGAAAATACCGCTCGACCGCCGGACGCGCGTCCAGCCCGCTCGCAAACGCCGGCACCACGCGCAAACCACGCGCCTCGAGCGCCGCAATCACACCATCATAGTGCCCGGTGTTCCCCGCCAGCACATAGGAACGCATGATCAACAGCCCGACCGTGCCCACCGCCCCCTCGGCCGGCCCCGGCAACCGCTCCAGCCGCTCGCCAATCCGCCCCTTCAACCGCGGATGATAGAGCCCAACCTCCGGATACTCGCTCGGCGACCCGACCTTGAGCGTCCCGCGCAGCCCACGCCGCGGCCCGTCCGCATAGCGGTCGACCAACAACCGCACCAGGTTCGCCACATTCTCGTCCGACCCCGCCAACCAATACTGCAACGCCAGAAAATACGCCCGCACGTCCTGCGCCGTACCCGGTATGAACCGCAAAATCTGCGGCAACCGGCGCAGCATCGCCATCTGCTGCGCCCCCGCGCTCCCACCCCCCTTCTTCGCCCCACGCAACCGCTTCAGCAGCGCCAGCAGACCCCGGTCACTCCCATCCAGCCGAAACCGACCCAACCGCGTCTGCCGAATCACCTCGCCCGCCGACAAACACCCGACCAGCGCATCACAGGACTCGCGCCGCGCCTGCAACGCCGGCAACACCGCCTGAATGTGATCCTCCATGAACAACATCGTCGCCACAATGATGTCCGCCGACGCAATGTCCGACCGACAACGCGACAACGCCGCCGGGTCATCACCCCACTCCGCCGCCGCATGCAAACTCAACTCCAAACCCGGCAGCTCACCTCCCAACTCCAAACGCGCACGCTCCACCGCACCCGCCAAATGACTGTCCAGCGTCACAATGACCACGCGCACACGCGCCGCCTCAACGTCCAAAGTGGGCCTTGGCTTCATAAAGTGTCTCTAC
>NZ_JBDKXB010000058.1:0-3982 GCF_041197575.1 Thioalkalicoccus limnaeus | reverse complement strand
TCTGGGAGCGGCTTCGCGGGCGCCGCCGTGAACTGGCGGCGGAGCTGGGCCTGGCCCCCTACATGGTCTTCAACGATGTCACGCTGGGCGAGATGGTGCGCTACCGGCCGCGCACGGCGGACGAGCTCGGCGGCCTGACAGGTGTCGGGGCGGTCAAGCTCGAGCGTTTCGGGGCCGCCTTTCTCGCGGTCCTCGCCGCGCACGAGGCCGAGCACGGTCGTCCCGCCGACCTGCCGTCCCTGCCGGAGACCCTGTATCGCCCGCCCCCGCGGCCCCGCCCGCAAGATCTTGGTCTGACGGCGACCGTGCGCGAGACGCTTGACCTCGTGCGTGCCGGCCTGACCCTCGAGGACGTTGCAGCGCACCGTGGCCTCAAGCTCGTCACCATCCACGGCCATTTGGCGCGCGGCATCGAGGAAGGTGAGATCGAGCTTCGCGACGCCGTCGCCTTGGCCGACGACGAGATCCGGACGATCCAAAAGGCCTTCGCGCAGCTCGCCCCCGATGCGCCGGAGGCCCTCAAGCCAGTCTACGACGAGCTGCAGGGGAGATACGACTACGGCATCCTGCGTTGCGTCCGCGCGGCCATGGCCCGTGCGCTCGAGAAAGGCGGGATGGCGTAGCGCGGGCCTTGCTTCGCGGCGTCAGTCGGCAGCAGGTGGCCCTGGGTGGCCGATCGCCGTGATGGGCGTGGCTTCGGAGGCGGTGCGGCGCCATCCGCGCACCGACTCTCGGCCGCCAGCGCGACCGACGAAGATCGCGACGGGGAGCCTGTTTGGCCGTTGGCAGAGCGGACACTGATGCACGGCTGATCCTCTAGGCTAGAGTGCCGGATGCAATGCGGCCACCACCAAAATCTCGCTGCGCAGGTAGTTGCCCAGCCCGGCGAGAAAGCCCTGGTCCAGGTACAGGGCGCCGAGGCTGCGGTTGCGGAAGGCGGGCCCGTGCAGCCGCCGGGCCAGGTCGCGCCAGTGCAGGGCGGGGTCGAGCAGGTCCGGGCCGAGGCGGGTCAGGTACGGATGGCGCAGCAGCCGGTCGGCGTCCAGCACGGCGATGTCCGACACGCTGTAGAGCAGTGCGCTGTCGGTCTCGGTGTGCAGGGCCACCCGCAGGCTGCGGGCGGTGCTGGGCAGCTCCCCGCGCCGACGCACGTACCAAACGCCGTAGAGCTGATTGTGGGCGTAGAGCGTCAGTCCCGGATCGAAGGCAATCAGGAGGGCCTTGCCTCGGGTCTCGACCCCGACGACCCGGGCCCCGGTCAGCTCGTCCTCGAAGCGGCGCAGGCGCGGGAGGCCGAAGCGGACCTCGGCGAGCCTTTGGCCGGCGATGGCCGCGGCGATGCGGTCCGCGGCGCGGCGGATCTCAGGGCCTTCGGGCATGAGATCGCGGCTGAAGGTAACCGCTGGATCGGCGCGCGTCGCGCCGAGACGCCATGTGGTCGCGTCGTCGGCTTAGCGCGCTGCCGGCCGATCGAGCGCCGGGACACGCGGCGTCGGCAGGGTGTCGAGGGTTCGCTCGCGCGCGAGACCGACCGCGTCCATCTCGGGGATGGAAGGTCGCCGGCCCCTGGTCGCCGGCGGCGGACCCAGGGCTTTGCCCGCCTCGCTTCAGACCGGAGCCTCCTGCAGCGTCGGTTGCACGCGCGCCGCGTCGTAGCCCTGCGCGATCGCGATGGCCATGGCCCGACGATAGTCCTCCGGCTCGATCCGCGGGGCGCGGGCGATGAGCCAAAGCCGCCTTCGGCTCGGCGTGCCCGTCAGCATCCATCGGTAATCCAGGTCCAGTCCGATCACCCAGAGGTCTCCCCGAATGAGCTTGAAGAACCTCAAGATCAGCCTCGCGCCGCTCGGGTCGGCGGGATGGACCCTGCCCGTCACCTCGCTGCGCCGCATCCGGGCCCTTGCGTTGTAGGCCGCGGTTCGGACGGTGATCCGGCCGTCGGGGTCCTTCGCATAGGTCGCCGTGACGTTCACACTCTGCTGCCCGGGGCCGTCGGCCTCGAGATTCGGCAGCCTCGCAACTTCGAACCAGGTCCCCATCAGCCGATCCAGGTCGACCCGCGCGACCGTTTCGGGCGGGGTGCGGCGCTCGACGAGAAAACCCGGCAGAAGACCGCGAAGGGCGAAACGTGCGTTTTTGATCATGGGATGCAAGATGGGCTTGCCTTGCGTGGAAGCAACCCGTGGCTCGGTCCGTTAGGCCGGCCCTAAAGACGTCGCGGCATCGGCGGTCGCCATACCTTGGGTTTCGAGCCGGGTGTTCGTCGTTTCGGGGGTCGGCCCGCGCGAGCTTCAATGTGCCTGAAAAAAGTGTTCTTCGTCGCGCGTGCGCAGCGTGCCCAAAAGCCCTCGATTCAATAACGGTTTAAGCCGATCCCAGGTCGGTTCCACTCAAGACGGCCGCGACCTGGGCGATAGCACCGAGTCGGAGACCGCACGGACTTTCGACTCTTGTGTAGGTTTCTGGGTGATCCTTGCGTACATGCCCAAGTTCCAGACCCCGGCGGCGTCCCCAGATCAGGCCGGGACGGTCCGGGTCCTTCAGCCTTCCATCTACATAACGGCGTCGGCACCGCAACTTTTAGCTATCAAGGCTCTATCCTATCACTCAACCTGCACGCCATTTATGCACGCCTCACAGACGGTGTCCGTCGTCCGATGAGGTCAGGATGCGACACTACGGTTGCAGTTCGAAGCGAGCGAAAAGAGTAATGTCTGCGATCTTGTCCGGCGTTCCGAGTACATCCGGAGCGTTGTCGGTCGGTTCCAACGTCCATCGCGGGCCAACTCCCTCCGGAGTCTTGAAAGCCAGCTCCAGGGAGGGCGCAGCACCGGCCATTCGGATCTTTCCTGTGACTTCGACGAGTTTAGGGTTGAGGTCCCTGAGCATGAAGGACAGCATCTCCGTTGCGAGTGCAAGCGATAAGCCTTGCCCTGCCTTGAAGCGATGCCAGATGTCGGGCAGCTCGTGGCGAACACTGACCAGCTGATAGACACCCACCTTGTCATCACGTGCCGTCTTCAATTCATTGAGGTTTTTCTTCAGATCCGTGGAGACGTTATCACGAAAGCCGTTGCTGCCGCGTTTGGCGGTGTACTGCATGGTGAGGACGACATCGGCGATCGACCAGTAGTCGAAGTGTTTCACGGCTTTCGGCAGTGACAAAGTCCACGTCGAAACCGCGCCCATTCCTTCGAAAGGAAGGTAGAGTGGATCCTGAGATGACAATTCGAATACGCCGGAATCGCTGTGGCTAGAGCTCAGCGCAATTGAGGCACCGGGTTGTGGATCGGGCTCAAGGGCGAGCTTTGGACTCTTGCGCCGCTCGCTGCTTACCAACGTCAAAGTTGCCGTTACCGGAGCGTAAGGGCCGGTGACGCAGGGAATGGTGACCTGAACACTCCTCATCCGGCGGTCGTAATAGCCCGGGTGATCGATGTTGAATAAGACCTCGGGAACTTTGAACGTGGCTTCCCCTTCCTCCCGCAAGCGGTTCAGGGCGTAGGGGTCGATCTGGCGCAGGGAGATGTGCCGCGTCAGTTCGGCCGTGCGAGGTGCGGAGAAGTAAGCGCGGTCCATATCCCTGAGACGCGCCATGAGCTCGTGGCCGGCCAAGAACTCATCGCGGGCATTTGCCGGTATGCCCATCCGGATGAAAGGCGTGGCCGGCCTCTCACGTTCGAACGTGTAGCATGCCTCTGCCATGCGTGCGCTCTCGAGCGCGAGGGTGAAGCATTCCTTGAAAAGCTGGCCGAGACGCCGCTCGGTCCACTCGTAAAGCTCGACGTTCGAAAACTTCTCCTTGAGGAAGGTCTCGATGGCCTCGGTATGCGCTACATCCTTCTTCTGCAACTCTACCGCCTTCTTCGCAAGGTCAACCCGTATGTCCGCGACTGCCTTTCTCCGGCGCGCTTGCAGCACATCGAGCGCCGCCTGATTCATCTCGAGCACCCAGCCGCGCTCGCGGAGAATTAGGTCGGCC
>NZ_JBDKXB010000057.1:0-4776 GCF_041197575.1 Thioalkalicoccus limnaeus | reverse complement strand
GCAGGACCCCGGCGCGCGCAGGGGGAGCGAGACGCTGTCACCTTGGTTGGATGAAAGGTGCAGAACCACCCCGGCGCACGCATGGGACCTGGGCCGAAGCGGCGGTCAGCGGCGGCGGACGATGCCGGCGACGCCGACGAAGATGCCGAGGAAGGCGGAGATGAAGGCGGCCAAGGCCAGCAGGATGCCCGGTTCGATGAGGCGCATGGTCTGGGCGAGCAACAGGGCGAGACCGGTCAACGCGAGCGCGAGGCCGGTGAGGATCAGTCCCACGAGGGCACCTCTCGTCGTCGACCGGGCCGGCTGTGGCTCTGGCATGACGCCGCGACATGCCTCGCCACGGCCGTCAGGCATGCAACCAGCAGGCGGTCAGGTGGCCGGCTTGCGGCTCGAACAGCGGCGGGTCCATGACCTCGCAACGGCCGGCGATCGCCTGCGGGCAGCGCGGATGGAAACGGCAGCCAGGCGGCGGGTTGACCAGGCTCGGGGGCTCGCCAGCCGGGATCGAGCGGACGCGCGTTGCGTTCGCGGCGTCCGGATCGGCGATCGCGGCGAGCAGGGCCTGGGTGTAGGGATGCAGCGGGCGATCGAGCAGGGCATCGACTTGGGCCTGTTCGACGATGCGCCCGGCGTACATCACGAACAGGCGCTCGGTGAAATGGCGCACCGTCGCCAGGTCGTGCGTGATGAAGACCAGCGTCAGGCGGCGCTCGCGCTGGATCTCGCGCAGCAAGGTCAGGATCTCGACGCGGACCGAGGCATCGAGCATCGACACTGGCTCGTCGGCGATGATCAGGTGCGGCGCGAGGATCAGCGCGCGAGCGATCACGACGCGCTGCTGCTGGCCGCCGCTCAGCATGTGCGGGAACTTCGGCAGGACCTCGTCGGGCGGGGTGAGGCGCACCTCCTCGAGGACCGCGCGGATGCGCCGCTCGCGCTCGTGCCGGTCGCTGACGCCATGAACGATCAGGGGTTCGGCGAGGATCCGCCGGACATCGAGGAACGGCGGAAGCGCCCCGTACGGATCCTGCTGCACGTAGCCGACGCGCGCGCGATAGTCCTTCAGCGCCCGCGCATCGAGTCGCCCGAGATCCTGGCCCTCGAAATCGACGACGCCGCCGCTCGGCCGATGCAGCCCGAGCAGCGTGCGGGCCAACGAGCTCTTGCCGCAGCCACTCTCGCCGACGATCGCCACGGCCTCGCCGCGGGCCAACTCGAAGCTGACGCCATCGACGGCGCGCACCGAGCCGACGCGCATGAATCCCCATTGACGCAGCTCGAACCAGGTCCGAAGGTCGCGCACCGCGAGCAGCGGACCCGTGGTCTGTTCCGGGTGCGAGGCCATCAGGTCGACCCTCCCGGGGCCGCCAGCCAGCAGCGCACCGCGTGCCGGCCGGGACGCTGGAAGATCGGCGGCTCCTCGACGCAGCGCCCATGGCGTCGCGGACAGCGCTCGGCGAACCGGCAGCCGGCCGGCGGCGACAGCAGGCTCGGCGGCTGCCCGGGGATGTGGCTCGGCCGCTCGGCCTGATGCAGACGCGGCACGCTGGCCATCAAGCGCTGCGCATAGGGGTGCAAGGGCTCGCGGAAGAAGCCGGCCGCGTCGCTGACCTCGACGATCTGGCCGGCGTACATCAGCGCGACCCGGTCGGCCAGCTCGCTCGAGGTCGCCACGTCGTGCGTGATCAAGATGAAGCTGGTGCCGAGCTCGGCCTTGATCTGCTTGAGCCGGTTCATGATGCTCGCCTGGGTCAGGACGTCGAGGGCCGAGGTCGGCTCGTCGAGGATCACCAGATCCGGCTCGGTGACCAAGGCCATCGCCAACACGACGCGCTGGCGCATGCCGCCCGAGAGCTCGAACGGATAGCGCTGCAGGAAGTCCGTCGCGACGCCGACCAGCGCGAAGGTCTCGGCGGCGCGCTCGAGCGCGCGCGCGCGCGACCAGCCGCGGTGCACGCGCAATGGCTCGGCGACCTGCTCGCCAACGCGCACGACGGGGTTCAACGCGTTCATCGACGCCTGCATCACGAGTGCGATGCGCACCCAGCGCACGTCGACGCGCAGGCGCTCCTCGGACAGCGCGAGCAGATCCAGGCCGGCGAGTCGCACCTGACCCGAGACCTGATCGACATTGCGCGGCAACAGCCGCAACAAGGCCTTGGCCAGCGAGCTCTTGCCGCAGCCGGATTCACCGAGCACGACCAGGGCTTCTCGCCGGCGTAGATCGAAGCTGACGCGATCGACGGCGCGCACCGGGCCGCGGCTAGTCCGGTAGGAGAGGCACAGGTCCTCGACGACCAATAGCGACCGCTCGGCGTCGGCGCGCGGGGGCATCGCATCGCGCGGCTCGGTCATCAGAGGCTCCGCAGCCGTGGGTTGAAGACCCGGTCCAGCGCGAAGCCGAGCATCGCGAAACCCAGCCCGGTCAGCATCAACAGGCCAGCGGGTCCGAGAACCCAATAGTAGTAACCGTTGTAGAGCGCGCTCTGGGCCTGCGCGTCGTTCAAGACCTTGCCCCAGGTCGGCAGCAGCGGATCGCCGAGCCCGAGCAGTGCAAGGGATGCCTCGAGGAACACGAAGCTCGGGATCAGGGTCACGAAGGTCGGGATCAGCACCGGCAGGATCCGCGGGATCATGTAGCGCAGGATGATCCGCATCGAGCCGGCGCCGTACGCCCGCGCCGCCTCGATATAGGGCGCCTCGCGCAGCGGCAACAGCATGGCCCGGTACATCTTGATGCCGGCGCTGAAGATGCCGAGCGCGATCACGACCCCGAGCATGACCCAGATGCTGGTCGAGTAGAGGGTCCCGATCATGACCAGGATCGGCAGCATCGGCAGGATGATGTTGACCTCGGTCAGGCGCTGGATCGCGGCATCGAGCCAACCGCCGAACCAGACCCCGGTCGCGGCGATGACCAGTGTCGTCAAGGTCGTGCCGACCGCGGCGAGCAGGCCGAAGGCCAGCGCGACCGGCGTGCCCCAGAGCAGGGCGACCATCAGGTCGCGGCGCCGGTGGTCGGTGCCGGCCAGACCATGCACGCGGCCGTAGACGACGAGCTCGGCGGTCAGGTCGCTGTCGGCCGCGGCGGTATCGAACTGGATCGCCTCGAGCAGGAGCTGAAAGCGACCCGGCTGCACGCGGGCCGGCTGCGCCGGGTCGTCCGGTTCGGCGAACAGCCCGACATGCGGCACGCGCCCGAGGCGCCGCTCGAGCGCCCAGTCCTGCGACAGCGAGATCCGGGCATCGCCGCTGATCCGCTGGCCGCCGAGCGGGATCTCGCGGCCATCGGGGGTCTGCCAGGTCAGACGGACGAAGGCCTCGCGGCCGTCGGCCGGGGTCGCGAGGAACAGGTTCAGTTCGCTCGGAAAGGCCGCGTGGTGGTACTCGAAGACGAGCGGGATCCGCAGTTGGCGCACGCCGTCGTAATCCCGCCGCTCGGCGTCGGCCGGTTCACCGCGGATCACCTGCGTGCGCGGCCGGTCGGCCCCGTCGAGCCAATTGGTCCAGACCGGCTGGGCATTGACCGGATGCATTCGCCAAGGCTCGCCGCCGCGCCACAGATCCAGCGCCTGCGAGTAGGGAATCGCGACCAGCGTATAGACGGACAACCCGACCAGGAACAGGATCAACGACAGACCGAGCACGGCCGACGGGTAGCGCTTCAGCGTCGCGAGACCGGACGACCAGCGGCTCATCGGCGCCCCTCGCCGACGCGCACGCGCGGGTCCAGGATCGCGTAGAGGATGTCGAGCAGGAACACGGTGATGGCGAGTAGATAGGCGAAGATCACGACCGAACCGATAATGACCGGCGTATCCCGGTAACCGATCGCCTGGAACAGCAAGGTGCCGAGTCCCGGCCAGTTGAAGACCTGCTCGAGGATGATGGCCCCGCCCCAGAGGCCGATCAGCATCAGCGCGAAGCTGGTCACGATCGGCGACAAGGTCGGGCGCAGGATGTAGCGGCGCTCGATCAAGCGCGGGGCCAGGCCCTTTGCGCGGGCCATCTCGACATAGTCCTCGCTCGAATGGATCAGGAAGAAGGTCCGCCAGGAATAGATGGCCATGAAGATCGACGACAGGAACATCGCCGCGACCGGCAGGATCATGTGCTGCGCCAGGCTCGCGGCGTAGGCCCAGGCGTTATCCGGCGGCGGCACCCGGACCATGCCGCCGGCCGGCAGAACCGGGATCACGAACGCGAAGATCAGGATCAAGAAGATGCCGTAGAACCAGCCGGGCGCGGCCGAGCTCGGCGCCAACGCGATGACCAGCCGATCGAGCGCGCTGCCGTACCGGCGCGACAGCGCGAGCGCGATCCACACGGAGCTGAAGAAGACCAGCAGATTCGCGGTGCCGAACAGCAACAGCGTCGCCGGCAACCGCTCGGCGATGATCCGGTGCACCTCGCGCGCGCCCTGGTCGCTGTGCATGTGTTCGGCACGGCCGAGGTCGAGCCGCATCGCGCGTTCGAGGTAATCGAAGCTGCGCAGCACGAAGGGTTGATCGAGGCGCAGCCGCTCGACCTCGAGCGCGACGCGGCGCTCGATCAGCGCGTTGCGCTCGGCGCTCGACATGTCGAAGAAGGCCGGGTCGGCACGCACCTGCTCGGCGATCGTCGAGCGGATCTGCACGAGCCTGAGCTCGTCGACCTGCCCGCCCATGTTCGCGATGACGATCGTCAGGTAGACGCCGACCAGCACCGTCAGAAAGAGCGCGAACAGGCGTCGCGCCGTGAACCAGGCGAGCCGTTGCAGATCGCGCGCGCGGCCCC
>NZ_JBDKXB010000056.1:0-5294 GCF_041197575.1 Thioalkalicoccus limnaeus | reverse complement strand
GAAGCAGCCTCCGCATTGCCGCGAGAAGCTTCCGCGATTACAATCTCCGAGATAAACAAATCGAATTCGGATCGTCGATTATCCCACCACTCTGCCGTAATGTTCTGGCAGGCGGCGGCACGTACGTCCCTGCTGGGTCTGGCGGTTAGGTAGCTAGCGACCGACGTTTCGATGTAAACAGAGGCGTTCATGCTGCCAGTTTACGACATTTTGCCGTTGTTCCGCCCAACGCGGCGGTAAGCCGACCCGCGCGCCGCCATGCTTGAGATTAGCCCAAGACGCTGCCGCGCGGGGTCGGCTTGACCGGTTCGTTAGGTGACTATGCGTGATTGCAAGACCTGACCCCTCCTTCCCTCCCTACCGGAAACGCGAATTTCATCGAGAATTTCAGCCCAGTTCGGCATTGATGGCTTCCTCTTTCTTGTTATTGTCCTCGTCTTTTTCCGTTCTGTTGTCGAGTATGGACGGTTCTGAATATTCGGACGATTGTATGCCCGTCCTCCGAAAATCAAACCGATATCGAGACCGCTCCTCGGGCGTAGCCAAGCCCATGTCTGCAAACATGGACTGAATTGCTTCTCTTGTATTCATTTCGCCTCCAAGTGGTTTCCGGGAAGCCAGCGCGAAGCTAACCGGCGCGCGGATGCGGCGCGAAGCGCCGACGTAGCGCGTCCGGTTGAGCGACTGGTTAGCGCTTGCCTCATAGAGCGCCAAAACTGTCTGTTGCGCTACGGAAGCGGTAGATCATTTCCATAAAGTTTTTCCAATCCATCCAGGATTTTTCATGCATGTGTGCCAACCAATCAACGGCGGCAGGCGGCCTAGAAAAGAAACTTTGGATTAGAATGTAGTAATCCTCCTTCTCGGCGGTGCATTCACAAACAAACTTCCAGTCGCCCTCAAATGAGTCTGAGTCTCTGACGATAAATGAGAAGGCCGTGGCTTCGTTGTTCCCGCAAACTTCGCATATTGGCTTCTTCTTGAACATGGTTCCCTCCTTATCGGTATTCGGTAAAGCGCTAGCGTCACACCTAAGCCCATACTCTTACCCATAAGTCGGTCGGTTTCGCCAAATCAGAGCGTTACGAGGAGGCGCTTCTGGGGCGCGCATGGCACCGTATCTCCGCTGATCAGGTGCTTGCGACGCCCGGTGACCCCGAGGCCGCAGAGATATGGGTAACGCCGGCCATCAGCCGCGCGAGGAACGAGCGTCGGATGAATGGCCTTGTTCGGCATTCTATCCACCTACCCGAGATATTTACTGCGAGCATACTGGGCAGCTCGATTGACAAAGTCGTGGAGCTGGGACTCGACTTCTTCGACCTTATCAAATTCAACGAATGCTGTTGCAGCAAGAATTTTATCGATTTCGCCTATCAATTCATGATCTAGGTAAGGTGCAGATGTAATTCGCACTTTTGCCATATTCGATCTTTCCTCCCCAATCGTTTTTATTTGCTGCTGCGTCTCTGGTTTTGTCGGATCTAATTCAACGCCGTATTTTTTCAAAAACCCAAGACCACTTACCGCACCTATCATCTTAGATACTGCCGACAACAACTCATCTACAGCCTCTAAGCCATGTAAACGTACAAGCTCGGCACGTTTTGCTGTCTCTTCAGCAGAAAGGACAAGAGCACGCGAAATGCGTGTAGTTGCGAGATTCCAGATCAACGTGCCGACAGAAATAGTGGCTGCTATTACGGCTACATAAACCTCAGTCATGTCCGCTTCCTCTTTGTATTGCCGAACGCAAAGCTAAGCCGCGCCGCCGCCGGACCTTCCCGCGAAGCGCTGCATGACTTTCCGGCGTCAGCTTCAGCTTTTTGTTAAGTGAAGTCTCTATTCGCTTTTACCAATTATGTATTCCGCAAGCTGCGAATATGCCTCCGCGGAATCATATGCGTTTCGCTCTGACTCCAGAATATAATTTATCTTGTCGCGAGCCTCCGAAGTCGGCAGCGATGCCAGCAACTTCATAAATTTAGAAATCGCTCCTTTTCTTGATTTTCCAGGATCAAATGATTTATCTATCGATGCGCCTATATCCCGAACCATATCTAGTGTTCTGAGTACCTCTCCCTGTCTAAATGCGCTATCAAATCTGGACAACATCTCAAACTTTTCATGATCTACGCCTCGAAGGTCTGCAACCACTTTAGATAGGTCCGGCTCCTTCTTTGGTTTTTTAGCCAACCGATCAGAAGTGCTCTTTTTCGACTGGGTCTGTTCTGTTCTTTGAAAGCGCGCCCAGTTTTCCGAATTCGACAGGATGCGAATTGCGTCCATGAGGTCCGTTTCAGAATAAGTAGATCTCAGATCAAGGATTCGTTCTGCTGCAGATTTGACGGACTTTTTCATTTCAAACCTATGAGGTGCAGAAACTCTGTTGCGACTTCGTGGAACTCTCCAATTACGTAATCGCGGGCATACGAGGTTCTGAATATGGGCGTTCCATCTCTTGAGCCCGCAGGGTAGGAGTCCGAATGGTGAGCGACATTCTCCAAAACTGGCCATCCGTATTTTGCCGCCAGCTTCGTAACATCACGAACAGACTTCTTTTGCTCTGGAGGTGTATTTGTCCTTCGCAATCCGTTGAAAATTATGCCACCCATGTCTAGCTCTTGGTTCTGATGAAGAAGCTTAAATTCTTCAAGAGACCTAGCAAGCAATGGCAGCCCAATTGTCGCCAGAAACTCCGGTCTAACTGGGACAAAAAGGTATCTACTGGAGCGATAGGCTGCTAGCGTCAATATTGACTCTGTAGGCGCGCAATCGATCAATATCAAATCATACTGATCCTGAACCTTCGACAAGAATTGAGGTAGTAACTGTGCCTTTTCGGTCGGGTTCTTTAGTGTCCACGCCAACTCAAGTCTAGACGGAACAAGGTGCAGCACGCTTCCATCATCCCATTCTTCAAGCACATGTATGACATCGCTTGGTTCGACTAGGGTTGGCGCCCCAGTCTTGGATGTAGGTGAAGCGAATTGCTCAAATATCTCGACGACTGTCTTTGAGCCCTTGCTCAGCAAATCAAGATAACGTTTTGCTCCAAGGAAATACTGACTTAAGTTGGCTTGCGGATCTAAGTCTACAGCTAGCACACGAAGATTTTCGCGCCATGCAGAGCGCCACGCGAGGTTGAAGGTTAACGTGGATTTTCCCACGCCACCTTTCATGTTGATCATTGAAACAACCTGTGCCATCGCTCTCCTCCGGTTTTTTCACTTAACGTTAAGCGCAGCCCGCGCCTTGGAGCAGCCTGAGCGAGAGCGAAGGCTGCTCCAAGGCGTCGGGCTGGCGCGCTAGTTAGAGGATTCTCAGAATTCAGCATCGGCCTCCCAAGCGTCTGGAGGGACTTCCTGCATTTGCATCTCCTGATGCGCAGGTGAGACGATCTGTAGCAGTCGCTCACCTTGTGCCAACAGTTGGTCGTAGGTCATAACAGTAACGCTCGACAGTCTATGATTTAAGCCGTGCAGGGCTCGCAATTGAGACTCATCCCAGTCGTTGGATCGTCCAATAACTATTATTGCCCGCGGATGATATGCGACCACTTCCGGATGATCTCTGAGTCCAGTAGCAGCGACTTCATGCAGCACATCTAGGTAGCGGTGGCATTGCCCTATGGCCCGAGAAACGTCCGCCGACCAGTAAAAATTCCGGTGCGTGTTGTCGAACCTTAAGACTTGCATATCAGGGCGCTTGAGTTCGACGAGGTCTCGGTATCCAGCGATTACCGTAGGCAACAGCATATCCAAGTTGTCGCTAGCAGTTATGTTGCGTACTTGATCATTTACGACATATGCGCTTCCAAACGCCCAAGGATGATTTTCACACCATTCCTGATACACCTGTTCCTGCGTTACACCTTGTTCCAGATGCTCCCGGAGAACGGAAACAGCAGACTGCATTTCTTTAAGCCTAATCGCGCTACGCAACGAACGCACCAGCTCGTCGCTGAGTTCAGACCCAGAAAGGTGCTCTATGATATCTTCTTGCGCCAAAACCCTCGTGAGCGCATTTGCAACCATCGCCGGGCTGTGTTCCCCGATGTCGGTGTCGCCGGCCGATAGTCGAAGCAGGAGGAAACTGCCATCTTCGTTTTCGCTGGCTACAGCGAGATGTTGTTGCAGCGCAGTAAAGAGACGGCGAGCTGCTGATTCTTTGAGTGTTACTGCTTTTTCTTCCTTCAGGACCCAGCCCAGTGCGCCTTGGCCTTTGGTGTATGTGCTGATCTTGATCGATAATTCTGTGTAGTCACTATGAGGTATGAAGAACGGCACGAAGGTTATTCGCGATCTAGTTGTCTCGTGAAGAACCACGGGGTCGCCGTAGCTTACCCTCCCCGATGAGGCGCTACGGCGATTTACCGTCCTAACGTCAGAGTCGTGATCCATGCCATTATTCCTCTAACGCCAGCCGTAACCGGCACATTTGTAGTGAGCGTAGCGAACGAAAACTGCGTCCGAGTTCACGGCATTGTTAGGCATTTGCATTACCCTTTCTGAGCCAATGTTCAACTTCGAATATATAGCTGCTAAGTTTAACGAGCGTCTTATACCAGTCAACGATTAACTGAGAGGAGCTAGAGAGCTCTTCTTGGTGTTTCCGATTTACATCATCCTGCTTTTGCCGAATCAGATCATAGTCGGGTATATCTTTCCCCAGATCTGGCATCGCCTTAGAATCGAATGCCTGCTGCTGGCTCTCGACTAGTTCCTTGTGCATTTTCCCTAGCTTTGTTGATATTTCGTGAACTGTTCCATTTCGGGATTCACGGAACGAGTATATTTGTTCCGCCATACCTGGTGGCGGCGTCACAGCACTAACAATGCTTTGCTTAACCCGCTCTTGTTGGCAACGATCTCGCGCTTCGATAAATGGCGTTACAAACCAACCACTTCTTCGCCCTTTATGCTTATATGAATCTGACGTCTCATCGAAGAATGCGACTACAAAATACTCCCTTATCCGATCTGAAGCCATATTAAGATGTAGAATCGAGTCTGTATGATGAAGCCAAAAATAGTGGTTGTCATCCAACGGCTTTTGTATCGCAATTGTTTCGTGCAAAAGACATAGGCCAATCGATAATCGTGATGCACGCATCAGCCCTTCGAAGTCACTTCCTGAAACGATAAGCAGTTTTTCTTTTTCCGTAGGCCGGTGTCTCACCGGGCCATTACCAAACAGATAGTCCCACTCGGTTTCCACGGGAGGGCTTATCTGCCACATGGCATGGCCAATATACTCAGGGTCTTCGGTATCTTCTGACTTCCAGCCATAGT
>NZ_JBDKXB010000055.1:0-2500 GCF_041197575.1 Thioalkalicoccus limnaeus | reverse complement strand
AGGGCGTTGAGTCGCTGGGAGTAGACCCGAAACCGGGCGATCTACCCATGGCCAGGGTGAAGGTGCGGTAACACGCGCTGGAGGCCCGAACCGGGATCTGTTGAAAAAGATTCGGATGAGCTGTGGGTCGGAGTGAAAGGCTAATCAAGCCCGGAGATAGCTGGTTCTCCCCGAAAGCTATTTAGGTAGCGCCTCGTGGGTTCACTCTTGGGGGTAGAGCACTGTTTCGGCTAGGGGGCCATCCCGGCTTACCAAACCGAGGCAAACTCCGAATACTGAGAAGTGTGACCACGGGAGACACACGGCGGGTGCTAACGTTCGTCGTGGAGAGGGAAACAACCCAGACCGCCAGCTAAGGTCCCGAAATCATGGCTCAGTGGGAAACGTTGTGGGAAGGCTTAGACAGCCAGGAGGTTGGCTTAGAAGCAGCCATCCTTTAAAGAAAGCGTAATAGCTCACTGGTCGAGTCGGCCTGCGCGGAAGATGTAGCGGGGCTTAAGCCATGTACCGAAGCTGCGGATGCGAGGCAACTTGCATGGTAGGGGAGCGTTCCGTAGGCCGATGAAGGTTGATCGTGAGGTCGGCTGGAGGTATCGGAAGTGCGAATGCTGACATGAGTAACGATAAAGGGGGTGAGAGGCCCCCTCGCCGAAAGCCCAAGGTTTCCTGCGCAACGTTCATCGGCGCAGGGTGAGTCGGCCCCTAAGGCGAGGCCGAGAGGCGTAGTCGATGGGAAGCCGGTTAATATTCCGGCACCGCTTGTTACTGCGATGGGGGGACGGAGAAGGCTAGGTTGGCCGGCGGTTGGTGTCCGGTTCAAGCGTGTAGGGAGTGCTCTTAGGCAAATCCGGGGGCACAATCCTGAGGCGTGATGACGAGTCTCTACGGAGGCGAAGTGACTGATGCCCGGCTTCCAAGAAAAGCCTCTAAGCTTCAGGTAACGAGTGACCGTACCCGAAACCGACACAGGTGGGCGGGGTGAGAATCCCCAGGCGCTTGAGAGAACTCAGGTGAAGGAACTAGGCAAAATGGTACCGTAACTTCGGGAGAAGGTACGCCCCTGGTACGTGAAGGCCCTTGCGGCTGGAGCGGAGAGGGGTTGCAGTGACCAGGCCGCTGCGACTGTTTATTAAAAACACAGCACTCTGCGAACTCGTAAGAGGAAGTATAGGGTGTGACGCCTGCCCGGTGCCGGAAGGTTAAGTGATGGGGTTATCTTCGGAGAAGCTCTTGATCGAAGCCCCGGTAAACGGCGGCCGTAACTATAACGGTCCTAAGGTAGCGAAATTCCTTGTCGGGTAAGTTCCGACCTGCACGAATGGCGTAACGATGGCGGCACTGTCTCCACCTGAGACTCAGTGAAATTGAAATCTCGGTTAAGATGCCGAGTACCCGCGGCTAGACGGAAAGACCCCGTGAACCTTTACTACAGCTTCACACTGGACTTTGAACCGACTTGTGTAGGATAGGTGGGAGGCTTTGAAACCGGGACGCCAGTTTCGGTGGAGCCGACCTTGAAATACCACCCTGGTTTGTTTGGAGTTCTAACCCAGGCCCGTGATCCGGGTCGGGGACCGTGTGTGGTGGGTAGTTTGACTGGGGCGGTCTCCTCCCAAAGCGTAACGGAGGAGCGCGAAGGTACCCTCAGCGCGGTCGGAAATCGCGCAGTGCGTGCAAAGGCAGAAGGGTGCTTGACTGCGAGACGGACAAGTCGAGCAGGTGCGAAAGCAGGTCTTAGTGATCCGGTGGTTCTGTATGGAAGGGCCATCGCTCAACGGATAAAAGGTACTCCGGGGATAACAGGCTGATACCGCCCAAGAGTTCATATCGACGGCGGTGTTTGGCACCTCGATGTCGGCTCATCACATCCTGGGGCTGAAGTCGGTCCCAAGGGTATGGCTGTTCGCCATTTAAAGTGGTACGCGAGCTGGGTTTAGAACGTCGTGAGACAGTTCGGTCCCTATCTGCCGTGGGCGTTGGAGACTTGTGGGAAGCTGCTCCTAGTACGAGAGGACCGGAGTGGACGTACCTCTGGTGTTCCGGTTGTCACGCCAGTGGCATTGCCGGGTAGCTACGTACGGACGGGATAACCGCTGAAAGCATCTAAGCGGGAAGCCCCTCCCGAGATGAGGTCTCCCTGAACCCTCGAGGTTCCTAAAGGTCCGTCGAAGACCACGACGTGGATAGGCGGGGTGTGGAAGCACGGTAACGTGTGAAGCTAACCCGTACTAATGGACCGTGAGGCTTGACCATATAACACCCAAACATTGTGAGCCAACACCTCACACCTCACCTCGTGGCTCGGTCAACACACCGAGCCACCACCCGTTTCCCTGGCGGCCATAGAGCACTGGAACCACCTGATCCCATCCCGAACTCAGAAGTGAAACGGTGTATCGCCCATGATAGTGTGGGGCCTCCCCATGCGAAAGTCGGTCACCGCCAGGCCCTCACACAAAAACCCCCATCACCAAACAACGATGGGGGTTTTTTTTGTGCC
>NZ_JBDKXB010000054.1:0-5452 GCF_041197575.1 Thioalkalicoccus limnaeus | reverse complement strand
GGTTCGATCCGCACTGGGATTTCCATCGGTTTTCCAGTAGCATTCGCGCGTTTTTGCGGCGACCGATCCCCGCATCCCGCCACCCCTGGCTACGGGAGGAACCCTCGATGGTCAACCCCATCCGTTCGCACCGCTGGGCCGCCTTGATCCTGGTCACCGTCCTGCTGTTCGCACCGGCGGTTCCCTCGGCCCTGGCGCAGACCCTGAACATCTACAACTGGAACGACTATTTCGCCGGCGACACGCTGGCCAATTTCCAGGCGCGAACCGGGATCCGCCCGATCCTGGATCTGTATGACGCCAACGAGGTGCTCGAAGCCAAGCTGTTCGCCGGGCGCAGCGGCTACGATGTCGTCTTCCCGACGATGCGGCCGTTCGCGGCGCGCCATATCCAGGCGGGCCTATATCGGCCGCTCGACAAGGACCGGCTACCGGGTCTCGACCGTTTGGACCCGACTATCATGGCTAGTCTCGCCTCGGCCGACCCCGGCAACGCCCATGTCGTCCCCTACATGTGGGGCACCACTGGGCTCGGGCTGAACGTCCGGAGGGTCAAAGAGATTCTCGGCGAGGACGCACCGCTCGACACCTGGGGGCTGATTTTCGATCCGGCCAACGCCGAGCGCCTCGCTGGTTGCGGGATCAGTCTGCTCGATGACCCGGCCGAGGTGATCCCGGCCGCGCTCATCTACCTCGGCCGCGACCCGCACAGCCTTGCGCGCGAAGATCTGGACGCGGTGCGCGGGTTGCTCGACGCCATCTACCCGTTCCTGCGTAACATCCACTCCTCGCAGTACATCAGCGACCTGGCCAACGGCGAGCTGTGCGTCGCCCACGGCTATTCCGGGGACGTGCTCCAGGCCCAGACCCGCGCCGAAGAGGCCGGTGGCCGCGTCGAGATCGCCTACCTGATCCCGCGCGAGGGGGCCGTGCTCTGGACCGACGTGATCGCGATCCCGAAGGACGCGCCGAACCCGGACGCGGCGCACGCCTTCATCGCCTACCTGCTCGAGCCCGAGGTGATCGCGGCGATCTCGAACTACGTCTTCTACGCAAACCCGAACCTCGCCTCCAAGCCCTATCTGGATCCGGGCTTGCGCGATGACCCCGGCATCTACCCGCCGGCCGAGGTCCATGAGCGCCTGGTCACGCCCGCGCTGCGCTCCGAGCGCGAGCTGCGCGAGCTGAACCGCTTCTGGACGCGCGTCAAGGCCCAACGCTGAGTCTGGCCCGCGAGGCCGGCATCCGTCGATGAGCGTCGCGATCGACCGCCGCGCGCTGGAGCCCTGGCAGGACCCCGGCGCCGTGCCCTTCGTGCGCATCGACCGCGTGACCAAGCAGTTCGGTGATGTCTACGCGGTCGACGATGTCTCGCTGTCGATCTTCCGGGGCGAGTTCTTCTCGCTGCTCGGCAGCTCCGGCTGCGGCAAGAGCACATTGCTGCGCCTGCTCGCGGGCCTGGACTACCCCTCGAGCGGCCGGATCTTCATCGATGGCGCCGATGTGACCGACATCCCGCCCTATCACCGGCCGGTCAACATGATGTTCCAGTCCTACGCGCTGTTCCCGCACATGACGGTCGAACAGAACGTCGAGTTCGGGCTCAAGCAGGAACGGATGCCGCGCCGCGAACGGGCCGAGCGGGTCGGCGAGATGCTCGATCTGCTTAGGATCTCGGAACTTCGCAAACGCAAGCCAGATCAGCTCTCCGGCGGCCAGCGCCAGCGGGCGGCGCTGGCCCGCAGCCTGGCGAAGCACCCGAAGCTGCTGCTGCTCGATGAACCCCTCGGGGCGCTCGACAAACGGCTGCGCGAGAACACCCAGTTCGAGCTCGTGAACCTCCAGGAGCGGATCGGGACCACCTTCGTGACCGTGACCCACGATCAGGAAGAGGCGATGACGATGTCCAGCCGCATCGCGGTCATGGAGGCGGGACGCATCCTGCAGATCGATACCCCGACCGGGATCTACGAGTTCCCGAGCAACCGCTTCGTCGCCGAGTTCATCGGCTCGGTGAACCTGTTCGAGGGCCGGGTCATGCAGCGTGACGGCGATCTGGTCACGGTCGAGACGCGGCTCGGCCGGCCGATGCAGATGCGCTGCCCCGCCCCGCTGGCCCTCGGCAAACCGGTCACGATCGCGATCCGCCCCGAGAAGATCCGGCTCAGCGCGGCCTATCGCGACGACGCGGTGAACCAGATCCGCGGCACCGTCGAGGACATCGCCTACCTCGGCGACGTCTCGATCTACCATGTCCGGACCGGCCCCGACCAGGTCACGCGGATGACGCTGGCCAACATCCAGCCCCATACCGAGCAGGCACTGACCTGGGGCCAGGAGGTCGCGATGGAATGGTCGCCGACCAGCGGCGTCGTGCTGACCGACTGAGCACCTGCGATGCCGCCCACCGCGCACCCCCGGCGGCCCGGCCGCCGCCTCAGCCGGCTCGTCAACATCGGCATCCCCTATCTGTGGCTCGGCATCTTCTTTCTGTTGCCGTTCGTGATCGTGCTGCAGATCAGTCTGGCCGAGCCGCGGCTCGCGCAACCGCCGTATACGGCCCTGGTCGAATGGCTCGGCGACGGGGTGATGACGATCCGCATCGACCTGCAAAACTACCTGCTGGTCCTGTCGGACGACATCTACTTGGTCGCCTTCATGAATTCGCTGAAGGTGGCCTTCTTCTGCACGCTGCTGTGCTTGCTGATCGGCTACCCGATGGCCTATGCGATCGCGACCGCCCCGTCGCGTTGGCGCATCCCGTTGCTGATGCTGATCATCCTGCCCTTCTGGACCTCGTTCCTGATCCGCGTCTACGCCTGGATCGGGATCCTGCAGACCAGCGGCTTCTTGAACAATTTTCTGCTGTGGCTGGGCCTGATCGACGAACCCCTGGCGATCCTCTACACCCAGACCGCGATCTACATCGGGATCGTCTACTCTTATCTGCCGTTCATGATCCTGCCGCTGTACGCGAACCTAACGCGGCTCGACCGCACGCTGCTCGAGGCCGCGGCCGATCTCGGCTGCCGACCCTTCCGGGCCTTCCTGCGCGTCACCTTGCCGCTGTCGCGCGCCGGCATCATCGCCGGCTGCATGCTGGTCTTCATCCCGGTCGTCGGCGAGTTCGTGATCCCGGACCTGCTCGGCGGGCCGGATACGCTGATGGTCGGCCGGATGCTCTGGACCGAGTTCTTCTCGAACGTCGACTGGCCCCTGGCCTCCGCGCTCGCAATCCTGCTGCTGGGGCTGTTGGTGATCCCGTTCGTGCTGATGCAGCGCTGGCAACTGGCCGCCGAGGATCCTGACCGATGAGACGAGGTCGCTGGCCACTGTTCACGATCCTGGCCTTCGGCTACGCCTTCCTGTACATCCCGGTCGCGCTGCTGATCATCTACTCGTTCAACGAGTCACGACTGGTCACCGTCTGGTCCGGCTTCTCGACCAAATGGTATGTCGAGCTCTTTCGCAACCAGCAACTGCTGGAGGCCGCCTGGCTCAGCATCCGAATCGCCGCGGTCAATGCCACCTTCGCGGTGTTGCTCGGCACGCTGGCCGCGAATGCGCTGGTCCGCCACCGCCGCTTTCGCGGCCGCGGCGGCTTCGAGCTGCTGCTCACGGCCCCGCTGGTCATGCCGGACGTGATCATCGGCCTGTCCCTGCTGCTGCTCTTCGTCGCGCTCCAACAGGGGATCGGCTGGCCCGACGGGCGCGGCTTCACGACCATCACGATCGCCCACATCACCTTCAGCCTCGCCTACGTCGCCGTCGTCGTCCGCGCCCGTCTGAGCCAACTCGATCGCTCGCTCGAAGAGGCCGCGATGGATCTGGGCGCCCGGCCCCTGACCGTCTACCTGCGGATCACGCTGCCGCTGATCGCACCGGCGCTGCTGTCCGGCTGGCTGCTCGCCTTCACGCTGTCACTCGACGACCTGGTCATCGCGAGCTTCGTCTCCGGCCCCGGCTCGACGACACTGCCGATGGTCGTCTATTCGAGCGTCAGGATGGGGGTCTCACCCCAGATCAACGCGCTCGCCACGCTGATCGTCGCGTTCGTCGCGCTGGCCGTGCTCATCGCGACCCTCGCGCTGCGCCGCCCACAGTGACAGCGGAAAAGGAAGAAGCCGGCGAGCGCGTCCCCTTCGATGGCTATCCGTGCCCAACGTACCGCACCGGCCGGCTGCGCGTGATCGCGCGCCTGAGTGCTCCGCACCGCGACCGTGGGGCACCATGCGCCTCTGAAGCCGGCCGCGCCGCGGTCTCCCGACGACCCGACCGGCACGGGTCAGTGCCAGCGCTCGCCCAAAACTCGCCAAATAGACTAAGATTCGCCGCAGAGACCCGGCTTTCTCCCCTGAAGGACCGATGCCGATGCCCTTGATCACGCCGCCTGCCCCGGCTCCACCCCTGGCCGCGCCCACACGCCGTTGCCGCGCGCACCAGCCGCGCCAATACAATTCCCTCTTCCTACCGAGTGCCCGCGCCGGCCGCCACACCGTGCCGGGAGCGGATTAGTCCAACAACCGTTTATCTGGTCTGCGCGCAGGAGCCCCTCGGCAGCATGCAGCCTCGGCGCCGCAGGCAGACCAGATAAACGCTTAGTCCTTAGAGGGCGGGTATGAGCGGGAGTCGTCCACTGATTACGCTGCGCGACTACGAAAGGATTTTTCGCGTTATTCATGCGCTTCTCAAGAATGAGAACGCAACACTGACGAAGTCGTGTCTTTACTTCGGCTTTATTGGTGCTGCAATTCTCCGGGAGCGGCTCGCGACTCCAGCCGATGCCGCGGTGGGTTTGGGTATGTACAAGCTTGACGACTCGGGCAACATCATGACCTTCGGAAAGCGATTGGCTGACGGACGCATCGAGTCGTGCGCTGACGGGTTTCATTGCTGGGTGAGAGCCAACGGATGGTTTGTCGACTTCTCGGCGCCGCTCTTTCAAGAAATGTACGCCGAGCAAGGAGTGCGACTGGAGACCCCCAGGAAGATGTATCAACGGAACATAGACTCGATCGCGACGGATCCAAGCGAACTTAGAAATCCAGGCGATGCGCTGCTTATCGAGAATCCTGTATTGACAGAATATTACCGGAGGCATCGGGCGCAACATCCCATGAATGAAGATCTGGAGAATTTAGCAGTAAATTGGTTCCGGAAAACGCCGAAACGAATCAATACCAGCATCAGGGTGGGCAACCAAAAAGGCGAGGTTGTGGCCGTCACGCTTTCCAAATATAGGGTGTCGGGCTGGTGGTAGTGACACATTCCTCTAACACGACGCTCAACGCGACTGGTTCCCGCTTCGCGCCACCCGGCGCGTTAGCTACGCGTTAGGCATAAAGTAGGTGAGCAATGTCCGTGCAGAAATTCATTTTTACCGAAAAGCTTGTTGAATACCTCGACCAAGAAGCCGGCAGCTTACTCTCGTCGAAGAAAATCTACGATATTG
>NZ_JBDKXB010000053.1:0-6336 GCF_041197575.1 Thioalkalicoccus limnaeus | reverse complement strand
AGACAGTGAAGGCTGGGACGATATCGGCATTCCGGCTCTCGTCACTGAGGACATGCCGGATGTTCTGTGCGGATACCACCTGTCGGTGTTCGAACCCGGCGCAGAGCTGGACGGAGGCTTCCTTGCTTGGCTCTGCCGCTCTGAGCCCTTGAACGATCAGTTCAAGCTGGCGGCGAACGGCGTCACCCGCTTCGGGCTCGGTCAATATCCGATGAAGAACGCCTTCATCGCGCTCCCCCCGGTCGACACTCAGCAGCGGATTGCGCGGTTTCTGGATGAGAAGACGGCGCGGATCGACGGGCTGATCGAGAAAAAGCGCGCGCTGCTGGACCGGCTGGCTGAGAAGCGCCAGGCCCTGATCACCCGCGCGGTCACCAAGGGCCTCAACCCCGATGCCCCGATGAAACCCTCAGGCATCGACTGGCTTGGCGACATTCCCGCGCATTGGGAGGTCAGGCAGCTTCGGCGCCTCGTAGAAGATGGAATCGGCCTACAAATGGGGCCGTTCGGTGGAATGCTAACCAATCTTCCAGATTATGAAACAGGGTTCAAACTGTACGGACAGGAAAACACCATATCGGGGGATTTCTCGCGCGGAAGCAGATGGGTAGAGGAAGAACGATACGAGGAGCTGAAGCGCTATGAACTTCTACCTGGTGACTTGGTTATTACTCGAAAAGGTTCGCTCGGCAACTGCAGGCGCGTGCCAGAGAAAATTCTCCCCGGAATTGCTGATAGCGACACAATCCGCATCCGGCCAAATAAGTTGAGGTTGATGCCGGCATGGGCGTTAACACTCCTGCACGAGGCGCAGTTCGTATCAGAGCAGATTACGGCAGAGCGCCGGGGAGCTATCCTCTCAGGTTTGAACACTACTGTAGTGGGCAGCTTGATTTTCACTGTGCCTCCCTTAGCCGAGCAGGGCGAGCTAATGGACTCTTTAGATGCCATTTTGTCTCCTATCGGCGCTATTGCCGAGAGGCTCAGGAAAACGATTGATAAGCTCGTTGAATATCGGGCTGCTATTATCACGGCTGCCGTCACCGGAAAGATCACGAGGCTGCAATGACGCTGCCAGCACGGACGTATTTCGAGCATCTCAAGGCGTATGTGAACAGCGACTACATCATGGATGACGGGGCAGGTGGCAAGGTTGTTCTGGCCGAGAAATACTTTCGCCGGGAAGACGTAAAGCCGCAGGTACGCAAGATCGAGCTCCTTCTGCCGGGTGCCGGCATGGCTTTCAAATTGGATCATGACGATTTCGAGACGGCTAAGCGGACAAGCAAACCGGCCCTTTTTCACTTTCTCGACGACAATGCGAAGCCTTGGTCGAAGAGATGCGATTTTGTGATCTTCTACGTCAACGGTCGCGCCTTCCACGCCGATTGCATTGAGTTCAAATCGAAGAGCCTGGCCGCCGAAAAGATCGTCCCGCAACTCAAGGCCGGAATGTGCTGGGTCGCCAGCCTGAAACGCACCATCGAGCACTACACCGGCGACGGGCGCAAGATCCGGCTGCGCAAGTTCGTCTTCGCCGAGAACGTGAATCCCGACCCGTATATCGACGAAAACCGGCAACTGAACGCGGATCCTTCCATTCGCTACTACCACTTTGACGAGGTACAAGGTCAGTCGCTGGCCGACCTCCACAATACCTCGGTGCAGGAGATCTGACCGATGCCCGGCCACACCGAGTGCGATGTCGAGTAAACAATCAGGGTTGGGCTTACCAAGCCCGACGGCTATCGAACACGAAGTCGGAGCACCTATGCTGGCTCCGACGCTCAACGCCTCTTGTATGTCTGCGGCGCGAAGCCTGCCGCATGAGCGGGCCGTGCCCAACCAGGACGCACAGCATCCGCCAGACACTCAGACTCTGGAGCGCTAGAGTGAGTTGAGCATGCTGAACACCAAGGTTCTGCGATGACGCGAGTTTCCATCAGTCCCGATCTGTTGCGCTGGGCGCGCGAGCGCGCCGGGCTGCCTGGCGCAGACCTCGTCGGCCGCTTCCCGAAGCTCGCCGCTTGGGAGCGCGGGGAGTTATCGCCGACCTTCGACCAACTGGAGGCCTTCGCCAAGGCCACCCACGTCCCCTTCGGCTTCCTGTTCCTGCCGGAGCCGCCGGACCTGCCGATGCCGATTCCGGACTTCCGCATTCTGAGCCATCGGCAGCCGGGCGTGGTTAGTCCGGATCTTCTTGACACCATGCCGGCTGAACGTCGAGGAGTTCCGTGGCTTCGCGCTGTACGACGAGTTGGCACCGCTGATCTTCGTCAACGGTGCGGACGCCGCCACGACACCTTTGCGATGCTGAAGTCACTGCACGTGCGTTATGACTTTGCGAAGGAGAGCTGATGTCGGGACATGACGAGGCCGCGTTCGAGACCGCCATCGAGACCGGCCTGACGAGCGTGGGCGGTTACGAGAAGCGCAGTCCTAAGGACTACGATGAGTCGCTGGCCCTTTTCCCCGAGGATGTCGCTGGCTTCCTAAGAGACAGCCAGCCGGCCAAATGGGAGGCACTGGAGGCGCTGCTCGGGCCGAAGACGGCCACGACGGTGTTGGACAGCCTGTCGAAGGAGCTGGAAATCAAGGGGACACTCCATGTCCTGCGCCATGGCTTCAAGTGCTACGGCAAGACCTTCCGCATGGCCTGGTTCCGGCCGAACACCCGCATGAACCCGGAGGCGGCGGAGAACTACGCCCGGAACCGGCTGACGATCACCCGCCAGGTCGCCTTCACCTCGGCCATGAAGAAGGCCGGGGGCGCGAATGCAAACGGGCACCGGCGTTGCATCATCGACGTGACGCTGGCCGTGAACGGCATCCCCGTCGTCACCTCCGAGCTCAAGAACCCGCTGACCGGGCAACGCGCCGCCGATGCGATGCGCCAGTTCGCGGTGGATCGGGACGAGCGCGATCTGCTCTTCGCGTTCAAGAAGCGCGCGCTGGTCCACTTTGCCGTGGACCCGGACGAGGTGTGGATGACGACCCGGCTTAGGGGCAAGGAGACCCATTTCCTGCCCTTCAACCGGGGCAACAACCACGGCGCCGGCAACCCACCCGTCGAGGGTAATTGGAAGACCCACTACCTGTGGGACGAGGTCCTGCAGGCCGACAGCCTGTTGGAGATCCTGCAGCGCTTCATGCACCTGGAGGTGAAGGAGAAGCAGGTCAAGAGCCATCAGGGCCTGCGCACGGTGCGCAAGGAGACGATGATCTTCCCCCGCTATCACCAGCTCGACGCGGTTAGGGCTCTCTGCGCCCACGCGAAGGCCCATGGTTCGGGGCGAAACTATCTGGTCCAGCACTCGGCCGGTTCCGGCAAGTCGAACTCGATCGCCTGGCTGGCGCACCGGCTGGCGAGTCTGCACGACGCCCAGGACGAGAAGGTGTTCCACTCCGTCATCGTCGTCACCGACCGGCGCGTGCTCGACCAGCAGTTGCAGGCGACCATTTACCAGTTCGAGCACAAGATCGGCGTGGTCGAGAAGATCGACGAGGACACCCAGCAGCTTGCCCGTGCGCTGTCCCAGGGTACGCCGATCGTCATCACGACCATCCAGAAGTTTCCCTTTATCTCGCAGGCGCTCTCGACCCTAGAGAAGAAGGGCGGTGGTGTGACCATCGACACGGCGGGCAAGCGCTTCGCCGTCATCGTCGATGAGGCCCACTCCTCCCAGAGCGGCGAAACCGCGACGGCGTTGAGGGGCATGCTGAACAAACACGGGATCGAGGCGGCCATTGCCGCGCAGCTCTCCGAGGAGGAGGACGACGATCTTTCCGATGAGGCCAAGGCCGCGGTGCTGCGCGATGCGCTGCGGCGCGCCCGACAGCCGAACCTGAGCTTTTTCGCCTTCACCGCCACGCCCAAGTTCAAGACCAAGGCCCTGTTCGACGAGCCCGGACCGTCCGGGACGTCACCCTTTCACGAATACAGCATGCGTCAGGCCATCGAGGAAGGCTTCATCATGGACGTGCTCGCCAACTACACCACCTACAAGCGCTTCTTCGGCCTGATCAAACAGATCGAGGACGATCCCGATGTGCCTCGCAAGAAGGCCGCGAAGGCCCTGACTCGCTACCTGGAGCTGCATCCGGTCAATATCGAGCAGGTCGTGTCCGTCATCGTCGAGCATTTCCGGCTCTACGTGATGGCGGAGCTTGGCGGGCGCGCGAAGGCGATGGTGGTCACGGGCTCCCGCTTGGCGGCGGTAAAGTACAAGCTCGCCTTTGATCGCTACATCAAGGACCAGGGCTACACCGGTATTCGCTCGTTGGTGGCCTTTTCGGGCACGGTTGAAGACCCGGACGACCCCGGCTCGTGCTACACCGAGGTGTCGATGAACGGGGGGATCTCCGAGAGCGAACTGCCCGAGGCCTTCGAGCGCGACGATTACCGGGTGCTTCTGGTCGCCGAGAAATATCAGACCGGTTTCGACCAACCCTTGCTGCAGACCATGTATGTGGTGAAGCGGTTGGCCGGTGTGCAGGCGGTGCAGACTCTCTCCCGGCTCAACCGGATCGCGCCTGGCAAGTCGCGCACCTTCGTGCTCGATTTCGCCAACGAGGAGGACGAAATCTATCAGGCGTTCAAGCCCTACTACGAGAGCACGTCTGTCGGCGAGAACGCCGACCCGCAGCGACTCTCCGAGCTGCAGTATCGCCTACTGGAGTGGGCGATCTTCACGCCTGAGGATGTGACGGCCTTCGCCCAGGTCTGGTATCGAGGCAAGCGTGACCACACGGCGAGCGATCATAAGGCGATGAACGCCGTGCTCGATACCGTGGTGCAGCGCCTCCGGGAGCGGGAGGAAGAGGAACGCGAGGAGTTTCGCGGCCAATTGACGGCCTACCGAAACCTCTATGCCTTCCTGTCACAGATCATCCCTTACCAGGATAGCGACCTCGAAAGGCTCTACACCTTCGTGCGGAACCTGCTGGCGAAGCTGCCGCCGCCGGGTGATGGGCAGAAGTTCGTGATGGACGACGAGGTGGCGCTTCGGTTCTTCCGGCTTCAGCAGATGACCGAGGGCTCCATCGACCTCTCGGAGGGCGACGCCTATCCCTTGAAGGGACCGACCGATGTCGGCACCGCTGGCGTCAAAGACGAAGCAGTCGCCCTATCGAGCCTGATCGAAAGCCTGAACGAGCGTTTCGGCACCGACTTCACCGAGGCAGATCAGCTGTTCTTCGACCAGATCCGGGCCTCCGCGGAAAACGATGAGAATATCGCGGAGGCGGCCCGCGCCAACAACTACGCAAACTTCGCAGCCTATTTCGATCGCATGCTGGATGAGCTGTTTATCGCGCGCATGGAGGGCAACGAGGAGATCTTCTCCAGGGTGATGACGGATACCGAGTTCCGCTCGGCGGCGCATGAGCACCTCGCGCAGGAGGTATTTCGCCGGGTGCGAGGGCAAGAGTAAGCCGCAGGGCCAACGAAGACGACGCATAACACGACAGCCACGTGCTGGGGTTCGCCAACGACGCGCCCGCAGGCCTGATCCCCGACCGGCACCCCGTCGGTTCCATCAACACCGGTACCCTCATGCAGCTGCTCGATCAGCGGTGGAATCCGTCGAGACCGCCCGATGCGGGCACTCGAGGTCGCGTCAGATCGCTGTTCGGATGACAATCCCCGATCCAAAAGCGATAATAATTCCTATTTCCAATATCGTCGCACCGAAGCCATTTTCGCCGATGGATGCCGCCCCGCTCTCGATGCTGGATCAGTACCGCGAAACCTTTTTTCACGATGCCTTGTTCGCGCCGGATGACGTTCCTGCTGTCGGGGCAGGCGTCCACCGCAGCAGCCGGATGAAGGTCGTCGCGGGGTCCGGCTACATGGAGCAATTGCTCTTCAAGAACGGACTCTTGGCCGGTCGTGGCGACTATCGGCTGGAACGCGCCCATGATGGGGTATTCGGTGGCATGGAGACTTGCTTCGGTGTCAGCCTGATGGTCGCGGGGAGCTACGCACTAGCGATCCCCGAGTTGCGTTTCCAGAAGCAAATGCTCGTCGATCAGGCCTGGATCCGCGCCGGCCATGTCGAGGCGGTGCATTGCACGCAACCGGCCGATCAGGTTCTGCGAGGGATCTCGATCGATGTGGCGGCTGGTTTGCTCGAGGCCTGGCGGGACGAGGCGCCCAAGGCGCTCAATTCAGGCGTGCGCGCGGTCTTGCAGCATTCGGGGCCGGTACTCCGGCCGTTGCCCGGGGTGGGGCGCGAGCTGCGGGGCCTCGCCCTGCGGATGTTGCAGCTCGACTCGTCGTCGCTGTGCGGGCGCCTGGAGCTGGAGTCGCTCGCGCTCGACTTCCTCGTCCGGGTC
>NZ_JBDKXB010000052.1:0-7547 GCF_041197575.1 Thioalkalicoccus limnaeus | reverse complement strand
CTTAGAATAGGGGAATGAAATATCCACATTAGAGACACCAAAACGATGAAAAGCATACCAACGAACCATGTCTCGAACAAGATCCATACCTGGTACTTGACAAACCTTGAGCAAGCTAGCGCCGGCAGAAGTAGCCGTGCGATAAGCGCCAACATTCGCAACCCTCCCGCTGAATGCCATAAGCTCAAGTACTTGAGGCTTCCCACATAGAGTGCCGCTGAAACACCGACATAAAGAAACGAATAGGCTACAGCCGTGTACCAAGCCGTGTTATCCAGCGCCCCCTCCGCATATTGAAACGCGGACAGATAGAGAACTCCAATAACAACAAGCGTGATCAACAAAAGGGGCTGCGTCATTGGTACAGCTATCCGAATAGCTTATTAAATGAAACTCCTTCATTCTTATTCTCGCTTGGTCACGATGAACGGCCCGCATCCCCTGGTTTTCCAAAATCATTCAAGAGCGTCAAGAATCCATCACCGCGCATGAAGGCAATCGCCCAATTTATCTTTCTGATAAACGTCTTTCCTTCCCAGGATCCACTCCTGAACGTTAAAGTAAACGCGATACCGTCAAAAGACATCTCCCAGTCGCCTGCTTCATTTCCAAAAACACTATCAAGATTTGCGATATGGGCAACGGCATTAGGGTTGATGGGCTGACCCCCACCACCTGAGCAAATACGAAAATCGTCTCCGCCTTGTGCTTGTACCCTAGTCCACAACCGCACCAACGCAAGGCGCCGCATGTATCGCGGATCAAACCCCCCGCAGTGCCTGTCGATCTCCTCCCCGCAAATAACATCCGTCCGCCTCCCGCGTGGCGTAGGCCAATAATCAAGGAAGAATCGGTCCAATGTTGCCTCAATCGACGTGTCACCTGCCCACCCTTTTAGTCGTCCACCCGAGCCCCACAGTTTCCCCCCAGAACGCTCTATGGCGTTCCTAATGTCCGACTTCAGACACAGACAGGCTCGCCAAATCACAACAATTACCGCGAAGGCAAGAATAATCACGAAAGCTTCCGTAAAGGGAACCTGTGGCGGAGTGAGCGGATGTCCGGGAAAGAAAAGATTCTGCATCGCGGCAATAACTATTAGAGCGCATCCTATTGCCAACGAATAAGCAAGAAACCAAAGCAAGGCAAGAAATAACGCTGGGGCATCGTACTTACACGCAAGCATACAAGACACCACGCTTTTCTGCCCGTTGACCCAGGGTTATACCAAGCCCGAAGTGCGAACGCGACGGAAAGCTCCGCTTTCTCTTCTTGCGCTAGTCAAGACACACGAAAGCCGCACTGATAATTGCGGCAACAGATACCAGGACCCCGCCAAGGAGCGTACCCCAATAATGTGACCGTCTTTTTCTGGACACATTTTTTTTCATCACGGACAATTCGGGATCCGATGGATTTACGTAGATTGACACGGAAGTACGATCAGAATTCACTAGCTTTTCAATGAACCCCTTGTCGGTACTCCACCACCCTTTGCTATCGATACAATATTGAGTGCCTTCATACGTTTTACCATTTATCTCATAGAGATACCGCACAAGGGGGTAATAGTAGGTCACATAGATATAACCTTCTGGCCTTTTGAGGCAACCGACTTCCATGCGAGTAGAGAAAGCTGGAACAGCAGTCCATTTAGCGACTTGTTTTAATCGAGAGAAATAATTGAAACCCACAATCGAAAGAACTAGGCCAATTATCAGTAGTACGATCGAGTAAAAGCAGCTCATCATCTACAATCCTGAGCCTGATCTATGATCCAGTTGGTGGCAAAACCGAGAACGGTTCCCGTCGCGACCGCCGCAAGAGGGTTTACGATCAGGAAGACTACGCGAGTAATCATGATCGACATCAGCGTCGTGAGAGTAAGAAAGGTTGCTACAGCGTCGAAATTGTTACATTGTATGCCTCTCGCGAGCAGGCTGTGCGCGAAGACGGCGATCTGGATGTACTGCACCACCTTATTTAACATTGGCGAAGCACTGCCCAATGTCTTAGCTATGTTAGCGAGTGCGTTATAAAAGTGGTTCAGTGAATCAAGAAGGTAACCGACTGCATTAAAAAGCGTGCCTCCATTCGCCCCACCCCCAATCTTCCAAGCGCCGGCTCCGGTTTCCGGATCAAAGATGATATACCCCGCTCCGCTCCAGCCTGGAACACTGATCGGGTCCGTGTGCACGATCACTTCCTTGCCGACGGCAAGTGCCGCGCGGATCTCGTTCATCGTCAGGCTGTTCTGACGAATGTTTGGCAATGCTTCGGCCTGCGTGGCCGGGGTAATATGATAGATTCGTTGGCCCTGTTGGGCGGCGACTTGCAGGGCCTTGACCGCCGAGACGGCTTCGCCCGGGTGTTCGGGGCTGACAAACATTTGCTCCGGCACCGCGTGTTCGAGGGCCGAACTGAGTGCGCCCAACTGGAAGTTGAAGTACTTCCATCGGTCATGGCCCTGGCCATCGACGCTGGAGACGTGCGCTACCCGGTCGAGGTCCATTTCCACGCCGCCGGGCGTGATGGAGCGCGGGATACCGAAGAAGTAGGTCACTGTCGGCACATAGCCGTAAGTCCCCGCCGAGGTCGCGAGCTGGAAGTGATGGCCCTGGCTCAGGGCCGACAGGTGGCCCAGCGCTTGGTACTGGGCGAAGTAGCCGAGGAGCCCGGCATGGAAGATCCCGCCCAGCAGGTCCTCGCGGGTCAGGCCGGCAAGCAGTACCTCATCCCCGGATTCCAGGATATCGCGAGTCTGCTCCAGGCGGTCCCGCGCCTTCTCCAGGCTGCCCACCGCCACACTGCCGCCGATCACCCCGACGGCCAGGTAGGAACCGGCCACCACCTTATTGGGGTAGTGCCGTGTGCCGTGTACGGGATCCCGGACGCTGTAGCGAAAGGCGAGCTCCTCGCCCAAGCGCATTCGGGACCCGGTGAGCACCGTTTCGCCCTCCACCTTGAGTTCTGGGACCACTTCGATGAGATACGCCGGAATGCTGGAGGGCAGCTGGGTGATGTCGGTGATCTCGCCCTCGGGCAACAGTGCCGCCAAGGCATCCTCGTCGGCCTGGGTGGCGGGTCGGAAAGAGAGGGTGATCTGGGCGTTGTTGACCTGGGCCCAGGGAAAACTGACCTGGGCCGGAGGGTCGCCCAGGATATCCACCCCCAGGCCGAAAGTGATGCGGGGCTGGAGTGCCTGAGGCAGCGCGGCGTAACGCACGCCTTCGACCGCGCGCGAATAGGGAAGCCCGCTTGGCAGGATGGGCTCGTCCCTCAGGATGACCTTGCGCCCGCCGATCACCTCGCCCAAGGTTGGGTCGTCCAATTGCGCGATGTAGGCTTCCAGGGCCAGACGGGCCTCGTCGTGCGCCCCCTCGAGCACGCCGGGATCCAGGCCCTGAACCCAACCTTCGGATTCGTTTACGGCGCCGCTTTGGAGAAAACTGTCGGCCAGGGCCTGCGGGTCGATTCCCGCAATGGCCGTCACGTCCAGACCTTCGAGGTATTCGTACTGCTTGAAGCTTGCGTCCAACGCGAGCCAAGTGTCGGCCTCGCGCATCACCGCGCCGCGCGAGGGAAGGAAGTCAATCGCCGCCTCGACCCAGACATGCTCCATGCGCACATGGGTCACCCGCCCGCCTTGGATGAGCGCGGTCACGGGAATGCCGCCCGAGGCCGCAAAGTTCATAGCCTCCTCGATGCTCTCGAAACCACCCACCCAGTTGCGGAACCGGTCCTCCGGCACCTCGATCGTGCCATGCACATAGCGGGCCGGCACATCGGAGGCACGCAACAAGGCGGTCAGCAACCCGGCGATGTCCATGGCATTGCCCCGCCCGGCCGAGAGCGTCAGGTCGCTGTCCTGCATGGCACCCCAGGTCGGCAGCCACTCGATATTGTTGCGGACCCAGTGGTAGATCTCTACCGGTTGGTGATTAAGTTCGGCGGCCTTGCCGCGGATCGCCGCGCTGCGCCGGATCTCGTCGCTCTCGCCCAGGTACGCCGGATCATCGGCACCGGGGACCAGATCGAAGCTGTAGCCTTCAAGGGCGGCTAACTTCATCAGCGGGTTATCCATGAGCCCTGAACTCAGGAAGCCGGCGCGACTCTCCCGCGGCAAGTTGTCTGGATTGGGCCTCTGCGGGCCATGGGGCAGATGCTTGGGATCGAAGGGCTGCTGGGATCGCTCGAGTTGCTGCGTCGACAGGCGGCGTTCGGCGCGCTCGATGCGATCCCCGAGCTCCCGGCCCGACTCGGTCGCCGCAATTCCAGCCAAGTCCTCGAGCAGGGCCTCCATTTCCTCCCGGTAGGTCGCCACGGCGTCGTGATGCCGCGAGACGATCTCGTGGGGCACGCCGCGGGCCTGAAGGCGGGCCTCGATCGCATCGAACTCGCTCAGAATACCCCGGTCGAGCGCAGCCATCTGTCGGCGCAGGTCCGCCAGTGCGCGGCGTTCCTCGGCAATGGCCCGACCCTGCCGGGCAGACCGGTCCGCCGACCGCAACAGATCACGGGCATCGCGCAGGGATGCGGCCAAGGCTTCCCCTTGCCCCGGCCCTCTGACCCGTTCATCCTGGTGCCTGTTCGCTTCGGCATGCAGGGCCGCCGGCAAGGACTCGGTGATGAGCATGGTAAAGGCCACGATAACCAGCATGGCTACCGCGCGGCAGAGCAAGGCATGCCGGACGCACAGAAGACAACCCGTTGTGGTACGCATCGAAATCGGTCCCTCGAGTGAATATCCTTTGGTCCGTTCCAGATTCAGATCTCGCTGGAGACTCCGTGAATCAGCCACGAGAGGGCCTGACGCAGCTCGCGCGCCTCAGGTTCCTGAATTCGGGCCAGCCAATCCGCGACCTTCAACAGGTGGAACAACGCCTTTTCGGGATCGCCACGCTCGTAAAAGAACGAGGCCTGTTCGAATGCCCGAAGGGCACGCGCATAGTCCGGATGGAATTCCAATCGATCCAAGAGCCAATCCTGCACATGAGCAAAGGTTAGCCCGGGCCAGATCTCAAACCGATGCTGGGTGGTACCGTAATCCGAGAGGGTCTCCCCCTCTCGCCACTGGAGCCGGGCACTGATCCAGGCATCATCGATGGCCTCCGGAAGCTGCCACCAAAACACCCGTTCCTGTTCATCGCCCGCCGCCAGATCGAAGTCGAACATCACCGTGTACGGATCCAGCAGAAGGCCCATCCCCGGATCCAACAGGGGCCCGTCGGCCGTCTCGAGCGTCAACCGCACGGACGCCGACTCGCCATGATTGCGGATCTGCCAATAGACCGGGACGGTCATACCGGGACGATGACGTCCAAGGTCCGGCTCGACATGATCGATCGCATCCAACAAGAGCCTGGCGAATAGGCCCTCGGCCCCATCAGCATAGGCCTGTCCAAGGATGTCGAATCCGGCGATGATCGTGTTGCCGAAGCCGAACTCATGCCACGCCATCGCGGTGCGATCCTGAGGCCGACCCCGCAATACCCGATACTCGGCGAGGGGCATGGCCCCCGTGAGGCGGAGTGCCTGCGATCGTTCGCTGTGCGGAAAGGAGGCATCCGGTACGTCGAGCGGGATGCCAAACACCGGCTCGATGCCGGTGACCTGCGGCAACATCCCCACGATCCGGACGCCGAACACGTCTGAGGAACCGCCATCCATCATCAATTGCTGATTTCGGTGATCTCGGCCACCGGCCATCAGGATGCCGGCACCTCCGTAAACCGCCTCTCGAAGCTCGCGCTGCACCTGCGGCTTCAGGGCAACATCGGACGACAGCAGCAAATAGGTGCTGTAGCCGCCTCCGCGCAATTCCCGTGCGAAGGCATCTCGGTCGGTCACGATGGTGTGGAACCATCCCGCGTCCAGGAGAAGCGACGCCAAGAAATCACGCTGCTCCGCACGGCCATCGGCTGACCAGGAATGCGCTCTTACAAAGGTGAACGCGCCGACCGGGGTGCCCGCCTCCGGGTGATCGTCGCATCCGGCGGGCACAGACCCCGAATGAAACGCCTGAACAACCCCGTCCTGATGCTTCACCCTGGCCAGCAACCCGTAGCCGCCCTCGAGGGTCTTTTGCGGATCGGGGGCCTCGATGACCATCCGAATCTGATCCGCCGTGAGCGCATCGAGGCTGAGATTGGCGTCCTTTCCGGTGGTCCGGTCCACGGGCAGACCATCGCCGATCCGTGCCGTCTTGACGTCGAGCAACTGGCCTGAGCCGTCATAGAGACTCACGTCCAGCGTGTCGCCTGGCACCAACCCGCCGGGCGGCACCAAAACCAGTTGCATCGCCGTCAGGCCACGGCATTGATCGCGACGCGGCGGATCGAGCAAGACCAGGAGTCGCCCATAGTCACCCAAGGTCGCCGTGGATACGAACCTGTCCTCCACTCGCACGCTGGCGTGGCCCAGCACCCTTGTCTCGCCCTGGATCTCCGCGCTCAACACGGCCATCAACAGGGTCCCCGCTGGTTCGTGGACCGACCAGGATCCTGTCAGGGTGGCCGATCCATCCCTGGCGAGATCCATGGTCTCGGGCCAGCTCGCCAGCACCTGTTGCCTCTCCGGATCCAGCAAGGTCAGCGTGACCGGCAGGCCCTCCAAGGCATCGTTGCCGTGGTTGTGCAGCTCGGCCTCCAAGTGCAGGACCTCGCTACGTAGCACGGGATCGGGTGCCAGCGAGACGCTCCCGGCTAGCCCGGCGCCCGTCTCACGGGTGGATAAGACCTGAAACTCGGTATCGGCGACGGCACGAACCGCGCCGCTCGCATCCCGCGCCGCCAGAACAACTCGATAAGTCCCCGCCGGCGCCGCTGCCAAAGGCATCGACCGGACGACATCCTGCTGGCCACCTGGCATCAGTGCAGGAAGCGCTAGACTGTCGCGCCACAGCTCGCTGCCGGCGGCATCCATCACCGCCAGGCTTGCGGTATAGCCTTCCAATTGCTGATTAGGTGCCGTATTGCGAAGCCTTGCCGTCACCGTCACCGTCTCGACGGGGTCATAGGTCGCCTGATCCGTACTCACAGAGGCACCCATTCCGGTATCCACGGGCGCATCAACGCGGAAGGCCGAGAACACCTCATGGTTAGAGCCACCCTCCTCGATCAATCGGAGAACGACTCGATAGTCGCCGACATAAAGGCCGGCGGTGTCGAACAGGCGCGGCGTCACGGCAATCAGCTCCCCCGCACCCACGACCAAGGCTTCGATACCGGGAAGCGCCGCCACGACCGCACCAGAAGAGTCTTGCAATTCCATGGTGGCGGTTGCCGTCGCATCCACGGCATCCAGGTTGGCGATGTCGACGGCGATGCGGATGGTTTCGCCTGTGACGTAGGAATCCTTGTCCGTGGACAACGCGATATCGAATCCCGAGGGCAAGACGTCAATCCCCTGGGATCCCAGCAGGCGAGTATGCAGGCGGCCCGTCAAATCCTTGTACGTGATCACCACTTGGACCACGACCGGCCGGTGCTCCCCTGGCTGCGGATCCAGCACGATGACATCGAAATCGAGCTCCGCGAGACGGCCTA
>NZ_JBDKXB010000051.1:0-8883 GCF_041197575.1 Thioalkalicoccus limnaeus | reverse complement strand
ATCGCGCGCCGCTGAGCCGCGGTCGCGATGTCGCCGGGTTCGCCGGGTTCGCCGCAAGCGGGTCGGACGGGTCGCTCGAGGACCCGCGGGACCTGCGGTGGCGTTTGACCTTCGTGCAGGATCCAACAGCCGCGATTCGTCGCGAGCGCGAGCACGAAGCGGCGGATGAAGTGTCGGCTGAGGTCCGCGGCGCGATAGGGATGGACCCGGATGCGATCGGCCTGCGGGTCGGGCCAGCGCGGCCAATCCGACAGCGGCGGTGTCAGTAGCCACAGGAGCCCGCCGCCGCGCAGGGTTCCGGTCGCCGCGCCGAAGCCATCCGGATCCAGTCCGCCGTGGGCATCGTAGACGAGCTCGTCGACCTCGGTGCCGAGTAGTCCTTCGGCGGCGCGCAGCGGCCGCCGAGGCTTGGCGAGATGCTGCCGATCGCTCAACCAGAGCGTTCGATCGCCGGCGTGGTCCGCGCACACGGAAGCGGTCCAGGCGTCGCTGCCAGCGAGGACTAGCGTTAGCCGGTGTCGATCGAGCCGCGCTCGTCGACGCAGCGCCGCAACGAGTTGCCCGATGGCGGATGGGTCATGCGGGTCGTCGCGCATCGGGTCAGGGTTTTGGGGTAGACGTCAAATCTGATGCCTGTAGAATACCGAGGCTCCAACCAACGGCCCATAGGCACGTCGGCGCAAGTCTCTGACTTGTCAGCCGCACGCGCGAGGTGCCGGCATCCATCCGTCAGGCGACTGACGACGCCACGCCGCCAGGGCGTGCATTCGTGGCAACTTCGGGTTGCCAGCCGGTTTTTCGCTGAAATCGATCGCTGTGTCTTTTCGCAGGCATTGGCATACGTCGCGCCACGCGTCGACGTGAACGGGCCACGAGCACTTCCCCGATCTCGAGGGGGAGAGGAGACCTCTATGGCGATGAATCGTCGGGCGCAGGACTATGGCGCGGATCCGTTGGCGGTCCGCGATACCAATCACTATCAATCGGAGTACATTCACGGCTTCGTCGAGAAATGGGACGAACTGATCGATTGGGATGCCCGAGCGCGAAGCGAGGGTGATTTCTTCATTCGTCAGCTCAAGGAGCAAGGCGCAAGGAAGGTCCTCGACGTCGCGACCGGCACCGGTTTCCACTCGCTGCAGCTGCTACGGGCCGGCTTCGAGGTCACGAGCGCGGACGGTAGTCCGACGATGCTCGCGAAGGCGTTCGACAACGCCCGCCGACGCGATTTCATCCTGCGTACGATCCACGCCGACTGGCGCTGGCTGAACCGGGATGTGCACGATTTCTACGACGCCGTCATCTGCCTCGGCAATTCCTTCACCCACCTGCACAACGACAACGACCGGCGCAAGGCCCTGGCCGAATTCTACGCCACGCTGCGCCATGATGGGATCCTGATCCTCGATCAGCGCAATTACGACGCGATCCTCGATCACCGCATCGAGCCCACCCACAACTACTACTACTGCGGCGATAACGTCCGGGCGACGCCGGAATACGTCGACGAGACGCTGGCGCGTTTCCGATACGAATTTCCGGGCGAGCATGTCTTCCATTTGAACATGTTCCCACTGCGCAAAGGCTATGTGCGCCAGTTGTTGCGCGAGGTCGGTTTCCAGAAGGTCACCACCTATGGGGATTTTCAGGAGACCTACCACGATACCGAGCCCGACTTCTTCATCCATGTCGCCGAAAAGTCCTATGTCGCCGAGGGGGAAGAGGAATGAGTGCGGGTTACTCCGAAATCGTCGAAACGGCCCGGCGTTATTACAACAGCGATGATGCCGACAACTTCTACTTTCTGATCTGGGGCGGCGAGGATATCCACATCGGGCTCTATGACAGCGACGAGCAACCGATCGCCGCGGCGAGTCGGCGCACCGTCGAGCGGATGGCCTCGGTGGCGCAGACGCTGGGACCGGATAGTCGCGTGCTCGATCTCGGGGCTGGGTACGGCGGTGCGGCGCGCTTCCTCGCGGGGCGCTTCGGATGCCGGGTCATGGCGCTGAACCTGAGCGAGAAGGAGAACGAGCGCAATCGCGACGTGAATCGCGAACAGGGGCTGGCCGAGCGGATCGAGGTCGTCGACGGGAGCTTCGAGTCGGTCCCGGCGGCCGACGCCAGCTTCGATCTCGTCTGGTCACAGGACGCGATCCTGCACAGCGGTGAGCGCGACCGCGTCGTCGCCGAGGCCGCCCGCGTGCTCCGCCCCGGCGGTGAGTTCATCTTCACGGACCCGATGCAGGCCGACGACTGCCCGCCCGGTGTGCTGGGGCCGGTCCTCGAACGCATCCATCTGGACAGCCTCGGGTCGGTCGCCTTCTATCGGGAGGCCGCAGCGCGTCACGGCCTGAAGGAGGTCGCCGTGCACGGCCTGACCGAGAACCTCGTTCGCCACTATGGGCGGGTCCGCACGGAGCTGGAGCGGACGCGTCCCGATTTGCACGGCCGGGTTTCGGACGACTACATCGACCGGATGATCGCCGGGCTCGGCCATTGGGTCGACGCCGGGCGTCGTGGCTATCTGAACTGGGGCATCCTGCACTTCCGCAAACCCGTGTCCCACTGACGGCGCCGCGGAAGGTGACCGCCCGTGCGGCCCGCGGCCGCACGGACGTGACGGCCGTGGGCACCGGCTCAGCGGCGCCAGCAGAGGTCCACGGCTAGGGTGCTATCCTCACCAACACCCCTGACGCCGGTATTGGTGATGGTCAGGGTACCGCAGGGATCGCCGGCCATCGCCCCCTTGGGCGTAGCCTGAAGGGTAAAGCTGTTGGCGGTTGGATTGCCATCGAAACCTAGGGTGTAGTATTCGGCATCGCCATCCTTCGGCGACTTATCGAAGGGCAACTTAGGCGGCTGATTATTTTTTCTATCCTTACAGGCGCCAGTCTCTTGTGGGCAGAGATAGCTATTGTTGAGCGTGTAATGCCGCTCCATGAACTGAGCGAGCTCGAGCAGCGCCGCTTGGGCGTCGGCACGCCGCGCCTTGCGGATGTGGTCCTGATAGGACGGATAGGCGATCGCGGCCAGGATGCCGACGATCGCGACGACGATCATCAGTTCGAGCAACGTGAAACCACGACTGCGGGCCATGAGATTCTCCAGGCGCCAGCACGCGTCACCCCGCGTCGGTGCCGCCCTGGATGGGACGTGCCCGCGACGTGGCGGACCCGCGAGGGAACGATGAACAAGGGTAGGGCGCAATGTGCCATCCTGACAGGGGGCATGCAAGCCGACTTGACGGCTTTTGGCCCCCATTGGTCGCGAAGCCGGATCGACCCTGGTCCAGGATCGAACACCAACGTTGTTCGGGCGATTGGCCGACCCGTCCGGAGAAAGACGCTCCACAGGGTCTATACTCGGCTCGGATCGGCCTCGAAATGGAGCCGCCAAGCGCGGCGCTTGGCTGTTCCATCCGACCGCGGGCCTGGGATAGGCCGCCTGATCGATTAAGTGAGGCCCGGATAAAAGTGCTGGTGCGGCGAATCCCCGACCTGACGGCGAACTGTCATCTGCGCTGCGTGATGCTTGCCGCCCTGCAGTGGCCAAGGTCGACTGCTGCCGTCAGTCGGCACGGCGCACATCGCGCCGCCGCCGTGCACGGCCGAGTCTAGCGCCTATCCGTGCCAATGGTACCGCCAAACACGGTCACCGCGCAGACCAACGCGATCGCCGACCAGGCGCGCCTGTTGCGCCTGGCGACCTGGGCCTCGGTTAGTACCGCGCTGGTGCTGATCCTGGCCAAACTGATCGCCTGGGGGCTCACTGGCTCGATCAGTGTGCTGGCGTCTCTGGTGGATTCGGCCATGGACCTGGGCGCCTCGGTGCTCAACCTGCTGGCCGTGCACTGGTCGCTGCGTCCGCCGGATCGTGAGCACCGCTTCGGTCATGGCAATGCACAGGCCCTTGCCGCACTCGGGCAGTCTGCTTTGATCGCGGGCTCTGCGTTGTTCCTCGGCGCCGAGGCGATCGGCCGGTTGCTCCAGCCGGTCCCACTCGCGGCCACTGGCGTCGGGGTGGCGGTGATCTTGTTCGCCATCGTCGCGACCCTAGCGCTGCTCGCCTTCCAGCGCCATGTCATCCGCCGCACCCGCTCACCGGCCATCCGGGCCGACTCGCTGCATTATGCCACCGACCTCGCCACCAATCTGGCCACCCTTCTGGCGCTGATGCTGGCCGGACAGGGCTGGTCGAAGGCCGACCCGCTGATCGGACTGGGTATCGCCGGTTGGGTGCTGGTCAGCGCCCTGCGGCTGGGCTGGGAGGCGGTCGATTTGCTGATGGACCGGGAGTTGCCGGATGCGGACCGTGCGCGCATCCTCGACCTGGCCTCTAGCGTGCCAGAGGTACATGGGGTGCATGGCCTGCGCACGCGTCGCTCCGGCCAGCGGGCGATCATCCAGTTGCATCTTGTGCTGGACGACGACCTGACCCTGGCCAATGCGCACCGGGTCGCCCTGGTCGTCGAGGCCAAGATCTGCGCCCTCTACCCTGACGCGGACATCATTATCCATCAGGATCCCTCGAGTCTGGGAGCCGAGCCGGGCGAGGCGATGGAGCCCTGACACCGCTCGCTCAGGCACCGCCGCGATAGAGTTGCGGCGGGTTGGCGTCGATCCATTGCCAGATCGCCTCTTCGATGGATTGCGGGGTGCGCATTGCAGGGGGCATTGGTAGCGCTTTCGGCGCCGGCGAGCGCGTAGTCGGCCGGCCGATCCGCAAGGGCCGATGTCGGCGCCGGTGCATGGTCTTCGACGGTTGGCTGAGGGCGGTCGGGCGGTAAAGATCGTTGACGAGGGGAAGCATGATTCGATACTCCGGCAAGGGGTTGACTGGGAAACCGTACCCGCGTCTTCGCGCGAGTCTGGCTCCAGCCTAATACCAGGGCACTGACGGCCTCCTGAAACCACTCGTCAGCGGTCGGTCAGGTACCAGTTGCCGGCGGCGAAAAGGCGATGGCTCGTGCGGAAAAGGCAACCAGGATGGAAAAATTTGCGATCAGCCCTGGCCGGTGCCGGCGATCACCGAATCGGTTTGCGAGGAGTTCGGTGGTCGTCCGGAAGTCCTCGGCGAGATGGCAGGTACCTGGCTCCACTGTCGTCTTGCGACCAACACCCCACTGAGCGGAGGGCCGAGCACGGGGTGGAGGGTCAGCGCCATTGGCAAGACCTCTGTCGACTACCACATCGGTTGCATGATCCCATTCAGCCTTCCGACCCGAACCTGGTTCGCCGCGGCCTTCGCGGCGCCGACCGAGATCCAGCGCCTGGGATGGCCGGCGATTGCCGCCGGGCGCCATGCGTTGTTGATCGCGCCGACCGGCAGCGGGAAGACGTTGGCGGCCTTTCTGGCCGGGATCGATGCCTGTGCCGCGTTGCCGGCCGATGCGCCATCGGGCGTTCGGGTGCTGTACCTCTCGCCGCTGAAGGCGCTGGTCTACGACATCGAGCGCAACCTGCGGGCGCCGCTGGTCGGGATCCGGCAGGCGGCCGAGCGGTCGGGTCAGCCGCTGCGCCCGATCGCGGTCGACGTGCGCACCGGCGACACGCCGTCGGCGGAGCGCCGGCGCCAGGCCCGGCAGCCGGCCGAGATCCTCGCGACGACGCCGGAATCCCTGTTCCTGATGCTCGGTGCGCAGGCGCGCGAGGCGCTGCGATCCGTGCATACGGTCATCGTCGACGAGATCCACGCGTTGGCACCGACCAAGCGCGGTGCGCATCTGGCGCTGTCGTTGGAACGGCTCGCCGAGTTGACGGCCGCCGATCCGCAGCGGATCGGCTTGTCGGCGACGGTGCGGCCGGCCGCTGAGGTCGCGCGTTTTCTCGGCGGCGAGCGGCCGGTCGCGATCCTCGATGCCGCCACTGCGCCGCGGCTCGACCTGACGGTGACGGTGCCGGTGCCGGACATGGAGCGGATGCCGGAGCCGCCCCGTGCGGATCGTGGCGGTTCGATCCTCGCCGAGCTTGCCGCGTCGGCGCCGGCCGCCAAGGCCAGCGAGCGCGGAATCTGGCCGGCGATCTATCCGCGGTTGCTGGCGGAGATCCGGGAGCACCGGGCGACCCTGATCTTCGTCAACAGCCGTGGCCTGTGCGAGCGCTTGACGCAACGCCTCAACGAATCGGCCGGCGAGGAGTTGGTTCGCGCTCACCACGGCAGCGTCGCGCCCGGGCAGCGCGCCGCGATCGAGGAGGCACTGAAACTCGGGCAACTGCGTGGGATCGTCGCGACCAGCTCGCTCGAGCTCGGCATCGACATGGGCGCCGTGGACCGGGTGATTCTGGTCGAGTCGCCGGGTTCGGTGGCGCGCGGCCTCCAGCGGGTCGGACGCGCCGGCCATGATGTCGGCGCCGTCAGCAGTGGCGGGATCCTGCCGAAGTTTCGCGCCGATCTGCTCGAATGTGCGGTCATCGCCGCACGCATGCAGCGCGGCGAGATCGAGGCGCTGCGGGTGCCGCGCAATCCGCTCGATGTCCTCGCCCAGCAGGTCGTCGCGATTTGCGCCGTCGCCCCGCGGCGGGTCGAGGACCTGGCCAATCTGATCACGCGCGCCTATCCGTACCGCGACCTCGGCCGCGGCGCGCTGGAGGGCGTCATCACGATGTTGGCGGGCGGATATCCGGCCGACGATCTGGTCGGCCCGCGGCCATTGCTGTCCTGGGACCGCCAGTCGGATCTGGCCGCGCCGCGCCGCGGGGCCGCGCTGACCGCACGCATCAATGCCGGAACCATCCCGGATCGCGGCCAGTACAGCGTGCGACTCGGCGCCGACGGGCCGCGGCTCGGTGAACTCGACGAGGAGATGGTCTTCGAGACGCGGGCCGGTGAAAACATCCTGCTCGGGGCGACGACCTGGCACGTCGAGGCGATCACGCGCGATGCCGTGGTCGTCTCGCCGGCCCCGGGCGAGCCTGGCAAGCTGCCCTTCTGGCGCGGCGATGGTCCGGGTCGGCCGCTCGAACTCGGGCGCGCGATCGGCGCCTTCGTGCGCGAGCTGGCCGAACAGGGCCGCGAACGGGCCGTCGCTTGGCTGATGCAACAGGCGCCGCTCGACCGGTACGCGGCCGGGAATCTGGCCAACTATGTCTTCGAGCAGCTCGAACATACGGGCACGCTGCCGAGCGATCGGCGGATCACGATCGAGCGTTTTCGCGACGAACTCGGCGATTGGCGCGTCTGTCTGCTGACGCCATTCGGCGCCCGCGTGCATGCGCCGCTGGCGATGGCGCTGCAACAGCGTCTGTCGGTCGACAGCGGTTTCGATGTCCAGGTGATGTATACCGATGACGGGATCGTGCTGCGGATCGCCGACGCCGACGACTGGCCGGATCTGTCGGCCCTGCTGGCGGACCCGGATGAGATCGAGGAGCTGGTCACGGCGCAGCTGCCGCACACGGCCCTGTTCGCCGGCGCCTTTCGCGAGAATGCCGCGCGTGCGCTCTTGCTGCCGCGCCGCCGACCAGATCGGCGCACCCCGCTGTGGGCGCAGCGGCTGAAGGCGCAGGAGCTGCTCGCGACGGTGCGCCGCTATCCGTCCTTTCCGATCGTCATCGAGACCTACCGCGAGCTCTCGAGCGACGTCTTCGACCTGGCCGCGCTGAAGGAGCTGCTGCGCGCCTTGCACAGTCGCCGGATCCGGATCGACGAGGTCGAGACGCGGACCGCCTCGCCGTTCGCGCGCTCGTTGGTCTTCGCCTACGTCGCGACCTACCTCTACGAACAAGACACGCCGCTCGCCGAGCGCAAGGCCCAGGCCCTGACGCTCGATCGCGGTCTGCTCGCCGAGCTGCTCGGCCAGGCCGAGCTGCGCGAGCTGATCGACCCGCAGGTCCTGGCCGAAGTGGAGGCCGAACTGCAACGGGTCGCCGACGGCGATCGGGCGCGCGATCCGGACGAACTGCACGATCGGCTGCGGCGGCTCGGCGACCTGACCGAGGCCGAGATCGCCGCGCGCTCGGACGGCGATGGTGCGGCCTGGGTCGCGCGACTCGCCGAGCAGCGGCGCGCGGTCCGGGTGCGGATCGCCGGCGAGTCGCGTTGGATCGCCGCCGACGATGCGACGACCTACCGCGACGCGCTCGGCGTCGTCGTCCCGCCCGGGTTGCCGCAAGGTGCGGACGATCCCGTCGGGAATCCGCTGGAAGAACTGATTCGGCGTTACGCGCGGACCCATGGCCCGTTCGTCACGCGGCAGGTCGCGGAGCGCTACGGGCTGCGCCCGGCGATGATCGAGCCGCTGCTCGCGGCGCTCGAGGCCGCCGGACGGCTGGTGCGCGGTGAGCTGCGCCCCGGTGGTGTCGAACCCGAATGGTGCGATGCCGAGGTCCTGCGCCGGCTCAAGCGCCGCACGCTGGCGCGGCTGCGCAACCAGGTCGCGCCGGTCGAGGCCGCGGCCTTCGGTCGCTTTCTCGTCGACTGGCAGGGTCTCGATGGCCGCCGGGGCGGCGACGAGCGGTTGCTCGAGGTCGTGACTCAACTGGCGGGCCTGCCGTTGCCCTGGTCGGTGCTGCACGGGGTCATCCTGCCGCGGCGCGTGCCGGGCTTCACCTCGGAACAGCTCGATCGGCTGGCGGCGGCGGGCCGGATCTTCTGGGTCGGCTGCGGGGCGCTCGGCGCGCGCGACGGACGCATCACACTCTTTCGCCGCGATCGGCTCGCGTTGGCCCCGACACAGCCCCAAGCACCGACCGCGCCGGACGATCCGGTGCCGGCGGCGATCCTCGATCGGCTCGAACGGCGCGGTGCGAGCTTTCTCGTCGAACTCGATGATGCGGTGCGGGCCGCGGTCCCGGCGGCGACCGCGGCGGACCGGGAGGCGGCGCTGTGGGACCTCGTCTGGGCCGGTCGCATCACGAACGACACCTTCGCGCCGCTGCGCGC
>NZ_JBDKXB010000050.1:0-11809 GCF_041197575.1 Thioalkalicoccus limnaeus | reverse complement strand
GTACGCCGAGACCCGGTCGACAGCCACATCATAGACACCGGCGACCAGCGACGAGGCCATGACCGCCCGGCGTTCAGCGGTATCGATCGGTCCGATGCGGCTGCCGGGCGGTGCGACGAGGACGCGCGCGACCATGGTCGGGATGCCCGATGGATCGAGCGCCGAGACGAGCGCTTCGCCGACACCCAGTTCGCTGATCGCCCGCTCGGTATCGAGCGCCGGGTTTGGCCGGAAGGTCTGGGCCGCGGCCCGAACCGCGCGCTGATCGCGCGGCGTGAAGGCGCGCAGCGCGTGCTGGACGCGGTTGCCGAGCTGACCGAGGATGCTGTCGGGGACGTCGAGCGGATTCTGGGTGACGAAATAGACGCCTACACCCTTGGATCGGATCAGTCGCACGACCTGTTCGACCTTGTCGACCAGCACCTTGGGGGCGTCCGAAAAGAGCAGATGGGCCTCGTCGAAGAAGAACACGAGCTTCGGCTTGTCGCGGTCGCCGACCTCGGGCAGCTGTTCGAACAGCTCGGACAGCAGCCACAGCAGGAAGGTCGCATAGACCGCTGGCGTGTGGATCAGCCGGTCAGCGGCGAGCACGTTGACGATCCCGCGCCCCCGCTCGTCGGTCTGCATCAAGTCCTGGATGTCGAGTGCCGGCTCGCCGAACAGATTGGCGCCGCCTTGTTGCTCGAGGGCCAGCAAGCGGCGCTGTATGGCCCCGACACTGGCCGCCGACACGTTGCCGAATGCCGTGCGCAATTCCCCGGCGTTGTCGGCGACATAACCCAGCATCGCGCGCAGATCCTTGAGATCCAGCAGCAGCCAACCCTTCTCATCGGCGACGTGGAACACGACGTTGAGAACCCCTTCCTGAACCTCGTTGAGCTGGAGAAGACGGCCCAGCAGCAGGGGGCCCATCTCCGAGATCGTGGTGCGGACCGGATGGCCCTGTTCCCCGAGGATGTCCCAGAAGGTGACCGGACAGGCCGAGTAGTCGAAGTTCGAGAGGCCGAGCTTGGCCACCCGGTCGGCGACGCGCTGGTTCTGTCCGCCCGGTTGGCTTATGCCGCCGAGATCACCCTTGATGTCGGCGAGGAAGACCGGCACCCCGATGCGGCTGAAGGATTCGGCCAACCGCTGCAGGGTCACGGTTTTCCCTGTTCCGGTGGCCCCGGCGACCAGGCCATGGCGGTTCGCCATCCGCGGCAGAATGCCAATTGGCTGGGAGCCCTTTCCGATGAGTATGAGATCAGACATCCGTCACGCTCCTGCGATCGCTTGAAGAATCAACCAACGCTAATATTACGGGCAGGACAGGACAGGGCAAGGGGCGGGGCGGAGCGGGGTCGGCGAACCGTCTCGTGGTTGCGAAATCTCGTAGCGGGCCAGGCGGGGCTGCGGTCTGATGCCGGCTGCGAATCGCGCCTGGTCAAGCGAACCTCGCGGGCCCGAGTCCGATCGAATCATGTTGTTTGGAGTCGTCGATGAAAAGAGCTGTAGCAACCACTGCCGGCCTCCTGGGGCTGGTTTCTCTCGTTGTCGTTGTTAGCACGGGCTGTCAGTGGGATTCCTCCGCCTCCCTCTCGGAGCATGACATCTCGGCCCCGGATTCCTGGGCGTTGGCGAGCCAGGGCGAGATGACCATCATCGACATTCGCACCCCGCGCGAATGGCGCCAGACCGGCGTCGTCGCCGGCGTGCGCGAGATCGACATGCAGCATCCCGGTGGGCTGGAGGGCTTTGTGCGCGAACTCTTAGCCGAGGTTGACGGCGACAAGGATGCCCCGATCGGACTCATCTGCCGAACCGGCAATCGCAGCGGTCAGGTCCAGCAGGTTTTGACGGCGGTGGGTTTCACGAACGTCTACAACATCGCCGAAGGGATGGCCGGAAGCCGGGCTGGCCCGGGCTGGTTGCGGCGCGGCCTGCCGGTCGAATCCTGTACCCGCTGTTAGCTTTCCGCCCTCGGCTCTATCCGAGCACACGGAGGACAGCGTATATCTCTGGTTGACGTCCGTTCGTCCGCTGCCGATAATACCGGTCTCAGCTTGGTCCAGCAGGCCCAAGCCGCCGCTCAATCAGTCCGCAGGCATGCGCGGCTGGATAGAGCCTCCAGGGATGGAGCGTCCTCGTTTGCTTAGCGCCCGTAGCTCAGCTGGATAGAGTACCTGGCTACGAACCAGGTGGTCGGGAGTTCGAATCTCTCCGGGCGCGCCAATAAAACAACGGCTTAGGCGATTCGTCCCTGAGCCGTTTTTCGTTGTGCCACATTTTTGCCACAGTTGAGAGCCGGGATTGTGGCAAGCGGTGACGTGCCACAGTGCCGGCCGGTGCCTCGCCGATCCGTCACGGCCGCGTCACGGGCATGGTCGGCGCGGTGTCTGGGCCTCGGCGTACCCGTGCGCGGGCGGCCGTATCACGCACCAGTGCTGGCAGCACGCGCGTGGTGGGCCAGTCGATTGATCGGCTCGGCCTATCTGGCATGGCTTGCGAGGCACGTCGGTCGACTATCGCTCGATCGGCGCCATGCCCGACAGGCAAGGCCATGCCAAGAGGTTTCGCCTATCGTCCTGTCGCGTGTACCCGTGGACGACAGCGCGCCAGCTCGGCCTTGAGCGCTTCGATCTGCCTGTCCTGCTCGGCGATCCGGTCGCGTAGGGCGTCGCGCTCGGTGACAACCTTGTCGGCGATCTTCGCGGTGCGAGCGTGGGCGTTCTCCTTGGCGGCCAAGGCGCGTTGCAGCTGATCCACCTTCAGCGCGAGCCGATCGCCCTCGGCGTTCAAGCGGGCGATCTCGGCTTGGGCCAGTTCAATTGCTCGGCGCAGTTCGTCGGCCTCGGGGCTAGCGGCCTGGGCGAGCTTCGCACGTTGACGGTCCCGGTAGCGGGCCTGTCGCTCGGCGGCGGTCATCGCTCGGCCCGTCGGCGGTCGCCCGCGGGTCTTGGGTTCGGTGGTCTCGGTCATCGGCGTCACGTCACGGTAATTGGGATGCCGCGATTATGCGTGACGTGACGGGGTGCGGGGAAGGGATGCAGGTTATGGGTCGGACAGAATCCATAGTAAGGCGTCTATGCGTCGCGGGTGGCGCGGCGCTGGACCTCGGGCCGTAGTGTTTTGGTGTTAAGTGGGCTGCTTCTACATGGGTTTTGTAGCCGCAGATAACGCAGGCGGAACCATACTTTTCGATGACCCTGGCGCGGAATCGCGCGTCTCGCTTTATTCTTGTTCCCTCAATTGCAACTCGCTCAGTGGTTGAAACAACCCCGTCTTGGTAGAAGTCGGGACGTTGCCGCCCTAAGGCGTCGACCCGGTAACCTGGCAAATGGTCGAAATCTTTCGACGGACTGCTGACGTTAGCCGCGTCAGATCGCTCGAAACCGCCGGGAGGGGTATCTACACGTCGCGCACCCTGTACACGCCGAGATTCTTGGCTGGAGGTCGGTTTGCGCGGCGAGATTCCTTCAGCGATCCGTCGCTTCCCGGGACTCACTTTTCGTCGAGCCAGTTCTCGGTCGATTGACGCGAGACGCTTTCCTACGGCTGAGGATCGTGCCCGCACAAGACCCTCAGTAGTCATGTTGCGCAGACTACTGATTCCCCGACTCTCAGTGTTCCTCTCGGTGGCCTGTTTTGATCCACCAGGGATTCTTTTCGCTCTCTCGCCACCAAGTCCGCCTCGTCTTGCCACGTTTTTCTACCTCGCCGTTCTTGCTCGTCGAACATGCCTGGAGTTGGCGGAACATCAGCGTTAGTTCGCGTTGAAAGTCGCTGTTGCCGCCGGACAAGGCCGCCGGTGTCGATCTACCCTCGGGGCGGTTGAACGCTCAGCGCCGCAGGAACAAACAGTAAGCGCAGGTTGCCTGTCGAAGCTACGATAGACAAGCCGAGGCACATAGACGAGGGGTGTAGATGGTGGCCATGCCGGCGCCATGGATATCGATTGCTGTGGGCGCCAACTGGTCGGCCGCCGCTTCCTCCGCCCGAGCCACTTCGAGGGCCTGTTGTGCTTGCGCCAGTTGTCTTTCAGCTTCGGTGGTCATGCTCGATTCCTCGTGTGGTGGTGAATCAGTGTGCATAATAGCTAGCTACCCTGCAATCCATTTGTAAGTCAAAGACTTACGCGCGTTTTGAAGCCCTCAAAGCACCCACTTCCGACCATTTTCCTACCGCAAAAGGCATATTTTCAGTCTGATCGGATATTTCATTTTTCTTTTCAAAGACTTAGCCCCGTCACCTATCTATATAGACGCAATTTACAGCCAATCCGACGTACCAACTACCTACCAACCGAAGCCATCTAGTGCAAAGGCCACCCAATGCGTCTCATCAGGTGGCCTTCGTGCCTTTTGGGTGGCTCGGGATGCTGTGCTCATTGTGGCGCATCAGGCGGGTTTTGTGCCTTCAGAATCACCCCGATGGCTCCGTCATCGCGGGTGACGAATTCGATGCCGGCCAGGGTCAGGGCCTTGGCCACCTTGTTGAGTGTGGAGCCACGGCTGTCGGCCAGTGCCCCTTCCATGCGCAGCAGCGCCGACATCGAGATGCCCGAGGCCTTGAGCAGGTCCTCCCGGCTCCAGCCCAGCATCGCGCGCGCGGCGCGGATCTGTCTTCCGTCGATCATGGTCGACTCCTTCTCTTTTGCTCGGTCTTGGCAGGTAAATATTTCTGTTTTATTAGACGTGTTTTATGTCTTTTGCGGCGCATTATATCGTAGCATGACCCTCAATAGATAGAGGAGCACGACGATGCCAGCACAAGCGTTGACGACCGAGTTCCTGGCGACACTGCCAGGTCGCGAGCCTGCCTCCGGGGCCGTGAGTTACTTCGATACGGAGATCAAGGGCTTCTTGCTGGAGCATCGCGCCAGCGGTGGCGCGACCTTCTACTTCCGCTACCGCGATGCCGCCGGCAAGGTGCGACTGAACCGGATTGGCCGGGCTGATGAGATTTCGGTGTCGGACGCCCGGGCCAAGGCGCACAAAATGAAGCAGATGGTCACCGAGGGTGGCGATCCCAAGGTGGAGAGCCATCGCTTCAAGGATGTGCCGACCTTCGGGGATTTCGTGGCCGAGCGGTATCTGCCCTACGCCAAGACCCGCAAGCGCAGCTGGGAGACGGATGAGACGATGCTGCGCAATCACCTGCTGCCGGTGTTTGCCGATTTCCGGATGAACCGGATCACCCGCTCGGATGTGGTGGCCTTCCACCACGCCGTGTTCGAGAAGGGTTACGCAGTCGGGACTTGCAACCGGATGATTGTGCTGATGAAGTTCATCTACAACTGCGCGATCCGCTGGGACATCCTGCCGCCCAAGAGCAACCCGTGTGATGGCGTGGAGCCCTTTGAGGACCACGGTGCGCGGGAACGTTACCTGACCACAGAAGAAGTGCAGCGGCTGTTTGACGAGTTGGACACCAACCGCAATGTGCAGGTGGGCCAGGTGATCCGGCTGCTGCTTTACACAGGTGCCCGCAAGCGCGAGGTCCTGGACGCCCGGTGGGACGAGATCGATTTCAACCGTCGGCTGCTGACGGTGCCGGCGGCACGGTCGAAATCGAAGAAGCCGCGCCACATTCCGCTCTCCGATGCGGCCATCGAGTTGCTGCAGGCACTGCCCCGGCAGGAGGACATCCCCTGGGTGTTCTTCAACCCGAAGACGAAGAAGCCGCCGGTGTCGATCTTTTACGCCTGGGACTCGATCAGGAAGAAGGTGGGCTTGGGCGAGGTGCGGCTGCACGACCTGCGCCACAGCTACGCGAGTTTCCTGGGCAATGCCGGGCGGTCGCTGTACGAGGTGCAAAAGCTCCTCGGGCACCACGATCCGAAGGTGACGATGCGCTACGCGCACTTGTCGCCGCAGGCGATGCTCGAGGCGGTCAATGTGGTGGGGAATGTCGTGGGGCGTCGGCCGGTGGTGGCGAATCAGGCTGCGGTGGCGGCTACGGTGTAATCAGCGCAACGCCTCAAGCATCTTTTCTGCATCAGGCCAGGGCAAGCGACGCTTGCCCTCTTTCATTTTGTGCAAGGCCTTGAGCGCCTCGTCCACCGTCAGCAGCTGGTTTTCGACCATGGCACACAGCAGACCGATGGTGCCCATGACCGTGACCGACTCCTTGATGGCCACGATGCGCAAGTTGGCATCACCTGTCAGTAGCGTGCAGGATTCTTGTTTCGCCAGTGCCAGCGCCAGGTAATCGTTGTGACTGGGCTTGGCGCCGTTCTTGGCAGGCAGCGTCGGGTTGTACTGACCCGGCAGCAGGGCGGCGTATTTCACGAAGTCACCGCTGACCTCCATGATCTGCAAACCCATCTGCTCAAGCCCCGGACTGCCCTCTTCGATCTCTTCGTAGTACAGCAGATCAGGGATGCCGAACTGCATCGGAAGCCGGAACAGCGTCTCCATCAACGCTCCGGCTTCCATGTCGATCAAGATGTTGGCATCACTGATAAGCAACCGCATCCGACGACTCCAGCTGGCGTTCTTTGTGGAAGCGCATCATCGGGATGCCCAAAAGTTCTGCAGCCTTGCCCTCAGAGATGTACTGCTCGGCCAAGGCCCGGTAGACCAACTGATCGAAAAGGCGTGGATGCTCCTGTGGCAACGGATCACCGGGCTCGTTCTTGCGCCAGCCCCTGACAGAAAACCGTTTGACTATCGATAGGTGAAACGCATCGGTGATCACCCCACATTGCTTGGCCCGTTGCAGCCATCCGGCCATCGATAGCCCGAACTCGTGCTTGAGCGCATACAACTCTTGCCATTCCAGTGCGTGACGCTGTTGTCCCAGTAGATGAATCACCGCCACACGCGGGGCCAAGAAAGCACCGGCAAAACGGTCACAGGCTTTCTCTTCATCTAGACCCTCAGCCAGTCGCCCCTCCAGGAGCAAATGCCCCAGCTCGTGTGCCAAGGTGAAACGCTGCCGATCACCAGGCCAGAGTTTGGACACGACCACCACGGGATACTCTCGACCGTCATTGGTGCGAGCCTTGGCGGTCAATCCCGAGAACTTGGGGTTATCTTCGTCGACCACGATGACCAGCAAACCAACCGCTTCGAGGGTGTCGGTGAGGTCAGCGATGGGGTTCATGCCCAGTTGCCAGGCATTGCGAACCCGATCCGAGAAGGCCTCGATCTCATCGAGCGACTCGATGCGTTCAGGCAGGCCTTCAGGCGGTGCAAACGCCTGCAGCGGTGATTCAGGGAAGGCGCCGAGCAACTCGACACGCTTTTCCACCAACTCCACCACCTTGAGCTTGAGGGCATCCTGCGCCGTCTTGCCAAAGGAGGAGAGCTTGCGGAACTCCGGCTGGAGCAGCTCTACCGTGTGCGTGCGGAAAAAATACTCGGTGCGGATGCCGCAGGCACGTGCCAGCTTGAGCAGCTGCATTGATGATGGCGTCAGCAGACCCTTCTCGTACTTCTGGATGGCGGTGTGCGACACACCGACTTTTTCGCCCAAAGCACCCAGCGTCAGACCTGCCGCCAGTCGTGCTTGACGAATGCGATCTGCAATCATGACGCCTCCTTGGGTTTGGTTTAAATGAATGCATATCCTAACAAATTTTTAAACCTACGAGAAGCCCAAACGCAAAAATCCCCCGACCCCACCATCAGTCAAGGCAGTGAGATCGGGGGGTCGTCGTTTCAGGTTGTCGTGTCGGGCAGTACCGATCAGCGGGCCGGACCACGCCACTTGTCAAAGCTGCGCGCCCCGGTGTAGCCCAGGTAGCCAGCACCGAAGAGCCACCACAGGCTCTCGGGCACCGCGCCCAGTAGCTTGTTCAGGTTCTCCGCCGCCTGGAAGACATGCGTCGGCCACCAGATGCCGATGATGGCGCCCATCACGCACAGCAGGATCACACCGTAGATCACGTACAGAAACGTCGGACGTGCCCGGCTGGTCCAGGGGTCGGCCGAGTTGGCCTCAGCCAGGATCGCCGAGAGACTCGTCTGCATCTCCTGCAGGGCCAGCTGCCCTTCGGCTTGCAGTAGGGCGAGCTTGGCTTTCTCGCGTTCGGCCGGGTCCGGCACCAGGCGGTCGATGAGTCGGCTGCCGGCTTCGAGCAAGCCCGGGGCCAAGGTGGTGAGGATCGGGGTCATACCGTGCCCTCCACGAACTCCGCCATCCGGTTCATCCAGCCAGCGGCAAACGCCGACTGCTCGGGATCGTTGGTGATCAGCCGTCCGAGATGGCGCAAGCGCTGGCCCAGCACCTTGCCGTAGAGCACACCTTGATCGGCGGCAGCGAGTGCAGCACGGGTCTTGGGGCCGATGACGCCATCGGCGGTCACGCCCAGTGAGCTGACGGGTCTTGATCGTGCGGGCGCACCTGCATCGCACCCAGCGAGCCGACGATCGGTGCGAGTGCCGCCACTACCAACGGGATCTGGAGCGGGGTGCCAACTTCGAGGCACGAAAACCCTGAGTCGCCAGGCGCGGTGTGGACCAGGTAGATGCGCGGACCCGCGAGTATGCCGGCCGTCTGGTCGCCGCCACGGGCCAGGGCTTCGCGCACTGCGGTCGCGCAGCGGTCGGCCTCGGCCAGTCGCAGGATCTCAGCGTCGTCGCCGTAGGTTCGGATGTTCATCGGTCGCCCTCGAATTGATCGCAGTTCAGGGAGTGATTCGGCCACGGCCAGCACGAGCCAGGCTTCCGGCTCGCTGGTGCGTCGATACGGCAGCCGCCAAGGCCACCTGTGGGATTGGTGCTGTCGCGCTCGAAGTGCGCGCAGGTTGCGCATACGGCCGCCTGACGGGCAGGTTTCTGCGCTGTCTCGGGTTGCGCCTCGATGCCCGCGGCAGCGGCTCGCTCGAGGTAGAAAGCCAACGCCTCGGGGTCGCTGGCGGCCCTGGCCAAGACCTCGGCGGTGGTGGCCTCGTCGTGCTCGCCGATCTGGGCCAGCCAGCCGCGGACCAGCGCCTCGTCGCCGGCTGCCAGTGTGCCGTCGGGCAGCGGCTCGGCCCCGGGCTCGATCGCTTGGGCGTCGGGCCAGAGACCGCGGACCTCGGCCAGCGAGGCGGGTGGCGTGTAGCTGACGCTGATCCGCTCGCCCGACGGCAGGGTGACCAGCCACAGGCGGCGGCCGGTGGTGTCGGTGCCGTCCGGAAAAACCTGGTTCGCAGAATTCGCAGTATTCGCACAATCCCGATTCTGCGAATTGTGCGAATTGTGCGAATAGGCTTCGGGCATCAAGTTTCGCCAGCTCATCGCCATGCCTCCGCCAGCTCAGGCCGGACCTCGATCGTCGGCGATGGCTTCCTGCCGGGGCCGTCGCGGCGCGCCTCGACGACGCGGACATATCCGCGCTCAACCAGTGTGTCCAGGGCGCTTTCAAGTGCCGCGACTCGCGGGAAGGTGCCCTTCAGTCCCTCGAACACCTGGCGAACCGTTGCATCGACTCTCCGCCCGCGCTCAAGCCACTGCCAAACCTTGCGGGCGGCGGCTAGTTCGGGGTCGGCGTCCATCAACCCCATGACAGCGATGCCATGCTCAAGGGTTAGCGCGGCGAACTCCAGGGCTCGCCCCATCGTGTCGATGCTGATCGGCGTTTCCCATGGCGCACCGTGGGCATGCTCGATGCCGTGCATAACAGCGGCGTAGCGGGCGGCCGTGCCGGGAACCTTGGCGGCCAAATCCGTCATGGACTCCAGATCGTTACCGGGCCGCATACGCACCTCGACTGCGCGAGCGAAGTCCAACCACTCGGCGTAGGCGGCGGGTGAAAGCCTCAGCAGGCGGGGCCGTTCCTCATTCGCAGAATTCGCAGAATTCGCAGAATTCACCGGCCCCCACTCCAGCATGGCGCGGATGCCGGCGTCATACTCGGCGGCCAAGCCTTCAGGGACGCGGGCGCCAGGGCGATCCGCTCCCAGTTGGCGGTACCCCAGCGGCGACGGTGGCAACAGGTACGCGAACCTGGCGAGCAGCCCACGGCCGCGGAAGCCGGGGCGCATCGACAGCCCGCGCAGCACGTCCGGCTGTGGTGACAGTCCGATGGTGAGGCGCGGGCGTAGCAGAAAGACGGGTGGGCGGCTTCCGCGGTCCACTCGCTCGGCGTCGCCGCTCCATGCCTTCAGCACCAGATCAAGGTTCGGGATGCCGTTGGAGTACCGGCCGGCCAACAGATCGAACAACCCGGCCTCCGACGACAGCCACGCCATACACTCGCCTTGCTCCGCGAGCAGCGCTCCCAAGCGTTCCGGTGTCGCGTCACTGGTCCATAGTTGCGGTAGGGCTGGAATCTCGGGCACCTGCCCCTCTAGGTCGGCGGCCAGGTTTGTGGCTTCCCGGATTTCGGCGGTGTTTGTTGTCTTGGCGGCCGAAGCGCGCGCGGCGTTGGCTCGGACTTGCAGCGTCTTGGCTTCGCTCTGCGCATGGGCGATCTTGGGCGCGACGATTTCGGCTTGCTCGCGCTCCCACGCGACAAGCGGCGCGCATACGGCCGACTGCACAGCGGATTTGCGGTTGCCGGGTGGTAGCGCGACAGCTAACCAGGTATTTGTGTTCTCGAAGTGTCCGGGCGCCACCATGACGGACATGCGACGGGCACACGGGACACTACAGGCGGCCAGCGTTAGGGCGCCGGCTAGCTCGGGCGGGGTCTCGGTCGCGATGGCCAACGCGGCGGCATAGCGGCCTGCCCAGCCAGGCAGCAGGTCGGGGCGGAGCCTAGGCAGCTCGCGGCCGGTGTCGAGGCGCACCAGGTCTGGCCACTCGTCAGGCTCGCGGGACTCTGCCGATCCCCCCGGCGGCTTCGTGCAAACCGACTGCGCGAGCGCAGCCACCTCGGCATCGGGCAATGGCGGTCTGCACTTCGCGAGGTTCTCTGCGCGCAACGCAGCCAGGACGGCGCCATCGGTAAGCCCTTTGGCGCGCAGCGATCGCCCAAGGCGGAACAGGGTATCGTTGCGCCGGCCGGACTCGATCTGATCTGGTGCTGCCGATGTCTGTGCTGATGGCGCCTCGGCGGTTGGCGGCGCAAGCACGGCGTTCAGCAACCAGTCCGGCGCAGCCGCCGATCGCGCACCCTCCGTCGGATCGCTGGACCCTTCCCAGGCATAACAGCGCCCATCGGGCAGCCGTGACGGTGGCAGGATCACATACCCGCCGTCGCCCCGGATGTCGAGGTTTGGGCCGAGCTTGGACGCTGAGTTCGGGATGCGAACGTCGCCACCTGGATGCCGGAAGTAGATGTGCCGTCCACCGCGCGGCGTCATAGCCTCGACGGTATCCGGCAGCGATCCATGGCCGTTGACGAGCTGGAAAAGCGACGACTCGCCATCCTTCCCGGTGAGCGGATCGTTATCAACGTCGAGGACGAACACCTTGGTGACGGCGCCGGTCGGCATACCGATCAGGGCATTTGGCCAGCGCTGCCACCATTGGCGAATCTGGTCCTTGTCGGTGGTGGCGTCCTTGAACCCGTGCGCAGTCAGCGGGCGCTTGTTCTCAGGGTTGCACGGGAATACTGGAATCCCGCGGGTGGCGTGTGTCAGCGCGGCATCGCCCATGGTAGAATTCAGGGCGTTGGTTTGATCTGCCTGCCCCGCGCCTCGGTCGCCGTCCACGATCGGGGCGTTTTCATTTGCAGGTGGCGGTCTGGTTGCGGTTGCGTCCATTGCCTACCCTCACGCTGCCCGCTCTCGCGCCGCATGCTGCTCGCGCTGTTCAAGCCACTTCTGAACCGAAGCCTTCAAGTAGACGGGCGTCCTCCCGAAGTACGTCCGTGGCGGGCCGATGCGCTCAGCCCACCAGCGGTCAAGGGTGCGGATCGTGACGCCGAGTTCGTCGGCCAGTTGGGGCTTCGTATA
>NZ_JBDKXB010000049.1:0-11933 GCF_041197575.1 Thioalkalicoccus limnaeus | reverse complement strand
CGACGTGGCCTGTCGCGCCGTGGCTCGTTGGTTAGAGGTTGTGGCACACGCGGACAGCGGCGCCGAGCTGTTCAGCCACGATCAGGAAACGCAGAGAGTCTTGTCCGAGCACGATCTGGCTGAGCTGGTAAAGAGGGCCCCTGACGCCTTCGTGAACGCTGCGGTCGTCCCGTGGCTGGAACTGCTCACGCGTGCCGCTGACCGCGATACCGTTCTGCCCTATAACGATCGCATTTGGCATGGAGGCTTCCGGGAGCTGTCTCACTGGGGCCCGGAAGTCCTGATCATGTCATTGGTAGCGGCGCTCAAGGGGGCTGCCGCATCGTCCCCGACTTTGGTCCGATCGGCCATTGACCAGTTGAACGCGTCCGTGTGTCAGACGGCCCACGCCGTTCTCTTACGCGCTCTCGCGATCGAGGATGGTGCATGGAAGCCGGTCGCCGTCGAATACTTGGCGGAAAACTGGAAGCAGTGGGGCATCTGGTACCACGATCAAGCACGCTGGGACTGTAGTGAGTTGCTGCGAACCCTGTCTCCTTTTCTCGATGAGGCCGACGTAGCGCGGCTCGAGCCCTGGCTACTCGCCGACTTCGAGCGCTGGCAGCCCTCCACCCCGGACGAAGCTAGTCCGGACAGGGTTGCGGCCAGGGAGCGGGCAAACTGGTTCCGATGGTCTTACGGACAACACCAGCATCTGCTCCTTCGCGTGCTACCGACGGAGTTGCTATCTGCCGCGGCCAGGCGACGCAAAGGGGAGCTTGCGCGCAAGGCGGTGTCGTTGGATTGGAGACTGGAAAGCCCGCATTCTTTGAAAGGGGGCATTGTTCAGCCACCAGTGCCTGAAAAGGCCACTGAGAGGATGAGCGATGCGCAGTGGCTTTCTGCCATCCGGAAGTATGTCGACGACCAGGCGCGCGTTTGGCTGCACGATCGCGTGCTAGGCGGCGCGCGTGAATTGGCAATAGCCCTCAAGGAACGCACCAAGGAAGAACCCGAGCGTTTTGCACGCCTGATGCTGAACTTTCCGGAAGACGCGAACGAACACTACTTCGAGGCCGTTCTGATGGGCCTTCAGGAGGGCGGAGTTTCGCCGGACCTCTTGCGCCAAGTTGTCGAACGCGCCCACGAGCGTCCCGATCGCCCGCACGGTCGTTGGCTCCCGCAGGTCATCGCCAAGCACGGCGATCAGGATCTTTCAGGCGCGTTACTCGATGTCGTCTCCTGGTACGCGACCGAGGACCCTGATCCTGCCGAAGAGCTGTGGCAGCAGGACGCAGGGGGGCAAGGGCCTTACTACGGAGGCGATCCGTACACCTATGGCATCAACACCGTCCGCGGCAGCGGAGCACGCGCGATTGCCTGCCTGATCGCTCGAGAACACAGGTACTGGGAGCATTTCTCACCAGTGCTGGAGCGGATGGTCGCAGATCCGTCGATTTCGGTGCGGACCTGCGTCGCTCAGGCCTGCGTGCAGGCGCTGCGCTACGACCACACAACCGCTGTAGCCCTTTTCCTACGGCTTTGCGAGGCGGAAGACGACCTGCTCGGCGCGCATCCCGTCGAACAGTTTCTTTACTACACGGCTCTCGGCGAGCTTGAGCAGGTTTGGCCGATCCTCGAGCGGATGCTCGCTTCCGGTGTCGCGAAAGCCAGAGATGCGGGCGCTAGGCAAGCGACGTTGGTCGCGCTATCTGACGAGTCTGCGCGGCCCTTGGCCGAAAAGGGGATTCACGGCGATTTGGAGACACGGAAGGGGGTGGCTGAGGTTCTGAGCCACAACATCTTTGCAGCACCGGACCGCGGGTATTGCGAGGCATCCCTGATACGTCTCTTCTCTGATCCCGATTCCGAAGCACGCCTCGCGGCCAGCAACTGGATAAGGCACGCTAGAGACATGAAGCGCATAGAGCCGATCCTTTCGGTTGCACAGACCTTCATCGAAAGTCCGGCGTTCGCCGAGGGCGCCGAGCGGTTTTTCTGGGCCATCGAAGAAACCGTAGATGCACCTCCTGGCCTGCTGATGAAAGCGGGCCACCGCTTTCTAGACCTGGTCGGCTCTGCAGCCGGCGACCTTAGGCTATCCTCTGCCGCCACCGCCGACAGCCTGAGTGGCCTCATCCTTCGCGCCTACCGCCAAGCTGAACAAGACCCAGACCTTCGTCGGCGGTGTCTCGACCTCTTCGATCGATTGTTGGAGGTGGGCGGCTATGGCGCCGATGAGGCCATCGAGGCGTTCAGCCGTTAATGGCAAACAGCAGGAGCCCCACGCCTGGCTTGTGGAGAATGTGCGACTACCCGACGCTCAGGGCGGATGAGCCAGTGCCCGGAAATGGCCGATACCAGACCACCCGCCAGCCGCAACCATCCACGGCAGTATAGGCCGTTACCACAAGTTCGCCATGGTATCCGTCGCGTAGGAGGTAGCGCCTATCAGCCGGCTGGTTCCCCTACCTGCTCCACCAACCCCGGATCATCGTTTTTCGGGTTGTTCACCCGCCGGCTGACCGGCACGGCCTGGAGCCTCTCCCCCGGATACGACCGCAGCAGCCCCTTCAGCACGTCCTTGTCCTGGTTCTCCGGATCCAGCCAGGTCGCGAAGTCCTCCGGGTCGAGCAGGACCGGCATGCGGTTGTGGATCGGCGCCAGGAACCTGTTGGAGTCGGTCACGAGGATGGTGCAGGACTCGATGACCTCGTCGCCGCGGTCTTCTTCGGCACCGGCGTGCCCTACTTCGCTCGGTCGGCCCTCCACGAATGCGCCGACCTCTACGCCGACATTCTGCCCGAGGATGCCGAGATCACCGCGGTCGAGGTGACCGCCCGCGAGCTCCGGGTCCAGTATCGGTCGATGCAAGGCGCTGGATCCTTCTGGTGCGGCCGGCGTGCCGACGGGTCGCTCGATGACGTCGCGACGCTGAACCGCAAGATCGACTTCCTGTGGGAGCACCCGGAGATCGTGCCGCGGCTGTAGGAAGGGCTTGGGGGCCTTGTCGCGGCGGGAGCGCGACGCAGGGAGAACACAAGTGGGCCGACCTCGTCACGGGGCCAACGCGCCGTCAGGCGCCCTGCCCTCTTGAAGGGTTGGGGGTAATCCAAACAGGTCGTGACCTTTTGGAGCGCAGCGACCCGCGCAGCGGCCGTGGGGTCCGGGGCACTCCCCGGATGAGAACAGGTCGGGGCCTGGCGCGGGCCTGGCCGGCACCGGCGCTGGCGGCCACGACCTGCATCGAATAGCTGCCGCGAGCGCCGGTGCCGAGAAGCCAGGGCCGTGCCAGGCCACGCTCCTTCGCTTCCAAGAGCGCCAGCCGAAGCCCAGGAGCGCCGTGCCACCGCACCGGGCCGGGGAGCGCGTCGTGTGCGCTGCCCGGCCCGTGTGCGGGGGCGCAAGCGGGCCAGCCGTCGGCAAGGCGCAGCGAGCGGCGCGCGGCTTGCTCGCGCACGGACGCGCGATGCAAGGCGCGTGACGGAAGCGGTCCGGTGGGAGTCGGCGGGGCCTGAGTCCGGGAGAGTGGCCGTGTCTCGGGACCAAGCGACTACGTCCGGGACCGCAAACGACCCAGACCTGCCGCTGGGCGCTCCATGCTGAGTGACCGCTTTGGACGCAGTGCGGTCGCTGGCCGTGGAGGAGGAAATCCGACCGTGAGTCCAGAAAGCGGACGCTGCCCGAGTGGTGTCACTTCTGGTGCCTTCGCCCTCCAACCCTGGGACTTCTGCGCGTCGGCGATAGGCTGTTCCCGCCCCGAAGCTGACGGAGAAGCAAGCTTTCCAGCAGCGGAAGGGTTCTGTCCACTTGCCTCAGCAGATGGAGTGCCCACTACCGACGCTCACGGCCCCAGAAAGATTCACCCGGCCGTCGGCTACGTCCCAACTGCCGCCAGTCACAAGGGGGACGGCGAGCGTCTCCTGAACGTGCTTTGCGGTCACCCGTGGCGCTGAGCCTGGGCGCGTGCTTACGACCATTATGGTCCTTCAGTGGATGCTTATGGACGGCGGCGGGATTTCATACACCGCCCCGTGGAGCGTGTAGGCTCAAGGGTTCGTCCGCGACCCACTCCGGGGCGCGGGGGCGCGTCGAGGGCATGTCCTATGACGAATTCATGTCGCGCGCGCGTCCCGACAACGAGCCCGCACCCATCAATCTGCAGTCCATCGCGGATTACAGCGGCATCCCGCGGGAAACCGTCCGCCGCAAGGTCCGCGACCTGGAGGCCCAGGGCTGGATCATCCGCCGCGACAATGGCTATCTGATCGCCACCGCCAAGGCTGCGTAGGATCTCGAGCCCGCGACCGAGGCAACACTGCGCTACCTTGCCACGGTGGTCTCCGCTTGCACCGAGGCGACGTCCGGCTGAACGTACCTCGCGCGTCCACCGAGCCGCACCCGGCGCGGCGGTGGACATGCCGCGTCTGCCGTTGCTCATACTGAAACCCAGCGCTCAAAGCCAGCTCACTTCGTGGCTTGGTCATGCCCGCCCATTTTGGGCGCAAAGCGGCTTGCCGCTCCGCGGCGCGTCCTCATCTCCCACGTATCCGAACCAACTGGTGACAACATGTACGATCCACGCGCTTTCCAGCTCGACGGCGCCGTTGCGCTGATCACCGGCGCCGGCGCCGGCATCGGCCGCGCCATTGCCGAAACCTTCGCCGCCGCCGGCGCTTCAGTCGCCGTCACGGACCGCGATGCCGAAGCGGCCAGGCAGGTGGCCGCCGCCATCACCGACGCCGGCGGCAAGGCGACCAGCGTCGCCTGCGATGTGACGAAGGAAGCGGACTTGGTTGCCGCGGTGGACCTCGCCGTCAAGGCCTTCGGCCGCCTGACCATCCTGGTCAACAACGCCGGCGGCGGCGGTCCCAAGCCCTTCGACATGCCCATGTCGGACATGCGCTTTGCCTTCGAGCTGAATCTGTTCTCCGTCTTCCGGCTCTGTCAGCTCGCCGCGCCGCATATGGAGCAGGCCGGCGGCGGCGCCATTCTCAACATCACCTCGATGGCCGGCGACAACAAGAACCAGCGGATGGCCTCCTACGGGGCTTCCAAGGCCGCAGAGAATCACCTCACGCGCAACATCGCCTTCGACCTCGGACCCAAAAATATCCGTGTGAATGCCATCGCCCCCGGCGCGACCCGTACCGATGCGCTGGCGAAGGTCCTCACACCCGAGGTCGAAGCGAAGATGCTCGAGCACACGCCGCTGAAGCGCCTCGGCGAGCCCGCGGACATGGCGAACGCCGCGCTCTTCCTCTGCGCGCCCGCCGCGGCCTGGATCAGCGGTCAGATCCTGACCGTGTCCGGCGGCGGCGTGCAGGAGCTCGACTGACGCCGATTGGTCCGTTCGTTTCCGACCAACGCAAACCCCACCAGGAGCACAACATGTCCCAGTTCGACCCGTTCAAAGACTTTCGCATGCGGGGCCATTCGGCCATCGTCACCGGCGGCGCGCAGAACATCGGTGAGGCCATCGCGCGCAGCTTCGCCGGCGCGGGGGCCAAGGTGATGATCGCCGATCTCAACGGCGAGAAGGCCGAAGCGACCGCCGAGAAGATCGCCAAGGAGACCGGCAGCGAGGTCATCGGCATGGCCTGCGATGTGACCGACGACGAGCAGATCGACGCCTGCGTCGCGAGGACCGCCGAGACCTTCGGCGGTGTGTCGACGCTCGTGAACAACGTCGGCTGGGGCAAGGCCTATCCGGACCCGCTCGCGGTGCCGGCCGATGAGATGGTCGAGAGCTACCGGCTCAACACACTGGCGGCCCTACGGATGACGGCGGCCTGCCGCCCGTACCTGGAGCAGGCGACCAACCCCACCGTGACCAACTCCGGTTCGCTCGTCGGCGTACTGCCGGCCTTCGACTTCATCGCCTACTCGGCGGCGAAGGCGGCGTTGAATCACGCCATGCTCGGGCTCGCGCACTACTTCGCCAGACAGGTGCGCATCAACACGGTGCTCATCGGTACGGTCCTGACGCCGGGCTACGCGGAGGCGGGCCTCGACGAGAAGGTCCAGGAGGCGCTCGCACACCCGGACAACCTGACCGGTCGGGCCGGACGTCCCGAGGACATCGCCAACGCCTTTCTGTGGCTCGCCTCGCCGGCGGGGAGTTGGATCTCCGGGCAGACGATCCAGGTCTCGGGTGGCGGCAAGCGTGTGCGCCTGATGCCCGAGTAACGCCCGGCGCTAGGCTCCGGTGACATGTCCCGACAGGCGGCAGACCCAGCACTGGCAAACTGCTCACATGGCTCAATGCTCGTCTGGACCCTGGTCTGGATGATGGCGAGCGGCACGGCGGTGGCTCAGACCGGCGCGGGCATCGGTGTCGGCGTCGGTGGCGGCCCTGGCTACGAGGCCCTGCAGCCGCTGTACGGCGGCGAGACCATCACCGCCATCATCGTCATGGTGGAGCCGCCGGATGCGCCCGGCGCCGAGAGGCTCGACACGACCGTGCGCGACGCGCTTAGCCTGCGCCCCGGCGATCCGTGGAACCCGATACTCGGGGCGGCGGTCCGGGCCAGGCTGGAGGCGCGCCCCGACATCCGGGCCATCGAGTTCGCCAGACGCGAGATCGGCGGCGGCGTCGAGCGCCAGCTCATCGTCACTGTCTTCCCCGCCACCGTCGAGGCGTCGAAGCCGCCGCGCGGTCTGCTCGTCACGGGCGACCCAGGCGACTTCCCGCTGCTCTACCGCAAGGGCGGGCGCTACCTGCGGGTCATCCTGAACGGCGGCTTTGGCATCTACTCGGACGGCAATCCTTGGTTCGACAGCCCCGAGACCTTCACCCGCGGCAATCCGCTGGTGGTGCAGCCGGCCGAGGGCGCGGGGACCGGCAGTCGGGCGAGCTGGGCCGAAGCGTTCGTCCAGATCGGCGTCGGCGGCGTCACGCCCGTCGGGGGTGACGACCTCTACGGCTTCGGCGCCCTGTCCGGCATCGGCCCCGGCTCGGTGGGGCGGGACATCTTCCGCGACGATCCGCGCGCCACCTTCGACCTTGAGCTGGCCTACGCGGGCCTGCTCTACGCACCGCAGGACGAGCGCCATCGGTTCAAGGTCTCCGCCGGGCGTCAGAACTTCACGCTGAACAGCGGCTTTCTGATATCCCAGTTCGGCTCCCAGTGGAATGCCGGGCCGAGGCCCGGCGTGTACATGTCGCCCCGCACCGCCCACGACTTCGCCTTCCTCGCCTCCGGGCGGCTCGGGGATTGGTCGGCTCAGGCCTTCTGGCTGGACCCAAACGAAAACGAGCCCATCGAATCCCATACGCGCGTCGCCGGCCTGAACCTGCGCCGCCAGACCACGCGGCGCTGGGCCCTGGACGGTTCGCTCATCTACATCCCGCGGTCGGATACCCGCTACCTCGCACCGGACGCCCGCCCGCGCCTGCGGGAGGGTCTGTGGACCGTCGCCGGCCATGCACATCGCGGCGCGCGGCCCGGCGCCCCTGGCGCCTGGTTGGAGGCGGAGCTCGCCTATCAGTGGCACGACGACTTCCCGATGGCGGCCTGGGCCGGCTACGCGGAGGCCGGCTGGATCGCTCGGACGACGCCCTGGACACCGAGCATCTCCTACCGCCTCTCATCCTTCTCCGGCGACGACCCGGACACCAGCCGCTACGAGCGCTTCGACACACTCTACTCGGGCGGCCTGGATCAATGGCTGCAGGGTATCTCCATCAACAAGGTGCTCACCCAGGCCAACCGCAGGACACACCGGGTCCGGCTGAATCTTAGCCCGACGCCGAGGCTCAACCTGACCTTCGACGTCTACAAGCACACCGCCAACGAGAAAAATAATCTCGGCGCCAACCCGGCGCTCGGCACCCTGGCGTCCCGCGACCTCGGCGAGGAAATCCAGCTCACGGTCCGTTGGGCCTTGTCGCAACGCCTGTTCCTGCAGGGCATCGCCGGCATCGCCTTTCCCGGCTCTGCCATCGAAGACGCAACCGACGGCGACGCCGAGCCCTGGAATACGGCCCAGCTCCAGTTGTTCTGGGGCTTTTGATCGATCGTACCCGACTGCCGCTCGCGATCGAAGCTGGGAGCGATGCTCTTCCGGTCGCGAATTTCTCCGAATTCTTTGACCCACTCAGAGAGATACCGATGTCCACTCCTAAACAAACAGCTTCACCGAGTCCATCCGACGTCGCGAAAGGGGCGGTCTTGTCTGGCGTCATCAATGCGATCATCAACGGGGCGATCCAATGGTACCTGCTCTCAGGACACGCACCGTTGCCGTTGACCGTGGACAGCATTTCCACCGACGAGCACACCGTATTCGGCGCCGCGGTGCCCCTCGCGGTCAGTCTGGCGATGATTCTAACGGCCGTCGCCTACACCACCGTCAAGCCACCCAAGCCGCGGTTCTATCCGACTTTCCTGTGGCTGACCATCAAGCATGGCTTCTTTGCGCTCGGCGTCATCGTCACCTTTGCGGTGCTGTGGCAACGCGTGCTCGGCTCCATCCTCGTTCCCCTGGCGGCGGCCGTGATCATCCTGGGTCTGGTCGCAGGGGTTGTCTCAGCGGTCGTGAACTACATGACCATCACCGAGAGTTACCGGCGCAGTCAACCGGGATGGCCTGATCTGGGCTAAGCCCGGAAGCGAAGCGCAAGCCGGCAAGCAGCGGGCCGCGCTGACCTCGGCTTTCTGCGTGCTGCTGTACGATGCCGGCGCTGGGTATGCCGGCCTGGCTTGATCGATTCAAAGGCTTCCCCTCTGCACGGCCATTTATCGATCTCAATTCGCAATGCCGATCCAATAGGAGTAGATGTGATAACGCGTTTTCCGCTTGGGAAAACAACGACGATCAGCGCTGCCCTCGGCGCCTTGGTGCTTGTATGCGTGCTGGCGACGGGCGTTGGCTGGGCGCAGGACACGACGCGTGAAGAACCAGCGGCCGGCGCTGACACGGAGGACACGGCGCCGGCCTATCCGGCGGGTCTCGATGATCCGTCCATCGAGCTGCGGTCGTCCCGGAGGGACGGCGCGGGCGACCGGTATCAGCGTTTAAGAGTCACTGAGCGGATTCCTGCGGATCGAAAATCTCGCCTGGGACACGCCCTCTACAAGGAACCGTAAAGGTGGAAAGAAACTTTGCAGTCGTACGCCCTGGTGGGCTCCCCGAATGTCTCTTCCTGGCCGGGTACGGTCCCTCCAGGCGCAGACAGCTTCACCCCGCGCGGGGGCGCGGCAGGCCTCGCCTCCATCCGCGGATGAATGTCTGCTTTCTGCCGGGCGGCCTGGCCGCTTACACCGCCGACCGCTGACCGCAAAGCGCGTTTACCGGACGCTCCGCTCACATCGGCCAGTGACCGGACCTGGCCGATACCAGACCACCCGCCAGCCGCAACCATCCACGGCAGTATAGGCCGTTACCACAAGTTCGCCATGGTATCCGTCGCGTAGGAGGTAGCGCCTATCAGCCGGCTGGTTCCCCTACCTGCTCCACCAACCCCGGATCATCGTTTTTCGGGTTGTTCACCCGCCGGCTGACCGGCACGGCCTGGAGCCTCTCCCCCGGATACGACCGCAGCAGCCCCTTCAGCACGTCCTTGTCCTGGTTCTCCGGATCCAGCCAGGTCGCGAAGTCCTCCGGGTCGAGCAGGACCGGCATGCGGTTGTGGATCGGCGCCAGGAACCTGTTGGAGTCGGTCACGAGGATGGTGCAGGACTCGATGACCTCGTCGCCGCCTGGATCCTTCCAGCGCTCCCAGAGGCCCGCCATGGCCATCGGCGCGCCATCGCTCCGCGAGATGAAGTAGGGCTGCTTGACCTTGCTCCCCGGCTGGGCCTGCCACTCGTAGAAGCCCTCGGCCGGGATCAGGCAACGGCGCTTGCGAAAGGGCTCGCGAAAGGACGGGGCCGTGGCGACGGTCTCGGCGCGGGCGTTGATCGTCGAATAGCCCGTCTTGCGCTCCTTCGCCCAATGCGGGATCAGGCCCCAGAGCAGGGGATCAGCCCGACGGTGACCGTCAACCTCGCGGATCGCGAGGATCAGCGTCGCGGGCGTGATGTTGTAGCGCGGCGCGACGTCCGGGATCTCGCCGAGGTCGAAGTAGTCGGCGATCGCCGCGGGCGGGAGCCCCAGCGCAAAACGTCCGCACATCTCAGGACCTCCTTGGTCGACAGGGAATCAGGATAGCGTCAGTTTAGGAGAAGGGAATGCAACGTAAATGGATCGTCTTCGCCCTCGCCGCCCTCGTCGCCGCGGTCCTCTAGGGTCCTGCCGGCCATCGCTCGTTGACAGGTCGCGCGACTCACATCCCGGTCGCATCGCGAAGCGGCTCGAAGGGCTCCGCCTCGGCGATCCCGATCAGGCCACTGGCGCGTTGCACGCGCTGCTCGAGGGCCTCGGCCAAGACCTGTTCCTCGCTGTAGAGCAGCGTGAAGCGGTGCTTGGCGCGGGTGATCGCGGTGTAGAGGAGTTCCCGGGTCAGGACGGGGTTGGGGCGGTCGGGCAGGATCAGCGCGGCGTGGTCGAACTCGGAGCCCTGGGACTTGTGCACGGTGAGGGCGAAGACGGTCTCGACGCTTTGCAGGCGGCTGGGCAGGACCCAGCGCACGCCGCCGTCGACGGTCGGGAAGGCGACGCGCAGGATGGCCCGGTCCGGGCGGCCAGGGGCCGGCCAGGGGAGTGTGACGCCGAGGTCGCCGTTCATCAGGTTCAGGCCATAGTCGTTGCGGGTGACCATGACCGGGCGCCCCGGAAACCAGTGTCGCTGTGGTCCGGTTGGGAGGGCCTCGGCGTGCGGGTCGGCCGCGAGGAGCCCGTGGGCGCGCAGCCGCTCGATGATGCGCTGGTTGAGGCCCTCGACGCCCCAGGCGCCCTGGCGGAGCGCGGTCAGCAGCTGAAAGCGCCTCTGTGCCTCGAGGACGCGGCGCGCCCAGGCGCTGACCTCGGTCGGATCCGCACCGGCGTCGGGGGCGTTGTCGCGGATCACCCGCAGGTAGCTTTCGGGGGCGCCGTAGACCTCTTCGATCAGGCGTGCGAACCGCGCGTCGTCGGCCCCGGCCAGCTGTACGGCCTGGAGGCTGTCCGGGTCGTGGCCGGGCCGCGCGGGCGCGTGCGCGAAGAGCCGTTTGACGGCGGTGAGCCGGTCGCGGCCGTCCGGGGGCGGCGGGATCGTCTCGTTGACGCAGGCGGCCAGCGCGCCGATGCCGCCGTCGGCGCGGAAGCGATAGCTTTGGCGCAGCATCACGATCGACTGATCGAGTGCGGTGCCGGCGGGGTCGATCAAGGCGTCCGGCAGCCGGTCGCCGGACGCCTGGCGCAGCCAGGCGGCGGTCTCGGGCCGGTAATGGCCCGCGGCGGCGCGTCGGCACAGATCGCCGAGTACCGCGCCGGCCTCGACCGAGCTCAGCTGGTCCTTGTCGCCGAGCAGGATCAGGCGGGCGTCGGGGCGCAGGGCGTCGAGCAGTCGGGCCATCATCTCGACATCGATCATCGAGGCTTCGTCGACGACCACCAGATCGGCCGCCAACGGATGGGCCGCCTGATGGCGGAAGTGGCGGCTGTTGGGGAGGGTGCCGAGCAGTCGGTGCAGGGTCTTGACCTGGGTCGGCAGGCTGTCCGCGATGCCCGGTGGGCTGGCCAGGCCGCGGATCTGGTCGGCGATCGATTCGTTGAGCCGGGCCGCGGCCTTGCCGGTCGGGGCGGCCAGTTCGATGCGCAGGGGCGGCGCTCCGCCGGCCGCGGCCAGGCCCTGCAACACCGCGAGCAAGCGCACCACGGTCGTGGTCTTGCCGGTCCCGGGGCCGCCGGTGATGATCGCGAAGGCCTGGCGCGCGGCCAGCGCGCAGGCGATGCGTTGCCAATCGGGCTGGGCGGCGTCCTCATCGCCACGCGTGCCGAACAGCGCCCTGAGCGGCTCGTTCAGCGCGGCGACGTCGACGGCCAGGTCGCGCTCCAGGCGGGCCTGAATGCCGTCGCGGATCTGGTTT
>NZ_JBDKXB010000048.1:0-12385 GCF_041197575.1 Thioalkalicoccus limnaeus | reverse complement strand
TCTCAAGTAGGAGATACCCGCACCGGCGGATCCATCCGGTCTCCCGTTCTGAGCAACGGGCATGCCACGGCACCAGCCAGGTGTGCCGCATGCGCTCGAGGGAGATGCTCGGATTGCCGCCGTACCGGGCCGAATTGCGTTGTCAGGGGAGCGCAGCGCGGGCGGGGTCGGCCGTAGAAGGGGCAGCCGGGCAAACCGGCCTTGGTTCAGCGCGACAGATTGTCCCAGCCCGGCCGTACCACTGGGCCAATGTGTCTCATCGCTGACGCGCCGCGCCTCGAGCGCCGCGCGGTCGCCTGCGCGAGCTCGCGCAGCACGGAATCAGTATCTACCCAGCCGATGCCAGCCTCGGTGATGCCCTGGCCGAAAACAAGATCCTCTACGGAGCTCAGATCCTGCCGGCCACCAACGGGATGGCTCTCCACCCTGGTCCCGAAGATCCGCCGCTCACCGCGGGCAACTCGGCCGGCAACGGGCGTCGCGCGAGGTCGCTCCGCCACGTTTCCGCGCCTTGACTTTATTGCATCCCACCTCCACTAGCGCCCTATCGGAGCCCCAGCCTGGACCCTCAAGGCGGCTCGAATGTTCCTATCCGCCGGCGGGGACCCGTTTTCGCGTCCGTTACCGGCCGTGTCGTCTCAGAGCAAGGGATCCGGAGGGCTCCGCTGCTCCGTGTCCGGAAGATGATTGTGGAGGTACGGGATTATGTTGAATGGATTTACGACAGCCGCCGTCTCGGCTGCCTTTGCCGCCATGGCCACGGTGGTGGCTCTCATCGCCGCGCCGCAGGCAATGGCCGACGCCGCCGCCGACGTGGCCGTCGAGGATCCCTATGTCCGGGCCGTGCCGCCCGGGCAGCCGAACAGCGCGGCATTCATGGTTCTGCGCAACAACGCGGGCGACGCCCATGCCGTTGTCGGCGCGCGGAGCGCCGCCTCGAAGGTCGTGGAGCTACACAGCCACGTCGAGGAGCGGGGCATGATGACGATGCGTCGCGTGGAGAGCATCGAGGTACCCGCGCTCGGAGAGACGAAGCTCGAGCCGGGCGGTCTGCATGTGATGCTGATCGGCCTTGGGCGGGATCTGGTCCCCGGTGAGGACGTCGAGCTCACCGTCGAGTTCGAGGATGGCTCAGAGCAATCCTTCACGGCCCCGGTCCGTGCCGTGGAAGGCGTCCCAGGCCAGGGAGGCGGGCATTCGGGGCACTAGATGAACGAATCCTGACGTCCCGTTGTCGACGAGGCAATTCGCGCAGGCACGACGCGCCGGTGCAGACCGTCCCGCGCGTCGGGGTGCCGTCGGTCTTGGGAGAGCGGAACGAACTCGCGTTTCCGGCGGGTCCCGCGCCGACAGCAAACGAGGTGAGGCAAACATGACCACCAGCAGCGAAAACCAGGCCGTGCGTACCGGCCCCGGTGCGAGGCCGAGGATTCTGGCGATCGTCGCGGCGCTCGTGGCGGCGACCGCTCTCGCGGTGCTCGCCGGCCTGTACGCCACCCGCAGCGGCGAGCAGCCGACCTCCGGGCAGGGCTACCCGGGGCTCGGCGGCGATTTCCAACTGCAGTCGGCGAACGGGCCGGTGGCGCTTGCCGATTACCGCGGTAAGGCGGTACTCATCTACTTCGGTTTCACGGCGTGTCCGGACGTCTGTCCCACCGCGCTCGGCGTACTCGCCGGCGCCCTGCGGCAGCTGGAGGAGGGCGAGCGCGAGCGGGTCCAGGTATTGTTCGTTTCGATCGACCCGGAGCGCGACACACCGGAGCGGATGCAGCAGTACACCCGGTACTTCCATCCCGATTTCATCGGTCTGACCGGCACCCCGGAGCAGATCGCCGACGTCGCCGAGGCGTACCGGTTTTTTTACGGGAAGGTCCCGCTCGAGAACTCGGCGTTGGAATACACGATGGATCACTCGGCGACGACATTCGTCGTCGGGCCCGACGGCACGGTCCACTCGTTGCTCCACCACGGCGTCGCCGCGGGCGAGGTCGTCGAGGAGCTGCGGACCGTCCTCGCCGGCTGATCCGCACGCCGGCAGCGGGTACGGCGCTGCGCGTTCCCGCACCGTTACGTCGCGGCGCGCCGACAGTTCCCCACGGGTGCCCAGACGATCGTCCGGCTGGTGGCCGCAACCTCCTCGATGATTGCCGGCCTCCTCCAACCGACGGCGCCTGCGCCGCATCCGCCTCTCGCCCGAGGGAGGTGCAGACCTCGATGCGGTGGTTGCTTCGAGGGCGGGGAGGGTGAGCACGAGATTCTCGGACTGGCGCTGCGGGGTTCAGGAGGCTCCGAGGGCCCCGTCGCGAGTCCCGCGCATGGTCATCGGACGTGCAATGTGAGTCCTGAGACCCGGCACGCGCGTACCCGATTCTTGTCCATCGCCGCAAGATCCCGGTTCAACCCGTTCTCTGCCACCGACAGCGCGTGCTTGCTGTCCGTCGTCACCACGAACCGTTTCTTCCCCTTCACCACCAGGCCCAGCTTGTTCATCCGCTTACGGACCCCGTCGCGCTCAAGCTCAAGGGCTTCGCTTTCCCTCCGTCGTCATCGTTCACCTCGGTCGGTAGTGTTACCACCTTGGCGAGTTGTCCGGGAGGATTGGAAGACTCCACATTATTGCCCGAACCGGCACGATTGGGGCGCAAACAGGAACTGCCAACAGGCAGGAAGGCGGTTATGCTTCCTATACACATACGTGAGTCGAAGGTCTGCTTGCCTTCACCACAAAGCTGATCCACGATCACGGCAACCTGGCGATTGATACACTCGACGAATGAAAACACCTGCCCCTTGTGTTCAGCACAATCACCGACAGCGTAGATATCCGGGTCGCTGGTACGCATGGTGTCATCGACCTTGATACCCTTGCCGACATCAAGGGCCGCTCGCGCCGCAAGCTCGACGTTGGGCTTCAGGCCGATCGCCGAGATCACGACGTCGCGTTCCATGGTGCGCCCATCCTCGAATTGGATCTGCAGCCCGCCGTCTCCTTTGGCGACATCCTTGATCGCGGTGCCGAGTACAAACTCGATCCCGTTCTGCACGTATCGATCGTGAACGCAGGTGGAAACACCCTCGGACACCACGGACGACAGCAAATGCGGGGCTTTATCGTTGATCGCGACCTCATGCCCGGCACGAGCAAGGTGATCGCCCAATTCACATCCGATCAAGCCGGCACCCAGAATCAGTACCCGCTTGCTACCGCTGTTCAGCAACTCCGTCAGTGACTCGAACTGATCCAGGTCATTCAGCTGATGGAGATGCTGCTGGATACGACGATCGTAGAGACGGAACGGCACCGCGCCCGTCGCAAGCACCAACTTGCCGTAGTCCAACCTCCCGAAGTCGACCTTGCCTTTGTTGATCAACAAACGTTTCTTCTTACGATCGAGTCCAAGCACCTGGGTCCGTGCCCGCAAGTCCACGTCCAGCAACTGCGCGCGCTCCGGCCCTCTGGCAATGACCAGGTCACCACGTGACTTGCTGGTAACGGACACGGACAGGTGCGGCTTGTAGTAGTAGTCACCATCATCTTTCGTGACGATGGTGATGGGGCCTTTGGCACCATTCTGGCGCAGTCGCTCGGCGATGGACCAACCGCCGATCCCAGCACCGACAATCACAATGTGATCGCCTTCCTGGTCTTCGTTGCGTTCGCCAACGGCCTGCGCATGCTCGGACAGACCGGCAAATTCAAAGCTTTCGCGAGGATCGCCACAAACCGAACAAAACCATTCCTCCGGAAGGTCTTCAAATCGAGTCCCCTGGGCCGCCCCGTGAATCGGGTCACCCATAGCTTCGTCGTAGATATGCGCGCAAGTGCCGCAACGATAACGTTTAAAATCCATCGTCCTTCTCTCCGGTATTAATGTGGTGATCGAAATGATCCTGAACCGCGCCACTAACAACGGCGATAGATATTGGTCATTACGACACGAGAGCCTAAGCCAAAACCCCCACCACCGGTAGAACCCCCGTACGACTTCTCAGCGGCCCATGCCACTGCCTCGACGGTACCCTGAGCACCCAGATCCAGCCACTTCGTCCATACCTGCTGGGCCGGGCCTTGCAGAGCTGGCCCATAGCGATGGCCATCTTCGCCTCTTCCGAACCGCGATCAGCCCAAAGCCCCGCCAGGCCTTGCTAGACACTCCCCTGCGTGCCAGCCGCAGCCCAGACACTGAGGGTGTTCAGGTCAAGATTAGGACGTAGTGCGCCTGATCGAGGACCAAAGGCCATGCCGGGACCTTGGTCGTGAGCGAATCCTTCACCGACCAGCCCCTGGTCGTCCGCCACCGCCTGCTCAATCGCACCCGGAGCGCCGAGTTCGCGGGTGGCATACACGCCCTGGCACTCCACACCTGGACGCCTGAAGAATGGTTCGCCAAGGGGGCGCGTGCCCGAATCGCGATCTTGCCAAAGGGGTTCAAAGGCCGGCTGACCAACGACTCGGCCGCTGTTTCTGTCAATTCAGTCTCGAATGCCTACCGGATATTGGCGGCATCCAGTGCATCCCGTATCTGGGCAGTCGTCTGCGGGATCGCGAATTTTGCCAGCGGCGTCCCATCCGCGCTAAACAGGATCACGGTGGCGTCGACCATGCCAAACCTCCGGGCGAAGGCCTGCCCATCCGGATGCCCGAGGTGGACCGCCAGAAACTCGACCTTGTCCTTGTAGTCCGGCCGAATCCGATTTAGAAGGTCCATGACCTCGGCGCCGGCAAGGTAATTCTTGTCACGGGCCACCACCAGTGCCGGGGTGCCCTGGCCGATGCGCGACAGGTCTGTCGAGAAGGCGCCCCGAGGGAGTTGAGCCCACAGCAGTGCGCCCACGCAGACGATCAACACCAGGGTCATCAGGGTCTTAGCCCAGCCCGGCAGTCCCGGTGCACTTCTCGTCTTGCCGTTCATTCCGTCACCTCTCTTTCTGCGGCAAGGGGGTTGGCGCACGCTCGATATTCCGAGCGTCTTACTGATGTCACGCCGCGACTGTGTGACCCAGTTGTAGCTATTTGTGTCCCGGCCGGTCGTTTTTCACCAGATGATGGGCGTGCCCCTGGCATGCAGCCGATGCGATAGAGTTGACAGGATTCAGTCCTGTTCGCTTGCCCCCAGTGTGAGGATGAATGTCGCCTCCCCCTGGGGAGTTTTGTGTGATCTGGGGCATCATGGGAGCCGGGGCCCCTATCGCTCAGCCCGAGCTCGAATTCGATCAGCGTATCTCCAGGTATTTGCCGTCTCCTTCGGGAGGCGGTGTCGAGCGCCCTGGTCTCGCCTCCGTCCGGCACAACCCCAAACCCCGCTCCAGCGCGCCGCTTCGGCCTGCCACGGGCGTCGCGCGAGGTCGCTCCGCCATGTTTCCGGGCCTTGAGTTATCACACCCCGCCTCCATCAACGACTTGTCTCAGCGCCAGCCTGGACCCTCGAGGCGGCTTGGATTTCCTATCCGCTGTTTCTGTGCGGCGGCGCGGCGGTCTCGATTTCCGGCGCCGCGCTCAGTCATGAACTGAGGTTGGACTGCCAAGTAACAGATCCGAGCGAATATACCCTCACTAATAGGAGTCCCTCCATGAACCGCCGCCATTTCGTCCGGTCCGGGCTGGTGCTGTTGGGCATCGCTCGGCTGGGCGACGCGCTGGCCGTAACGCCCGAATGTGCCGACGAACCCACGCTGTCGCAGACCGCCGGACCCTTCTACACTGCCGGTTCGCCACAGCGGGTATCGTTGATGGAGCCCGATCTTGTCGGCGACCGTCTGCTGCTGAGTGGCCGGGTGCTGGATCGCGACTGCCGGCCGCTGGGCGGCGCGCTGCTGGATTTCTGGCAAGCCGACGCCGAGGGTGTCTACGACAACCGCGGCTACCGGCTGCGCGGTCACCAGTACAGCGACGAGCGGGGCGAATACCGGCTGGAGACCCTGGTGCCGGGTCTGTATCCGGGTCGTACCCGGCATATCCATGTGGTGGTCGCGGTAACGGGGCAGCGGCCGCTGATCACCCAGCTGTACTTTCCGGACGAGCCGCAGAACCGGCGCGACTGGCTGTATCGGCCAGAGCTGCTGGTCACGCTGAAGGCCGGGAATGATCCGCTGCGGGCCGGTTTCGACTTCGTGCTGAGGTAGGTCATGCCGCTGCGGATGGATGGTCGCCAACCATGCCCGTTCGTAACTGATTCGGACCGTTGAATGCTCGCGCCAAGCGCGCGACTCCTTCGCGGATCTCCGTCTCGCTCAGCGAGGAATACCCCAGCAGCAGGGTCCGTTCCCGGTAGTTGGTCCGGTCGAAATCGATCGCGCCTCCACCATCCAGAGCATAGACCCCGACCCCGGCCTCCAGCGCTAGGGCCTGCAATTCCGGGGCACTCGGGTACTCTGTCGGCAAGTGCCAGACGGCATGCATGCCGCCTTCGAGACCGCTCAGGCGAACCGCACCGAAGTGCGCGCGCAGCGACTCCACGAGGCAGTCGCGGCGGCGACGATACAACTGGCGAATGCGGCGCAGATGGCGATCATAGCTGCCGCTGGCGATGAAGTCGGCCAAAACGGCTTGGTCCAGCCACGGGTTGCCGTTGTCAAGCAGCGCCTTGAGGGTGCGCGCCGGTTCCACCAGTTCTTCCGGCAGCACCATGTAGCCGAGTCGGAGGCCGGCACCGATGGATTTGGAAAACGTTCCCAGATAGATCACACCGCCCTGTGGGTCCAGTCCGGCCACAGCGGTCAGCGGCGAGCCGGCATGCCGGAAATCACTGTCGTAATCGTCCTCGACGATATAGGCGCCGGTCTCCTCGGCCCACTCCAGCAAGCGAATCCGGCGCTCGAGCGACAGTGTTCCGCCCAGGGGATACTGGTGCGATGGGGTCACATAGGCCAAGCTTACGGGGGTCGCGGGCAACCGTTCGCTCATCAGGCCGTGCTCGTCGACGGGGACCGGCCGGAGGTGCGCACCATGGTGCTCGAACACATACGCGGCACCTTGGTAACAGGGACATTCCAGCACCACCGTCGCACCATCGTGGACCAAAAGCCGAGCGGCGATATTGAGCGCCTGCTGGATACCGGCCACGATCACGATACGTTCGGGACCGGTGTTGATGCCACGTGCAGGACCGAGGTAGTCAGCGATCGCACGGCGCAGGGCGGACAAGCCGGAGGGATCGCCGTACTCGGTGAGCGGCTGACCGCCGATGCTCAGATGGTGCAGCAGGCGCCGCCGCCAGGCCTTGGTCGGGAAAGTATGAGGATCGGGCCGCCCCACCCAGAAATCGATCGCTAAACGATGACGATTGGGATTGACTACCGCCTGGGCGCGGATCGGAACCCGCGGTGACCGAAAACGAGGCGCGCGCGCGGTCGGTTCCGGCGAGGCGAACACAGGATTCCGCGGCAGGCACAGGGATTGCTCGGGTAGGCTGCGATTGACAAAGGTGCCGACCGCGGGCCGGGTCTGCAAATACCCTTCGGCAATCAGCCGCTCATAAACCAGCAATACCGTATTGCGCGAGACTCCGAGCTGTTCGCTGAACGCCCGGCTGCCGGGCATGGCCGAGCCAGGCCTTAACCGCCCGTCCAGAATCAGGCGTCGGATCGTATCGAACAACTGCTGCTGCAGACTGTGCGGAGCATCGGGATCAACGCGAATGGAAAGTTGCATGGTTACTCTCCTGGATACTTCTCTCTGCTAAAGCACGCCTAGGAAAACCCGCGTTAGTACCACGCGGCCGACGAGATCTGGTACCAGGCGAACGATCGAAACCGGTGCCACCGGCGCCGTGTTTTTTTTACCGCGTGGTACTACCCATAGCAACGCGAGGCACCCAGAGTGTGCATACAGATCGATTCGAAGCTCGTTTCCGCACAACGGCACCGGGAGGAAACCGAAGATGATGACCCATTCGGTATGGCGCAGTGCATTGGCAATCCTGATATTGCTGGCTGTGGGCGGCGCACGGGCGGAGATACCCCAGGCCCTATTCGACAATCTCGGTGTGGATCGCGGCGCCGAGCCCAAGACGCTTTACGATGCTCTGGTCGAGCGCTACTACGACCCGGAACAAGGCTATGGCAAAGGCAAGTACGCCGATTTCTGGGAGCCCATTCCGTTCAGCCGATATCTCAATCCGAGCCTGTTCTACGAGCCGCCGCAAACTGTGCTAATGACGGCAACCCGGCAACAGTGCGTTGACTGCCACACTGGCGTTTCTCCTGGATGGGTACACTCCTGGGGCGCCAGTGCGCATACCGATTTGGACCAGATCCGACAACTGCCGGATGATGATCCGCGCGCCTACAAAAAGGACCGCCTCGCCGAGGTCGAGCGCAATCTGCGCTCGCTGGGTAAGCTGGCCGAGGATGTCCCCCTGAAGGAGGTCGGCTGCATCGACTGCCATGTCTCCGTCGGGGCCACGCACGGGGACCATGCCAAGGATCTGCGCCTGCCGGATGCTGCAGTCTGTGGTGCCTGCCATTTGCAGGAGTTCGCCGAGCGCGAATCGGAACGCGACACCCTGGACTGGCCGCAGGATCAATGGCCCAAGGGCCGGCCTTCGCACGCGCTGGATTACCACGCCAACGTCGAGACCGCCATTTGGGCGGCGATGCCGCAGCGCGAGGTGGCCGAGGGTTGCACCATGTGCCACACCAACCAGAACTCCTGCACCAACTGCCATTCCCGCCACGAATTCTCCGTCGAACAGGCACGCAAGCCGGAAGCCTGTTCGGTCTGCCACAATGGCGTCGACCACAACGAGTACGAGAATTACCTGCTATCCAAGCATGGCATCTTGTATAAGACCCTCGGTCACAGTGTCGATTGGAGTGTGCCGGTCGCCGACTCCATGGCGGCGGGTCAGTCCTTCCCGACCTGTCAGAGTTGCCACATGGAATACCGCGGCAAGTTCAGCCATAACATGGTACAGAAGGTGCGCTGGGCGTTCAATCCCACGCCGGCGATCGCCGATAATCTCGATCACCCTTGGTTCGAAGAGCGGCGCGGGGCCTGGGTTGCCACCTGCTCGACTTGCCATTCGGTAAGCTTCGCGAATGCCTATCTGGAGCTGATGGATGAAGGAATCAAGCAAGGGCTGATCGTCGAGCAGGACGCGAAAAAGGTCATCGAGCAACTACACGCCGATGGGCTATTGCCGGGGCAAGAGAGCAACCGCCCGGCCCCTCCGGCCCCGGAAGAGGACGCTCCTGGTGGCTTCTTCCAGCTGTTCTGGGCCAAGGGTAACAACCCCTCGGCGGTCGAGCGAGAATATGCCGAAATGTGGGAGCAGGACTTGATCAAGCACTACAAGGGATTGGCTCACGTCAACCCTGGCGGCTGGACCTACACCGACGGCTGGTCGCAACTGCTGAAGCGCACCGCGCGGATCAACGACGCCGATACCCAACTGCGTGAAATGGCAGCACTGAAAGCCGATCTCGCTGATCTCAAGGCGGCGCAGACGACCGCTTGGTTCTCGCTGGATACCCCCGCCAAGCAGGCATCCTTCGGCGCCCTGGGAATGATTCTGCTGGGGCTGGGCGTTGCCTCTGTGGCGAGTTCGCGGCGCCGCACACCCAGCGATCGGTCATGAGCATCGGAGCCACTCGCGCCGCCGGTATCGCTCTGCTGACGGCCGGGCTTGTGATTCTGGCCTGGGTGGCCGGGTCACTGGCCAGACCGGACGCGGAAGGGCATCGATACGAGTTCGTTGAGGAGGGCGTGGCGGGAGAATTCCAGGATCTGGCTTTGGATGATTGGCCGGAGTTGCCGATCCAGCGCTACGAGATCCATGCCCCGGAAACGGACTTCCCCCTCGCTCGAGTCTTGATCGGTTCGGATCGGGAAGGTAAGCCCTTGCTCCTGGAATGGCAAAACCTTACCACCGAGCCGGTCATCACCCAGACCGCGTCGCTGGCCGAGCTGCGCGACCTCGCCCGGGCAATTACCGTGCACACGCCGGACGATGCGCTCATCCTCGCCTGGTGGGATGTTTCGCGGCAGCTCGAACTACTCAGCGGTCGCGAGACGCTGTTCGAAACCCACCTGGGCGAACCGCTACTACTGCCTCACCATTGGAGTGGAATCCGTTCCGCCATTCAAACCACCGAACGCAACTTCTGGCAAGACGGCGGCTCGACCGAAGCATTCATGCGTTTCACCGAAGCCCTGTTGCAGAATGAATCGACTGGCGCGGAGCAGTTGCGTGCCTTGTCGGGCAATCGGCCCAGCTATCTCGTGCTACACGTCGCCGACGCTTACAAAATGGGTGCTCTGTACCCCGAGCGTTTCGGGACCGGTTATCGCGACTTTGCCAATACCGGCCAGACCCATGGACTGATCGGCCGGGTCAAGGAATGGCTGCGCGTACATGATTACCCGGGCTATACGATCGCCGAATCCTCGCTTCGAAGTTTCCGGGTGCAATACCTGACCGATGAGCCCACGACGCGGACCCTGCTGGCACAAGCGTTGCCCTTCAGCACATCGAAAGTGATGATGTCGCAAGACCTGGAACCGGTCTATCAGCAGGGCGGATTTTGGGTCTATAGGCTGGCACAGCAAGGCCGGGGAGTCAGTACCGAAAGCCATGCCGCGAGTGAAATATACCAATAGCTCCCATCGCATCTTCGCTGCGGGAGCAAACCGGTGATGCAAGCCATCGTTTGGTTCCATCAGCCTGACCCCGATGACCTGATCGGCGCGGTTGTCTTCACGTCTGCCGTGGGGCCGGCCTCAGGAACAGCAGCGGCCAACGCAGCCGAACACTGACATCCTGGCTGCTACTGATGGTGGGCATCGGTCGATTTCATTGACCTGGTTCCGTGAACCACAGACAACTGGCTGGCCTCTGAATCCGGTCGCGGGCCATGTATCCAGCTCCGCGCGCTGGTGCGGCGGTATCCTATTGTCAGGTTCCGGTAGATTCTCACATTCGACCCGTTTCGCGAACCAATTCAGCGCCGCGGCGCTTCCCCTCGCAGCCTATTCGCCTGTGATATCCGGTATCGTCATTTTCCGAGAGCACGCCCATACGTCATTCACGCCACGGATTCGGGCATATGGGTAGAATGATGAGAGTTATGCGGTGCGTCGCAGCGCGCAACTGGTATACGATGACACGACGCACGCGGTCTCACCACGGAATGCCGGGATCGCCTCCGGCAGAATTGGGAAAGGCGGTTCTTTTGTGTCGGCTAGCGGCTTAGTCGCCGAACTACTCGAAAACGTTAGTCAGTTCCTTGCTGCCGCAGGCAAACAAGCCCGTGATGCGGCAGACATCCGACGCCGCCTGCCTGAGTCTTGTAGGATTACGAGCTTGGGTACGCACTGTCGCGTGCCCGAGGCATTTGCTTCGTGCGTCTTTGACGGTGTTGTACGGTGAGGGTCGGGAGCATGAGGGTACGTTCACAAACGGGAAGGGTTGTTCAAGTCAATGTCAACCCCGAGGGCGGTGTGCCCAAGAACGCGGTTGAGCGGGCCAAAGTGACGATCAACGGTGTGTCAGGCGACAAACAGCGCGACCTGAGGCACCACGGCGGCCCTCAGCGGGCAGTGTCGCTCTTTTCGCTCGAACTGATCGAAGCCTTGAAGTCTGAGGGCCATCCGATTGCGCCAGGCACAACAGGAGAGAACCTCACAATCAGTGGCCTGGACTGGGCAGTCATCAATGTCGGCGACCAGCTTCGGGTCGGCGAGTGGGTTGAACTGGAGATTACCGGCTTTGCTTCACCATGCGCCAAGATCGCGGAGTCGTTCAAACACCACAGTATCAAACGGATCTCGCAAAAGGTTCACCCAGGATGGAGCCGACTCTATACAAGAGTCATCACCGAGGGAGTGGTTCAACCCGGCGATATGGTGATCTGGCAGGGCGATTTAACACGCGCTTAAGGGCACCTTGAAAAATTCAAGGTGCCCGCGCGGGGCAAGGATGCCCCGCCATTTTCAGTCGCCTAAGCGATTGAAAATGGACTGAAGCGGAAATCGCGTTTTCGCTTCGCGTCTTGAAAACTGCCCGGATGGCAATTTTTCAGAATCCCTTTAAAACTCCTTTTTCAACTCCTTGACCGCTATAGCCTATAGTCTTGGCTGGCGTTCAGCGTAAGTGGCGCGGCGCTCGAGGCGCGGCGCGTCAGCGATGAGACACATTGGCCCAGTGGTACGGCCGGGCTGGGACAATCTGTCGCGCTGAACCAAGGCCGGTTTGCCCGGCTGCCCCCTGTCACGGCCGATCCCACCGGCGCTGCGCGCCGCTGACAACGCGATTCGACGCCGCCCGCCGGCAATCCCATCATCTCCCTCGAGCGCACGCGGCACACCTGGCTGGTGCCGTGGCATGCCCGTTGCTCAGAACGGGAAACCGGATGGATCCGCCGGTGCGGGTATCTCCTACTGAGG
>NZ_JBDKXB010000047.1:0-13663 GCF_041197575.1 Thioalkalicoccus limnaeus | reverse complement strand
AATAGCGAAGAGGCTCGACCTGGTCGGCAACGCCGTACTGGCCGATGGCCGGCGAATCGGTGCTCGACGGATGTGGGCGCTTTGGTCGTCGCTCGGTGTCTCCAACGGCAATCGCGGAGGCCTGGCTACCGGCTCGTTCTTGTCGGCCTCCCGCGCCACCCGAGGCGCGCGGACTCAGCGAGACGAGAAACGGCCGGATGCATCGCATCCATTCAGTCGCGCGACGCGATCGTGCGGGCGGCGATGGGCGCGGTGCGCGCGACGCGCTCGAGCCCGTCGTAGTTGCCGTCAGCGGCGAGCCGATAGCCTTCGACCTCGCGCCGCGCGACGAAGACCTGGTCTTCGTACCACAGGGGGATGTAGGGCAGATCGCGCAGGATCTGGCGCTGCACCTGTCGATAGAGTTCCGCCTGGATCTCCAGATCCGGCTCTTGCCGGGCCGTGTCGATCAGGCGATCGACCTGGTCGTTGCGGTATCGACCGCGGTTGGCGCCGTCCGGCGGGGTCGCCGCGCTGTGGAAAGCGTAACGAAAGATATCCGGCGTGCGCAGCCCCACCCAGGTCAGGCCATAAAGCTGGAAACGACCGGCCTGTACATCGCCGAAGAAGGTACCCCAATCGTAGCTGCGGATCTCCAGGTCGATCCCGACCGCGGCCAACTGCGCCTGAATGACGGCGGCCAACCGCAGTCGGAAGGGGTCGCTCGATGTCTTGTAGATCAGGCGCAATGGATTCTCCGGACCATGGCCGATACGTGCCAGCCAGGCCTGCGCCCCGGCCGGATCATGCGGCGGCACCTCGAAGTCGGCGCCGGCCCAATGGGTCGGCGGAAACAGTCCCGCCGCGGGCCGCGCCCCACCCTGAAACAGATACGCCAGGATCGCATCGCGATCGATCGCGGCCGCGATGGCCTGGCGTACCTCGTTGCGGCCGGTCGACGGATCCTCGAGGTTGAAGCCGAGATACGAATAGTTGACGCCGTCGCGGCGCTCGACCCGGACCTCGTCGCGCCGGCGCAGGTAGCCGATCAATTCCGGCGACAGGTCGTTCTGCAGCATGTCGACCTCGCCGCGCAACAGCTTCATGACCCGGACATTCGGATCCCGAACGCCGATCAGCTCGAAGGGCTGGCCGTCGCGCCGCCGTTCGAGCCGCAGCCGCGCCGGCTCGGGCCAATCGATCAGGCGAAACGGACCGCTGCCGATCGGCGCCCGCGCAAAACCGTGCCCCGCTTCGATGCGCGCCGCCGGCAAGATGCCGATCCCGAGATAGGCTGGAAACAGCGGATCCGGGGCATCCAGATGAAAATCGATCTGCTCCGGCGCCTCGCTCTGGACCGACGCGATCAGGCTCAGCGTTGCCCGGTGCGGCGACAGGCTCGCCGGATCCAGGATCGATCGATAGGTCGCCACGACATCGGCGGCGGTCAGGCGCGTGCCGTCGCTGAAGACCCGGCCCTCCTCCCCGAGCGTGAACCGGTAATGGGTCGGCGTCAGTGCTTCCCAACTCGCGAGCGATGGCACCGGCAGGCTGCGTTCGTCGAACTCGATCAGGCGGCGATAAAGGAGTCGATTGACCCGCTCCGAGGCCGCGTCAGTCGCGAGCCGCGGATCGAGATTCCGCGGCGGACTGATCAGGGCCAGGCGCAACGGGGCGTCGACCGGTTCCGGATCCGGCGCCGTGCAGGCGCCGATCAGCAGCGACACCAGGACGAGCACGACACCGAGCCGACCCCGAACCGCACACGCTGCTGGATTAGCGGGACCCGCCCGATCACGGGCCGGCGCGCGCGACATCGATCTGTTCATTGAGCCGGATCCCGCAACCAATTTCGGTAAGGATGCCGCGCCAAATTGACATTGTAATAACGCGGGTCGCCACTGACCTCCGCACCGAGCCAGGCCGGGTGTTCAAAGACCTCGTCCTCGGCCGTCAGCTCGATCTCGGCCATGACCAGTCCCTCGTTGGCACCGGCGAAGACGTCGAGGTCCCAGACGTGCCCCCCCACGCGGACCCGATAGCGTGTCTTCTCGATCGGTGGGGAGACCGCGAGCTCATGCAGCATCGCGGTGGCATCGGCGACCGGGATCGGGTACTCGAATTCGCTGCGACGGACCCCCAAGGTCGCACCCTTGATCGTCAGGAACGCCTGTCCACCGGCCACGCGCACACGAACCGTAACGCCGGCCTGGTTGGTCAGATAGCCTTGCATGAGGAGGATCTCGGACTCGGCCGCACGGCGCCATGACGCGCCGACTACCAGAAACTTGCGTTCGATCTCAATCGCCATCGCGATCACATTACCAGAGCGGGCTCAACGACTGACCGGCCATCGTCACAAAGTCCCGCCATTGTAGACCAGCCCCACCCCAACGGCGCATGACCACACCGGGTGTCTGCTGCGCACGAACGTAGCGGTTGCGTTCCTCCCAGCATCCTGCCGCACCGGCCATGCTATGCTTCCGACCGATGAAAGAATCCTCGATGAAACGCACGTCGGCGGCCTACCACCTCTTTTCTCGGGTCATCTATGCGCTAGCGAGCATCGCCTTGACCCTGATCAGTATCGCGATGATCGTGGTGGCTGGACTCGACGTCTGGGACTCGGCTCGCGCTGGAGAACCCTTAACGCATTCGATGCTCGACGGCATCGGTCTTGTCGTGGTCTCGCTGGCGGTATTGGATGTCGCCAAGTATCTGATGGAGGAGGAAGTCCTTCGGGATCGTGAACTCCGCTCCGCAACCGAGGCACGCAAAACCCTGACCAAGTTTCTCGTCATCATCATCATTGCCCTGACCTTGGAGGCCTTGGTCTTCGTCTTCAAAGCCGGCAGCGAGGACCTGACCCTCCTTATCTATCCTGCCGCGTTGCTCGCCATGATCTCGCTGATGGTCGTCGCGCTCGCCTTCTATATGCGCATAAGCTCCAAGACCGAGAAACAACTCGGCGACGACGACGTGTCGCTGCCCGAATCCTGAATAATCGAGCCGCGGGATCGCCGGCCAGGTGCCTTGATCAGTCTCCGCCATTAACGCACGCCGCGCGGAGGCCGAACGTGTGGCTTTCCTCGCAAGCGAGACGAAGACAGCAGCCGTCGTTCAGGCGTTACGCGAGCGGTTGGAGCGAAAGCGCGCCACCAATACGACCCGAGCAGCCTTTTCAGGGCCTCCCGGTCCTGGGTCTCCGGATCCAGCCAGGCCGTGAAGTCCTCCGGGTCGAGCAGTACCGGCATGCGGTCGTGGATCGGCTCCAGGCGCTTGTTGGCGAAGGTCACGAGGATGGTGCAGGACTCGATGACCTCGTCGCCATCTGGATCCTTCCAGCGCTCCCAGAGACCCGCCATGGCCATCGGCGCGCCATCGCTCCGGGAAATGAAATAGGGCTGCTTGATCTTGGTGCCCGGCTGGGCCTGCCACTCTTAGAGGCCCTCGGCCGGGATCAGGCCGCGGCGCTTGCGAAAAGGCTCGCGGGCGTGACGCCGGTCCTCTCGCACACGTCCTCTATGCAAGCGAAGATGTTGAGGCGGACGTCGCTGAAATAGGCTGCCAGAACAGCCATGGGGAGTCGATGCACCGTACTGGACTTACCTGGCTCGGCGGCTCCTCGACCGCGGCCACGGGGTGTTCGCATCCGTCGATCCTACGCGGTGCATCGTCCCTGTGGATCGCGCCACGATCGGGATCCCGGCCGATCGTGACCGCAGCGGGCAGGGCCGCAATCCAGCGCCGGAGGGCTGGTGTCGCGACCGGGAAGGCGTCGGTCCGTCCGTTTGGCATGTTGCTGATCGCTGGCGTCGAGGGAAGCGCGTGATTGTCGGCGCCCGGAGGGTGCTCGTCCACTTGGTGCGCCGTGCCGCGCCCCGGCCGGTTCGCCGGCGTCCTCGCTCCGGTCGCGTTCATCGATCAGGTGCCGTGACAGGCCACGCTCCTTGAGGGTAGCCGTGTCTCGGGACCGAGCGACTAGGTCGGGAACCGCAAACGACCCAATGCAGACACTAACCGCTCGCGGCCGACTGGCGGGAAGGGAATAGAAAGCCGCCACCGGGCCTAGCTGAGATCGACTCCGGCGTCTCAACGCAGGATGAACCTACTTGCCCCTCATCGCTGGCCACTTTTGTCGCTCGTCTCAGGCCAGAACAAGGCCAAGTCGCCGATTAGTGGCTTCACAAAGGGCAATCGCAGAACGTCCAGCGCCGCGATGGCGTGCGCTCTCGCCTCGTTCAGCCAGGAAGTCAGCGATTGCGGAACAGCATGCTCCAATGGGTCGCCCAAGTCCCATGCCCCGAGTTTGAGTTGGTTGAGCGTTTCCAATACCACCTCATCCCGCACCAGTACCAGTTTGCCGTCGTCATGCGCGGTGACGCCGGCAACGACTTGACGCACCTGCCCATTCTGGCCGGTGACGGCGTCCTGGAACTGGAACACCGCCAATGGGGAGCGAAGATCCCTGAGTCGAGTCAGGGACCCCTCCCATTCGCCCGCCTGGGACAGCGCCCGGTCGAACAGTTGGTGGCCTACCCCAACGATCCGCTTCGCCTCCTCGTTGTCGCCGGGATTACGGCGAAAAATCAGCCCTTCATACCGTGAGCGGATACCCGGGGCCTTGAGCCATTCCTCCGGCGTCTTGAAGCTAAAGACGCCATCGTCCCGCTCCGGCCGTCGGCGGTTTCGCACCAGCATGCCATGGAAGAAGGGGATGAGGTCGGGGAGGTCTTTGCGCGGTACGTCGTCCAGTTGGGAGAGGTCGAAGCTTTGGCAATGCCCCACTAGGTCCAAGACAGTAGAGATGGCAGACCGCCCCCGAGATTCCCGGTCTTCGCATCGAACCAGGCGTCGAGCCGGTCGGCACCGACGGTCTGCCCCTCCGCGAACACCCCGTTGAAGAAGGCAGGCCCGGTCATGCCCAACGCCATTTGCATCAGGTCCTCCGACTCATCCATGGCATGACTGAGGCCCTCCATGATGTGGCCGAGCCTCTGCTCCAGCTTGCCCCAAATCCGAGCCTCGCCGGTGTGGGGGTTGCGGACCGTGACCACCTCGACGGGCCGCGTCTGTCCATAACGATTGAGGCGCCCGACTCGCTGATGCAGGCGCATCGGATTCCACGGCAGGTCCACATGGATCAAGGTGTGGCAGCGCGCCTGGAGATCGATACCCTCACCGCCGGCCTCGGTGGAGACGAGAAACCGCCGTTGGCCCTGGTTGAACGCCTCCGCGCTCGCCTTTCGGCTACCCGTGAGCACGACCTCCTTGCCGGATGGCAGGCGCACGCCCGGCTGGCGGTCGTCCCCGTTGATGAAGCCGACGGCCCCCTGACCGAAATGCGCCATGAGGGTCGACACCGTCAGGGCCTGGGTGGCCTTGTACTCGGTGAAGAGCAGGACGGAGCCGGGTAAGCGGCATCGATGATCTCGCCGATGCGTTGGATCTTGCTCTCCTCCCCGATGGCCTCGGCCGCATCAAGCAGCGCCTTGAGGTGCGGGAACTCGTCCTCCATGAGTTGGAACTTCTCGCGATTCGCCCAGCGATCCAGGGCATCGAACAGCTCCTCGTCCTCGTCGTCCTCGGGACGTGCCACACTTCCCTGCTCTTCCCGGAACTTCGCAACATCTCGTTCAATGTTGGCGGGGCGCTTGCGCAGGGCCGCACGGATGGCCGCCACGGAGCTCGAGGCGATCTTCTGCATAGCGATCAGGACCAGGGCCACCTGGCTTCGCCCGCTCTGATCCAGTCGGGAGGCATAGGCGTTGCCGGCCAGAATGAACCGGGTCAGGAGGCGATAAAACTCCGCCTCGGCCTCGCTGTAGCTGTAGGTCTCCGGGCGATTGACGACAGGCTGGAAGAGCCGCTTACCCGCCATGTCCGTAACCTTCTGCTTGAAGTTCCAGATCAACGTCTGGCGGAGCAGGGGCAACTGCTCGTGCTCGGGACGTTGGGGGTCGGAGCAGGCGCATCAGGGACCAGAAGCCGTAGGGCTTGCCTCGGTGTGGCGTGCCGGTGAAGAACAGGCAGGACTGGACCCGGTCCTCGGTCACCAGGCGTTCGACGAATCGATAGCCCTGGGTCTTGCCGGTCTCCACATCGGCATTGAGGTGGTGGGCCTCATCGACGATCAGCATGTCCCAGGGCTGCGCATCCAGGATCCGATCATGCCGGCCCTTACGGTCGCTGCGCAGGGTCGGCAGCGAGGCGACCACCTGGTTGTGGGTACTCCAGAAGTCGGCCCTGGGCGTGTCAACCTCTGGGCGGTACATGGACAGGCGGATGTCGAACAAGGTACGCAGCCGGTACTGCCACTGCTCGACCAAGGAGGCCGGGGTGAGGATCAACAGGCGCCGGACCTTGCCGCTGGAGAGCAAGGGCCAGAGGATAAGCCCGGCTTCGATGGTCTTGCTCAATCCTACGTCGTCCGCGATCAACAGCCGCATCGGCCATTGTTGCAAGGCCCGGTGGCACACCCAGAGCTAATGGGGCAGGAGGTGGATGCGGGAGCGAGAAGATACCCCCCAGGAATCGTTCAGCGAGCGGATCGCCGCCGCCTGCGCCTTGAGCGTGACGTCCAGCGCCGGGGACCAATGGCCCAGGCGGGCCGCCTCGGCCAGGGCGATACGCCGGGTCAGGGTCGCGGTCTCGCAGGACTCGATGCGGTCGCCGAATCGCACGATGACCGTCGCGCCCTGATCGAGGATGACGGTCCCGGTGCCGAAGCGCGGGTGCTGAACCTGTCGATCCTTCTCGTACATTGCGATAGCGCTAGGGTCAGCCCACCGGGAGCAACGCGATGCCGCAGCCCGGTGCGGCGTCTGCCAGCCGGCGATCAAGGGTCGCCAGGTCCGCCGGCAGCCGTTTGGCGACCGCCAGATACAGGGCGTCGCCTGCCCGCAAGGGCCAAGGACCGTCCATCAACAAGGCCTCGGCGCGAAAATCGGCAGGCTCGATCTCCGTCATGCCCAGGCTGGACGACACGAAGCGCTGGAAGAGGGCAAGGGCCTGTCGGCGGGTCGCGCGGTCCAGCACGCCGGTCCGCTCCTTGATGGCCCCGACGCTGGCCATCTCGGTTAAGGTCCAGGCGGAGATGATGAGCCCGCCGTGGCGCGCCGCCTCGATCTGGCTCAGCACGAGCGCCGCATCGGGCTCCCGAAAAAAGATGGCCCCCAGGACCGAGGTGTCGAGGTAAATCACAGGAGGTCGCGGTCCCGCAGTTCCGCGACCCTCGCCGCGGCTACGGCCGGGGCCGCATCCACCCAGGCGTGCAGCGCCTCCCAGCCGACCGTCTCCGGCGCGGTCGGCTCCCTGGTTGGCTCGGGGACCAGCCGCGCAACGGCCTTGCCGCGACGGGTGATGACCACCTCAGTCCCCGACTCCACGTCGTCGATCAACGCGGACAAGTGGGACTTGGCTTTGGCGACAGTCGCAACCTTCATGGCGGGGGTCCGGTGGGTGGGCTGGGGCAGAAGTATCGGTCGGATTTGGCTGTACGACAAACTGCGGCGCCTGGCACAGGATTCCAAAGGGCCCGGCCTTCCGGCGACGCACCCTACCTTGACCGATTCCCGCCAGCGACAGCGGGTCTGCACCCCTCAGGGCCGGAATACCTGCTCCTGTACACCCGGGTCTCGGGCAACCAAGCGCAACGGGATGTCGTAGGCCCTGCCGAAGATCGCCCCCTCATCGCCCAGGTGGTGGCACAAAAGGTCGTGGATGTCCTTGGACGATTCGCCTCGAGGCGGGGCCGTCGTTGTTTGGCTTCTCGTGCGCTCGAATCAGTGCCGATGCGCCGACGGCTCGCCTGGCGTCGCGGCCGATTCGTCCTCCGCGTGATAGTAGACCCAGGCACCACACTCCAGGCATTGCCAGGCCGGCCGCGGCACGGGGAGCGGTGCGTCCGGGATCACCGCGCGACCGTCCTCGAGGGCGGCCAGAACGGACGGGGTAACGGGCGATCCGGGATTGAGGACCAACGCCAGTTGTCGTGAGCGGCAGGCCGGGCAGGTCCGGTGCTGGCACCGGCGGGCGCTGCTCGGCTCGAGCGGCTGACCACTGGGATCGTCGGGTTCCATGGCGTGGATCTCGATTTCGGCCGATCCCGAGTCTAGATCATCTCGAGGGGGTCGGGCGCACGACCGTCGATCACCATCCACATTGGCTGTGGTCGAACCTGTGGATAACGCCCGTTATCCGATCGTAACGAACAGCCCCGGAAGAACTTCCATCAGTTCGACCAGAAAATGGTCAGCACCGTGGTGGCGCACGGCTGATCACATCCTCTGGTAGCGCTCGACGTAGGGGTTGCCGGCCCCTTGGAGGCGGCGGATTCGGCGGTTGCGCTCGATCTCCCAAGCGTCGGGCGGATCGAGGTTGTTCCAGGCCGCGAAGAGCTGCTCGTCCTGGCGGCTGAGCCGAAAGCCGTAGGTGTCGCGCATGTAGAACATGATCCGGGCGATATCGCCGCGCACGGCCGCCGGTGGTTCGACACGGCGCAGGCCGGCGTCGATGCGGATCTCGCAGGGGTTGAAGGTCTGCCCCGAGGAGAGGCGGCCCCAGTTGTGGTTGGAGCGGGCGGCGTTGATCGCGCCGACGGCGGGCACGAGGTTGTGCAGGTCGTTGTAGGCGGCGGTGAAGACCGGATCGACGCGCTCGCAACAGGCGCGTCCGGACAGGCGCCCGCTCCCCGTCGTGCACTCCGGGAAGGTCCCCGGATCGCGCCAGCACGGCCGGTAGTGGCCGAACTGCGAGGCCGGGAAGACGTGCTCGGCCTCGACGCGCCCAGCGCGCGCCTGACCAGCCAGACTCTCGATACCACAGCGGGCGAGATCGGTGCGCCCATCGCGATCGAACGGGCAGCCGCAATAGAAGGTCGTCCAGCGCCCGCTGTAGACGGTGTCGTAGAGGAGCCCTCGGGTGCTGCTGAAGCTCTCGGCCACCCGCGGCAAACCGTCGGGTGCCGGACCCGAGGTGCCAAGCGGCCAGCGGTGGGCGACCCAATCGCTGACGTCGCCACCGAGATCGGCGAGCGACAGCTCGGTGATCGCCGTCACGCCGTTCCAGGCCCCGTGGCCCGTATCGCGGACGAGGTCGGTCAAAAGCTCGCGGATATCGCGGGCGATCGCGACGGCGCGTTGCCCGTGCTCGGGCCAGTCGGTGATGAGCGAGGCGGGCAGCCAGGAGACGGCGAGGACCGGGGTCAGCAGGATGACGGGCGTGATCAGGCGGCGCAGACGACCAGGCCGGGCGGCCTTTGCTCGGGTGGTCCGAGCGCGGGGTTTCTTCGTCGGGCGGCGAGGCATGCGGCGGGTACGGCGACAGCGGTGCGAAACCGCGGCACTCTAGCAGAGATCGGCGACGAATAGTGGATGCGGAGCGCGCTCGAGGAGCTGCTCAGTGGGAGGCGGAGGGCTTTGGCCAGGCGCCGTCAGGCGCCCTGGCCTCTTGAGGGGATGGGAGTAATCCAAACAGGCCGTGACCTTTTGGAGCATAGCGACCCGCGTAGCGGCTGTGGGGTCCGGGGCACACCCCGGATGAGAACAGGTCGGGGCCTGGCGCGGGCCTGGCCGGCACCGGCGCTGGCGGCTACAGCCTGCATCGAATAGCTGCCGCGAGCGCCGGTGCCGCGAAGCCAGGGCCGTGACAGGCCACGCTCCTTCGCTTCCAAGAGCGCCAGTCGAAGCCCGGGAGCGCCGTGCCACCGCGCCGGGCCGGGGAGTGCGTCGTCTGCCGGCTACCCCTGCGCCAAGTGCCGACAGGGCCGCCTGCACGTGATCGCGCAACTTGCCCCCGCGCCGCCAGGGCTGGAAGCCGCCGGAGGCACCCTCATAAACACAGCCTGAAGCAACATGGCTAGAGGCAGTCCCGACCGACAGCCCCGCGAGGGGCTGCGGTGGCGTGCGCCCTGCGGCTGGATCTTGCACCAAAATGGCGCCAGAATGGCCACAACTCAGACGCCACAGGGAGCGAAAGTATGGCTGATGAGACCCCGCCGGACATCATTTCCGCCCGCGCCGGTGCTCAGCGCACTCCGCCGCGGCCACTGCGCGCAATACATTTCCCTATAGATCGTTCCGTGCCAGCCTGACGGGCGGCTTAGTCCAACAGACATTTATCCACCATGCTGCGCACGGCGGATGAATGCTTATAAGTTAGCACTCACTGTTGAAGAGTGGGGAAGAGGACATCCACCATTCTGTTGACACCCCCGCCCGAACCGCCTAGCCTCTGATTCGTCAATCCAATCAAGGAATAAGGAGCATTCCTATGACCCGAGCCAGCAGGGAACTCGTTCATCCGGAAACTACCCCTACTACCACTGCATCGCGCGCTGCGTGCGCCGGGCCTATCTGTGCGGACAGGATTCGTTCTCGGGAAAGAGCTACGAGGACCGCAAGGGCTGGGTGCTGGAGCGCTTGGAAACGCTGGCCGCGGTCTTTGCGGTCGATATCTGCGCCTACGCGGTGATGTCCAACCACTACCACCTGGTGGTGCGCCTGGACCGAGAGCAGGCACTGGCATGGTCGGAACAAGACATCATGGATCGCTGGGCGCGCCTGTTCTCACTGCCCGTGCTGGTCGCCCGCTACCGGGCCGACGAGACGGTCACGACCGCCGAGGCCGAGCAGGCCCGGGCCCTGATCGCCGGGTGGCGCGAGCGCCTGTGTGACCTGTCCTGGTTCATGCGAAGCCTCAACGAGCATCTGGCCCGCCGGGCCAACGAGGAAGACGGCTGCAAGGGGCGTTTCTGGGAGGGCCGGTTCAAGAGCCAGGCCCTTCTGGACGAGGCCGCCGTGCTGACCTGCATGAGCTATGTGGATCTCAATCCGGTGCGTGCAGGTGTGGCCCAAACCCCGGAAGCATCCGACTTCACCTCCATCCGGCAGCGTATCGCCGAGTACGCCGGATCAGGCGGGAACCACCCACCTGACAGGCACGCATCACAAGGGCCGCACCTGATGGGTCTCGACGGCACGTCCGCCGGGGATCACCCCAACCACATTTCCTTCACCTTCGAAGACTACCTGCAGCTGGTGGACTGGGCCGGGCGGGCGATCCGGGAGGACAAGCGTGGCGCCATTCCGGGACACCTTCCGCCGATTCTTGCGCGGCTCAATCTCAGCCCCGAGCACTACCTTTGTCATATCAGGCGGGGTGGACGGGGCCACCACGTGGCGGCGCTTGGGCACGTCGATCGACTCCGCGAGGCGCCCGAGCGTCTCGGGCGGCGGTTTCTCAAGGGGTTGGGTCAGGCCCAGCGGCTTTATCAGGTGCCGGGCTGACCACGTGTTGCGAACAGGATGATGGCGAGGTGACACTGAAGAAATTGGGTGTCCTCGCTCGCGTCCGTCATAGATGTAGACCCGTCCTTGTCGCTCCAGCCTCAACTGGTTCTCGCTCGGGCTGAGCAGGCGGCTGATCTGCCAGTTCCTGGCCTTGTCGTCATCGCCGGGCACCGGCTCGGCTCACGCGGAAGCCAGAAAGGCGCCGAGTGTGAGTATTGCAATTGCCGGTATGTATCGTGTCATGGTCGTGACCCTCATGGCATTGTTCACGACGGTCCATCGGAAAATGAATCAACCAGCTCACTCCTGCTGATCTTGCTTTCACTGCTGATCTCCCGGCTCGCATCAACTCCGAGGGGTCTCGCGGGTGCTGATCCCCGCCCGCGGGACCCCGGGAGTGACGGTCACCGCGGACTCGTTGTTCCACCTGTCGCGCGCGCGGTCACCGTGTCGGGGGTGATTGCGCAATCGACAAGATTCGATTCATGCCAGCACTGATCGTTGGCCCTTGCCTGATCCATGTCCGGTTTGACGGCGCAGTCGACCAGATCGGGGCCGTGAAAGCACTGGTCATCCGAAGCATTCAAGGTGGCCGGCGCCGGCGCGTCGGCCTTGACCGGCATTGCGGCCATGAGCAGAACTGCCAGCGGAAGAAGCGCAAATGGGGTTTTCATGGTCCTGTCCTCCTGATCAATCAACCGCATAACGCGGCAGGTAACGGCCCGGCGCTCAGGACTCACGATCCCGGACCAAACGCACCCGGCGTCGAACAGGGTTTCCGTCCGCATTGCGTAGGTCATGGTCGTGCCCCTCGTTTCGGTGCCGTGGGTTGACGTTCCATGGCCCTTTTGGGGGCCATGTTGGGCACACGTTAACCACCGGGACTGGTCTACACTAAAGTCATTCAGGGCAGAAAACGGACGGATCGGCCATGACGAATCCACATGAGGGGCTCACAGTAGCCCTGCTGGCGGTTCCGGAGTCCATGGCCTCCACGCTCTACGGCATGTACGACATGTTGGGCTCGACCCGGCGGGATTGGGATCTGCTCATCAACGGTGTTTCGGGCGAGCCACTGATTCGCCCTTTGATCGTCTCCGCGGACGCACGGCCCATCCGCAGCCGAAGCGGGCTGACCATTGCGCCGGGGCATTCGCTGGCCGACTGCCCGCACGTGGACGTGGTGGTGGTGCCGGGCCTGATGATCGCGCCGGGCGAGGACATCGCCGGCCGCTACCCGCTCGAAGTGGCCTGGCTGCGGGAGCGCTACGCCGAGGGAACGCTTCTCGCCACCTCCTGTACCGGGTCGATGATCCTCGCCGAGACCGGTCTCCTCGACGGTCAGGATGCCACGGTGCACTGGGCCTACAGCGACGCCATGGCGGCGCGCTGTCCGGCCGTGCGCTTGCATCCCAACCGGGCGTTGGTGATCGCGGGCGAGGGGCAGATCATTCTTGGCGGCGGCGGCACCGCTTGGCAGGACCTGGCGCTGTTCCTGATCGCACGCTTTTTCGGCGTCGAGGAGGCGATGCACGTGGCACGGCTGCATCTTGTGGACTGGCACCACGTCGGCCAGCAGCCCTTCGCGGCGCTTGCCCGTCACCGCCAGGCCGGGGATGCCGTCATTACCGATTGTCAGGAGTGGATCGCGCAGCACTACGATCTGGACACCCCCGTGGCCGAGATGGTGCGCAGGAGCGGGTTGTCCGAGCGCTCGTTCAAGCGGCGTTTCGCGCGGGCCACCGGCATGTCACCGCTGGAGTACGTGCATACGATGCGCCTGGAGGAATCCAAGCAGCTGCTGGAGACGACGGACATGGCCGTGGAGGCCGTGGCCAATGAGGTGGGCTACGAGGACGCGAGCTTCTTCGGGCGGCTGTTCAGGCGCAAGGTCGGCATCACGCCGGCGCAGTACCGCCGGCGCTTCGGCACGCTGCGCAGGGCACTGGCGCAGCAACAGGGGGAGACGGCCCACATGCCGGGGATGAGGACTGTGGGCTGAGTGGCGGATGCGATGGTGTCGGACCACGGCAACCTTCGGCGTATGCGGGGACAGGATACCTGTTTCACTTTTGACGAGCCTTATGCTCGGAGCGTGCCGGCGCCGGCGACTGCCCCGTAACGGTTTCCATGTCTTCTGCGAAGGCTCCGTTGCCGGGCGGTCTCCCGGTACGGGTGTGTTCGAGAGGGGGTTGCAGGGACAACGGGCATGTTGTCCGCGGAAAGCCCACATGCACCTGATGTCCAAACCTCCGCTTCGCTACGATTTGTCCACCCGTGATGGCGGGCGTTTTGGCGTGAGTTTATCGCCATTGGTGTCTGTGCATCTGTCACAAGCCTTCCAGAACGATAGCCGAAGCCCAGGAGCGCCGTGCCACCGCACCGGGCCGGGG
>NZ_JBDKXB010000046.1:0-14568 GCF_041197575.1 Thioalkalicoccus limnaeus | reverse complement strand
TAGTGTCGTGGTACGGCTGTCATCTCGCCGGATTTACACTATCCCTCCCTATCGAGTGGCGTCCACCGCGCCCGTAATTGGTGAATCTCGTAAACTGTCGCCGTAATTCGAGTTGAACCGGTTGTTATTTGATAGCCGTTGGCTAGGCCGCAACAAGACGCTTCACCTGCAGCTCTTTACGGTGCTGCTCAGCATTCCAAAGATCATACTGGGTTTGTTGATTTAGCCAACTCTCTGACGATGTATCGAAAGCAATCGACAAGCGAACAGCCATTTCGGGACTAATTCCAGCTCGTCCGTTGAGGATGGCGCTCAACGTCTTTCGGCTGACACCCAGGGCCTTCGCAGCCTCAGTGACTGATAGATCTAGTGGCTCGAGGCAAAGCTCACGAATGACTTCACCCGGATGTGGCGGATTGTGCATGAGCATAGGGCACCTCAATGATAATCTTCATAGTCCACGACCTCGGCGTCCTCCCCCTCAAACCGAAAGGTAAGTCGCCAATTTCCACTAACATCAACTGCCCAAGTTCCGGATCGATTTCCTTTCAACTCGTGAAGCTGAAGTCCTGGAAGGTTCATATCCTTCGGCTGGCGGGCAGCATGCAGGCGGCCGAGTATAAGACGGAGCCTCTTCGCGTGCTGAGCCTGGATTCCCGAAGTCTTTCCGGTTTCAAAGAAGCGCTTTAGGCCCTTATGCTTGAAGCTCCGAATCATGGGCACCAGCGTAACCTGATACGTTACGCGCGTCAATCACATAACGCCAACGCTCAACCGCGCGAGGTACGAGCGTCGGTTGGAGCGCCTTGTTCGGCGTGATTTGGAATATGCACAGCTTCCGCATGCAGCTTCAGACCTAGTGCTGTCATGACCTTAAGGATTGTGTCAAACCCCGGAGTCCGTTCGCCCGAAAGCGCCTTGTATAGGCTTTCACGTGACACACCAGCATCACGTGCCACCTGCGACATGCCTCTTGCACGGGCAATATCACCAAGGGCCTTCGCAATAAAAGCTGCGTCACCTTCTGCCTCTTCCATGCAGGCTTCCAGATATGCTGCCATTTCTTCAGGCGTACGGAGATGCTCAGCAACATCGTAGCGGGTCGTAACTGTCTTTTTCATGGGTAATCCTACAGATTGCGGGCGAGACGTAGCGCGGCCTTAATATCTCTTGACTGGCTGCTTTTGTCACCGCCAGCCAACAAGATCACCAACTCACGCCCTTGCTGTTTGTAGTACACCCGTTAACCGGGGCCATCGTCGATACGCAACTCAGAGACCCCTTCACCTACTGGCTCGGCGTCTCCAGGATTCCCTTCTGCCAAGCGTGCGCTCGACTCTCGCCAAAACTCGGGCACGAGCACGAATATCGCGCAACCCATCGAGCCACTTGACATAGACTTCCGTTTTGCGAACCTCCATTGTGCCACCAAGCGTAGCCCCGCGGCTACATCCTGTCAATCGCCATTATTTGCCCATCGCCACGCTCAGCCGAGGCGGTTGAGCGAGAGCGAAACCGGCTTCGGCTGGAGCACCGTGTTGGACGACTCTAACATAGTGTGTCCCGGTTTAACTCGTAAGCTTAATGTCAATGGCCATCGACCGACATAATTGGTGTATTTGGTAAAGTGTGATCGTAATTCCACATTTTCTTGATGAGGCGGTCGAAACCGGCGATAGGTTTCAATCCGCACCCGGGCATTCGGCCGGGTGATGCATTTCCAGCGCTGGATCGTGCGGCTGGATCTGAGTGTTTCAATCCGCACCCGGCCATTCGGCCGGGTGATGCACCAGGCTTCCTCTGTATGCGTTTGGGCCAGGATGTTTCAATCCGCACCCGGCCATTCGGCCGGGTGATGCAGCTCATCTCCGCTTTTTCCAACGCCAGACGTTCGTTTCAATCCGCACCCGGCCATTCGGCCGGGTGATGCGCTCGCCGAACACATCGCGCGCGTTGGCATCGCGGTTTCAATCCGCACCCGGCCATTCGGCCGGGTGATGCCCGCGCCGAGTCGCCGAGGGCGGCCTCGAGGCGCGAGTTTCAATCCGCACCCGGCCATTCGGCCGGGTGATGCACGGCGTCGACGTACGTGTAGATCAGGTGGCGCATGTTTCAATCCGCACCCGGCCATTCGGCCGGGTGATGCAAGGGGGCGTCGTATGGTCGGCGCATCACGGGCTGTTTCAATCCGCACCCGGCCATTCGGCCGGGTGATGCGCGTCTACGCTCGGCGACCTTCGCGGCGCACACGGGTTTCAATCCGCACCCGGCCATTCGGCCGGGTGATGCGATATCGTCCAGATCCGGTAATTCCAATTCCACATCGTTTCAATCCGCACCCGGCCATTCGGCCGGGTGATGCGAATGGTGAAGATCACCAGGAACGCCAGCAGCACGTTTCAATCCGCACCCGGCCATTCGGCCGGGTGATGCGACGATTGTGGGGAGAAGCGCATCCCTGCGCCAATGTTTCAATCCGCACCCGGCCATTCGGCCGGGTGATGCGATAGTCCTATCGGCGGACCCTTGGGAAATGGTGGTTTCAATCCGCACCCGGCCATTCGGCCGGGTGATGCGATAGCCGACTTGGCCGTACGTGGTCTCGATGCGGTTTCAATCCGCACCCGGCCATTCGGCCGGGTGATGCCCAGTCGCCGAGCTTCCCCCACATCCGCCCGCTGGTTTCAATCCGCACCCGGCCATTCGGCCGGGTGATGCCTGGGTTTACGACCCGGACCGCGCCGGTGAAGGCGTTTCAATCCGCACCCGGCCATTCGGCCGGGTGATGCTGACCGGCGAGCTGTGCGCGGCCGAGGTGCGATGGGTTTCAATCCGCACCCGGCCATTCGGCCGGGTGATGCGCTGGCTGGATGATGGGCAATGCGGGAGGAGCGGGTTTCAATCCGCACCCGGCCATTCGGCCGGGTGATGCTCCGCCATGGCAATCGTTTGATTTCGTGGCGGAGAGTGGCCAGATTGCGCGATCCGGTCTAAAGGGGCAACTAGCCGAAGGGTTGGCGGGTGAAACCCCGCGCACAAGACTATGGACAACAGGGACTTAAATGATGCGCGAACCTCACCGGCTTCAGCCATCGCTTAAGGTTCGCGCTTCAGACAACGAGGGGGCCTTCAAAGTCAATGGAACGAAAAGTGCCATATTGCTTGACCCTGAGATCATGTGGTTCGGTGAGGCGATAGAAACGAAGATTGTCTTGCTGCAAATCGATCTCTGCCAGCAAGGCTCGTTCGAGCTCTTCATACTGCATCTGGTTGACCTGGCACTCGAAAACGGATTTCTGAACCCGTTGACCAACACGCTCGCAGACCTTGGCCACGCGGCGCAGCCGGCGGCGGCCAGCCGAGCTTTCGGTCGAGACATCGTACGTCGCGATGATCAGCATGGTGAAACCCTCGTTTATTTTGCAAGGTAGGGAAGGTAGCAGTCCATATCGCCACGGAGCGTCCGGGCGAGGATGCGAGCCTGGATGAACGGCAGCAACCCCAAAGGTACTTTGGTGTCCAGCAGGGCGTGAGTCACGGTCTCCTGCTTGCGTTCTTGCCAGGCGGCGACGACCGCTCGCCGCCCTCGATCGTTGAGCATCACGGCGCCGCCTTCGCGTTCGTCGAAATCGCGGGCACTGAGCTGACCGCGATTGATGAGCGTCAGGGCCAGTCGGTCGGCCAACACGGAGCGGAACTCCTCTTGAAGATCGAGAGCCAGCGCGGCGCGGCCGGGACGCACGGCATGGAGAAAGCCGAGCTGAGGATCGAGCCCGACAGATTCAGCTGCGGACCGGCAATCATTCATCAGCATCGAATAGAGAAACGAGATCAGCGCGTTGAAACGGTCTCGCGGGGGCCGTCGGGTGCGACCGTCAAGAGCGAAACAATCGCGTACCTGGGGTTTGACGATGAGATTGAGCGCGGCGAAGTAGCCGCGCGCCGCCTCGCCCTCAACGCCGCGAAGGACCTCCAGATCGGCCGCGTCCCGTGCCGCACGCAGAGAGGCCGCCAGGGCTTCCGCGGCACGGCTCAAGCTTGCGGACTCGTCAGCGTCCGTTGTCTCTCGCGCACCCCGCAGGAGGACGGAGCGACTGTTGCGCAGCTTGCCGGCGACCAGGGCGCGGGCGGTCTCGAGGGTGGCGGCCCTGTCGCCTGCCGCCTTGAACTGTGCCTGCCGCAACAAGATGTTGCCGGAAACCGGCCCCTCTAAACGGGCCTTGAAACGGCCGGATCTGTCCAGCAGCACCAACGACTTGCCCTCGTCCGCCAGCCGGTGCATGAGTGCCGGCGAGACCAGGACATTACCGAAGCAGACCAGGGCCGATAGGTGGTGCAGCGGCACCCGCAGCTTGGTCTCGCGTTCCACCTCGATGCGAACAGTAGTGTTATCCAGATGCGCGTAGGCGTTCGGCGTCATGACATAGAGCGTGTTCTGGACGTTTTGCATGGGCGGCTAATCCGTGGGGTCAAGCGGATCGAACAAGTCCTCGCGCAGCCGGCGCTGAAGCGCTCGCGCGTCGATCGCAGCCGGCTGGCAGAGATCCTTGAGCGAGCACTCGCGGCACCGCTGATCGCTCACCGGCGAGGGCAGCCTTCCTGACACCAGCATGGTGCGGATGGATTCGAGCGTCTGCGCCACCAGAGTCCGCAGCTCAGGTGTGAAGACCACCTCGCGGCGCCGGCGGCTGGCGGCGTGATAGATGGCCCCCGCCGGCACTGGTTGGCCGAACATCTCTTCCAAGCAGATGGCTTGGGCAGTCAGTTGCAGATCGTCATTGAGCCACTTGCGTCTCAGCCCGTGTTTGTATTCGACGGGATACACACTGCCGTCCGGCCAGTGCTCGACGACATCGCACTTGCCGATGAGTCCAAGGGTGTCACTCCAGACGGGCAAGGCATAGTCCACACGCGCGCCGTCCTTACCCGCCACATGCGCGGCCCGGTCCACGCGCTCGTGCTCCGCGTTCCCCCGTGCGGTGTGGATGTTCTGGTCGAACTCGCCTTCCAGATAGATCAAGCCGCATCGCCGGGGGCAGTAGGCGTACTGGTTCAGCGCGGAGACATTGACGGGCTCGACGGTCACGGCGTCCTCGCTGGATGGGACGTGGCGATTGACAAACACAACAGAAGTGTTTAGATCTTTGCCCATGAACTCGAATGAATTCAAACGCTGGCTGGCCAAACAGGGCGCGACCTTTCAGGCCGGGAAAGGATCGCACCTGAAGGTCTTCCTGAACGGTCGCCAGTCCGTGATGCCGATGCACCACGCCGAGCTCAAGACCGGCACGGTCGAAGCCATCAAGAAGCAACTCGGATTGAAAGGAAACTGAGCCATGTTCGATTACCCCGTCATTCTCGAAGCCCAGCCCGAGGGCGGCTTTGTCGTGACTTTCGCCGACGTTCCCGAGGCCATCACGCAAGGCGAGGACGAAGACGAAGCACTTCTCTGCGCCGTCGACGCGCTGGAAACCGCACTCTCGCTCTATGTCGAGGCGCGCCGTCCGCTGCCCTCCCCCTCGGCCGCGGACGGCCGTCCGACGGTGTGCCCCTCGGCCCTGGAATGCGCCAAGCTTGGTGTCTACCAGGCCATGACCGAGCAGGGCATCCGCAAGGCCGAGCTGGCACGACGCCTGGGCTGGCACCTGCCGCAGGTGGATCGGCTGTTCGATCTCAAGCACGCCTCGCGCTTCGATCAGATCGAAGCGGCCGCGCGTGTTCTGGGACGCAAGATCGAAGTGCGGATCTCCTGACGCCTGGGAATTGTCGCGCCCTCAAGCCGGGGTTGCCGCGGCGGTCCTCCCCTCGGCCAACAACTCCACTCCGGCAGGCACACGCTCCGGATGCACCTTGACCACGTAATCCGCGAAGGTCCGCGGTGAGCCTTGCAAGCCTGCCCGATGGCTGATCTCGATGATTGCACCCGGCTGCAGACGGCTTGGCTGGGAAAAGTCCAGCATCCGGTGAGCCGGTGCGCAGCCGAGCATGGCTTGCCGCACCCTTTGGTTGGCATCACTATCGGTCCCGACATGCTTGAAGACATAAAGACCGCGGCAGGCCATGACACCCTTGGAGGCCGAGCGATCGTGGTCCCACATGCCGAGCAAAGCGTCCCAGAGATGGGCAAGGTCTTCCTCTGAGAAGCCGGTGCCCTGGGCCAGATGGGCGGAGATGAAACCCTTACAGGCATAGAGACCGTAGGGGATCAATGCCTTGCGGCCCATGGTGCGTAATTCATCTTCAGGCTGACGATCCTCCCAGGCGCGAAAATCCGCGGATCCGATACTCGCACCCTTGATGTCGTTGTCCGCGACAGCCATTCGTGTAATCGATGCGTCGATTGGCAGGATTGGATCAACCGAGCGCGAGAAGGCGATCTGTACCGGTCCCCGAACCTGCCCCGCGTTGGGGCCGGTCGACATCACAGCACCGAAGGTGCGAACATCGAAAAAGGTCTTGCACATCCAGTCCCGTGCATCATTCGCCTTTCCTTTGGTTGTTTTCCACTTTTTCGCCTGTGCATCAAAAGGCGGCATACCGCCGGTTTGCTCGTGCCCGAGTGCAATCTTTGTATTCAGATTTGTCGCATGCTCGACGAAGACGGCATTGGGCGCAGCGTTGCCGAACGCAGTCTGAATATAATTGCGCACCCGCCGTTTGATGGCGACATCCGAGACGAGGCCATGCATGTCCTCGGGGTCAAGGCGGGGGCTGTTGCCGGCATCCGGATCACCGTTGGGATTTCCGTTCTCGCAGTCGAAGAGGTAAAGGAATTCATAGCGATTCTGGATCGGGGTCATGGCTCAGTCTCCTTGAGATGGTGCGGTGTCCGCAGCGGATGTGACGTCGTTGCACTCAGTCTTGCGTCCAGCCCGCAAGGCAGCGAGCTGCTGGTAGTAGCCCAGGGCGAAAAGACCCTGGCCTTCAAGATCGAGGATACGCGGGGCGGCATCGCCCAGACGACTCATGACCTCGGCGACGCGTTCCTCATACCACCACGCCAACCCCGGTTCGAGCTTACCCAAGTGATTGCGAGCATTGGCGGCTAGCCGACCAAGGATCAAACCGGGCGTCTGACTGGCTGCTGCGTAATAGCGTTGGACGACGCCGGCACCGACATCACCGAGCGCGGCCCGTTGTAGATTGGCGAATACGGCAAGCAGTCGCCCGCAGTGATAGGCAGGCGCCGGATGGTCAGGGTTGAGATAAGCGGTCACGGTGGCGTCACCTCCTGATGTGCGTCTCACAAAATAGGCCCGCAGCAAACCCATTCGAGCATGATTGAATACCTCGCGCTTCCGGTCGTCTGGCGCGAACCGCTCGGCTCGGAATTGCGCGAGCGCCAGAGCCATCAGAGGTTGGGGCACCGGAAGCCCCTGAGCCGCTACGCGCCAGAGCGTTGTCGCCATAGAGCCAGATAATTTTTCAAGATTCTTGGAGATCGACTTAGAACGATCATTTCGCACTAGCGCCAACTCGACCTCGAAAAACTTCGGTGCTCGAGCCTCTCGAAGTCCGTCCTGAGCGATGATGGCAACATCTGAGAACCATGCTGTGATGTGCCCCGCCAGTTCTTCAAAGCGGCCATCCATCCAGTCGCGCACCATGACCCGACCTGAAGCACCAGACAGGGTTACGGCGTAAAAGCGGTTTTCACCCAAGTCCGCACGCTCACCAGAACGGATGGAATCCAGCAAGCGGCGGACTGCCGCAAGGGCGGCGGCTTCAGTCTGCTGTTCGCTCTCCATGCCCATCAGGAAAGCGAGCGGATCGTCTTCGAGCAGGATACTGTCTTTGTACCAATGGGCAACTACGGCATTCGCCAACTTGAGGCTGTGATTGCGGATAAGGTCGTTGAGTCCATCGACATACCGCTGGACGTCCTTTCTCCCCATCGCAGCATTTGCGGACTTGTCCAATCCAAAAGAAACGAAGGCGGGTTTGTCGAAGCCTGCCATCGCATCGCCGAAGGAGTTGGGCTTCCCATCGGGTCCAGGCAAACCAATGATTTTGGGATGCGCCTGGAGAGGGACGATAGGCTTGCCAGTCAAAAAACACACCATTGTGCCCTTGGACGGCGCCTCATGGGGCGGAGTCAATTCGGGCTCGGGGGAAACGCCGCCTACTTGGTCGGCATTACGCCAGTCGATCCACCAACGCTGTATTTCCTGGGACTCGTGTGGATGCTGGCCAGCAATACGCCAAGTCATCCAGTCTATTGGCTTAGCTTTGTGCTCGATTAGGGCTGCGCGGACATCGGCAATCCGGTGAGGATCTGCCATAAGGTCAGCAATCGGCGCTAACAGCGGCAAGACTTCACCGGCCTGGCGGAGAAGGCGGACGTAAAAATCATGGCGTTTCCGTGTTCTGTCGTCGGGGGTTGCACCGCCTTTGACCAGCAAAGCAATGTACTGGCAGGTCTCTATCAAGAAATGAGCCCGTCCTCCAGCGTTCATGCTGTGCATATCGGGACAGCGGCCAAACTCCAGACCCCGTTTCCCATCGCCAAGTGGCAGGACGTTCAGGAAGCGCCCATCGGCGGCCAGTTCAGCACACCATCGGATCTGACGGGATGTGAACCCGGGCTCGGGATTGGTTAGGTGAGCATCTGCATAGTCAGCCAGTTCCTTGAGCATGCTCAGACACCCCCGGGCTTCTTGACGGAGGGATCTTCGAAGGGAGGAACATCCATGACGCCACCCCGTAGGGTGGCGTCGAACAAACTGATGAAAGGTCTTTCGTCATCCTTCACGATCTCCCGAGCGAGGTCGAAAACGTCATAGAGCATAAGTCCCAGGTGCCGGTCGATAGCGATCGGTTTGAGCGTTATCGTTTCCGGGTCTTCCACGTATTCGAAGAAGGCGGGGAATTCGCGGCAGCCGAAATAGGGCTGCTGGAAGCACTTGCCGGCGCGTGCACGACGCTGGAACTGTCTATTCATGGAACTCTCGTCTGCGGTGAACGCGGACTTGGGGACGATCCGGGCGGTGAGGCGATAGCGAACTTGTTTCAGCGCCATGGTCTGTCGTTGGGTGCGCCCCCTAGTAGCATCGCCGTTCTTGGCGCCAGGTTTGAGGAAAAAATCCTCGCCGGCATCAGCCCATATTCGCGGATCGGAGCCGGGTTTGCCTGCCAAATAATCTCGGATCCGTCTAGCCGACGCGACATCCTTCACCTCGTTGCGCCGTAAGCCGATGTAGCGTGGCGGCTCGAGTACCTCGATGCGCACGATCTGCCAGTGGAAGTAGGGGCGCACTTGGTTGCCCTCGCGGCGCGCGTCCCAGTAGATGGCATCGAAGATGCCCCGCGCGGCAGATGGGGTAATGACGGGATAAGAGAAGCGCTCGACCTTCATCTCCGGGCGGGTGAAGCAGGCCAGGTCGCCCCAGACTTCCAGTGTGTGCGTGCCGTTCGGCATGGTTCCTCCTGTCGATCGATGATTCTGGTGCGGGTAGGCGGCCGCGAAAGGTCGTCAGTTCACTGGCGCCATCGAAAAGCGCCCTCAGCCTATGAGTACCTGTTCCGCCTGTGGCAGGATCAGTCCCAGCGTCTCGTCGTAATGATCGCCGCGTGAATCTTCGAGGATGAACCACTCATCCTGTTGGTGATCCGCCTTGCCTGTGCGGCGAAGCTTGGCAGGGATCAGAACACCCCAGGCAGGGTGATCCGCCCGGGGTCTGTAGAGACTGACGGCGAGACCCTGGGCTCGGCGCATCCAGGCACCGCCGATGCCGTCCCCCTCGGCTTCGGCGCGTAATATCTCGAAATCGTCCAGCCGTTCGCTCCAAGGAACAAGAACCTGGATAGCATCCTGGTCGATGAGGCGGTAAAGGCGGGCGATTTCCGGGAAGTCACGTGCTTTGATCGCCTCATCGAAGACTGGGTTCTGATTGGCCGGCAGGCTCAGGTCATGAAGCTGCCGATAGTAGCTACGGAACGCGGCCGGATCATTGATGTCGATCGCACCCTGGTCCAGAAGGATGCGGCGCGTGACCTCGGCCGCCTGGAAATAGGCGTGGGTCGGAAAGCGGCGACGCCAATCGCCTGGCTCCTCGACGTCGAACACCTCGACCTTGCCGGACTCGCTCAGCCGTCCCTCTCGGTTACACCGTCCCGCCGCCTGAGCGATCGCCTCCAGCGGTGCGAAAGCGCGGTAGACGCGGGGGAAATCCAGGTCGACGCCGGCCTCGACGCATTGGGTGGAGATGAGGCGGCAGGGCTCCCCTCGCGCCAGCCGATCGCGGACATGACTCAGCACGGCGCGACGATGAAGAGGACAGAGATTGGTCGAGAGATGAACGACATCCGGCGTATTGCGCAGGGCATCCGATAGCGCGAGGGCGTGGCGTTTGAGGTTGACGACGACTAGCGCTTGCGGGATGCCCTCGATCTCTTCCGCGAGATCGTCCCAGGTGCGCTTCCCGCCAGGCTCGGGCCAAATCACATCGACCCGCTTCAGGGCAGTGAACAGGTCCCGATGATTCGGCACCGCCTCGACGGGTTGCCAACCGTGTGCGGCGTACTGGCTGACCGCCTCGTGCAGCGAATCGAAGGCGGGCTGAGTCGCGGTGGCGAAGACGACGCTGGAGCGGTAGGCCGCCGCCAGATGCGACAGGGCTGCCAGGGTGGGCACTGCCAGTTGCGCGGGCAGGCTTTGCGCTTCGTCGAAGAGGATGATCGACTCCATCAGGTTGTGCAATTTGCGGCAAGCGGACGGGCGATTGGAGAAGAGCGATTCGAGCAATTGCACGTTGGTGGTGATGACGATGGGTGCGTCCCAGTTCTCGGCGAGCAGGCGACGCTCACGCTCGTGGGGCGGCTGGGCGTCGCCCTGCGCCGTTTCGGCACCGAGACCGGCCAGGCTGTGATGCTCCAGGACGAAGTGCTCCGGGAAATCCGCGAAGACGGCGCGATAGATTTGGGCCGACTGCTCGATGATGGTGAGGAAGGGCACAGCCAGGACAATGCGCTTGAGCCCATGGCTGCGCGCGTGCTCCAGAGCCAGCTTGAGCATGGCGAGGGTCTTGCCAGAGCCGGTTGGCGCGGTGAGTGTGAAGCAACCTGTTGGCGCCAGCGCGGCCTCAGTGCATGCCTGCCACAAGGTCTCGCGGGCCTCGCGCACAGCCGATTGCATAGGGCGCCCGGAACGGATGCCACTGTACATGTAGCGGTCGAGCGCGCGTAGGGCGGCTCCAGCGTCCAGGTTTGGACCCGCTCGGCGAAACCGCTTGCCGGTAGCGTCGCCCTCGAAGTGCGCCTCGGTGTCGAGGAAGTCGGCATCGACCAGGCAAGAGAAGAGCAGCCGGACGTCGAGCATAGCGGCGATAGGCTTGGCCCAACTCAGCACGGCCTTAGTCTGCGGCGTTTGGAACTCAAGGCCGTCCCCGTGCGCACGTTCCAGCAACCGCAGCGGGTCGAGTTCAGACAGCGCCAGTCCGAGTGGGTGCTGACTAGCCAGTCGACCCGGTTCCAGTCCCGACAGAGAGCGCCGATCAGCACGCTGGAGACCGATGTGATGACCTTGAATCGCCAACGCGGCGGCGACGGCTTGATGTTGGGTCAGTGCCAACCAGGCGCCTATCGACCAATGATCCAGACCCGCATCCTGGCCCCGCAGACGTGCCTGGAAACGAAGCGCATACTTGCCGAGATCATGCTGCTCTCCAGCGAGACGGGCCTCCTCCCGCCAAGGGGCAAAACCGGCAAAGGTTCGAGCCAGCTCACCGACCGATGTCAAGTGATCACCAAGGGCATGCCAAATCCCGGCATGATTGGCGCTATGTGCGTAGTAGCAATCGTCCTTCATCGCGTCTCCTTGGCACAGAGAGTGCCGTTGCTTGCTCCATTCTGCGACGTCTTCTACCACACATGGTGACTCACTGGTCGAGGCTGTTCACAGGTTGGTGCTGCGGTCACGGAGTGTTCGTGGTCCGAAAGGTTTCGAGGGCGTGGAGCTCCACGTTCGGATCGGCAGCCTGATATCGACGAACGCGATCGACGTTACCACAGGCAGTGGCTCACAGAGTGAGCCTGCCGCGCACGAGATGTGACGGGCCTCGCATTGGGCAGCGCGAGGCAGCCGTTGGCGGGATCCTCGATGATCGAGGCACCCGCCAGCGCGCGCCGGTCATTCCGATGGTTCCCCTGCTTGCCGGTACAGAGCGACGGCCGAGTCCAACCGCTCGGCCACGATGGCACGCAGGTCGGGCGGGGCGATCACTTCGACCTCTGGTCCGTACTTGAGGATATCCATCAGGAGTTCGCGAGGGTCGGAGTACGGGACCTGGAGCTGATAGCGATCGTCGACCCATTGGCCGATCTGATCCGGATGCCAGGCCTCGTCGGCAACCCAGCGCGATGCCTCGGGGCCGAAGCGCAGGACGGCCCAGTCGGTCGCGCTGCCCGAGAAGATGCCGAAGCTCGCGCCGAGGGCTCGATCGAGTTCGCGCGGGTCGATGCGCTCAGCGGGCTCGGAGAGGGCCTTGGCGTGGCGGATCCGATCGAGCGAGAAGAGTCGCAGCGCGGCGGCCATCTCGCAGAGCGCGGCCAGGTACCAGTTGTCGCGATAACGCAGTAGCCGCTGCGGGTGGACGACCCGCTCGCTGGGCCGGTCGCGCTCGCGGCCGTGATACCGGATTCGCAGCCGACGCCCTTCGAGCACGGCACCAGCGCAGATGCCGAAGCGTTCGGGGTGGGTGTGGCGGGGCGCAAAGGGCTGCAGGCGGATGCATTCGGCGACCGTCGCAGCGCTGTGACCGCTCTGACCGAGCAGGGTACGGATACGGCCGCGCAAGGGGCCGATGTAAGGCGTCAGCAAACCAGGTTGCACCGACTCGAACAGGTGGGTACTCGCGAGCAGGGCGTACAGCTCGCTCTCGTTCAACCACAGCCCCGGGAGTTCGAAACGCGCCGCATCCGGCTGGTAGCGGTAGCCGTTAGCGGCCCGGTCATACTGGATCGGTGCGCCCATGAAGTCCTTCATGTAGCCTAGGTCGCGCACCGTTGTGGCCCGCGACACCTCGAGCTCGGCCTGCAACCGAGCGAGCGAATGGGACCCTGCCTGAAGCAGGGCATGCAGGCGGAAGATGCGCTCGGCCCGGTTCATCGCCGTTGGATCGACTCGTGCGTCGGAATCCGGGTGTTGAAGTCGGGACGACCGGGGACATCGACCGACGGCACTTCGGGATGCTCGGTCGCCAGATCGGTCCTGGCGCGGGATTCGCGTGACGTCACGATGCGCGGGCGGCTCCAGAGCGTTCGTCGGAGTCGAGAGCCGCCGAACCAGGTGCCGATAGGCGCCTGCCGCGCATTGAGTGTCCTAAAACGACGATTTGACATGCAGCTGTTCAACGTGTTCACTTCGGCGGGGTTCCGGGATCCCTCGGGTTTCAGGCTTGTGGAAGATGGAGGTCGATGGCTGTGATAGCGCTCCCGCTGCTTGGTTTGCTGCTCACGATTACCGCCTGGGTCTTGACCGTGATGACCGGGGCGCACCTGATCTCGGGACCTTTCGAGGACCGCACCTGCCAGACCGAATGTGTGCGGATGCTGTTCTTCTCCGGCGTGGGCGTCACGCTCGGCGCGCTCTTGTTCGCGATCCCCGGCCTGCTGCGGCCCAACACGCGCACCTTGACCTATGTGGTTCTGGTGTTGATGGCCCCGCTCGTCGCGGTCTATGCGACCCTCTTCCTGATCGGTAATTTTGCCTGATCGACTCGGGCGCTCGCCGCCCGAGCGCGCGACCGCCTCGGGAACGATTCTAAAGACAAGCGGTATCGCTCGCTCCACTCGGCTGCCGATGTCGGGTTACGCTGCGCTAACCCGACCTACGGATGCCGAGATGTCGGGTTACGCTGCGCTAACCCGACTACGAGTGATGAGCGCGCTGGGCTCACGACCGCTGGATGCGAAAAGCCGCAGGTCCTGTGGTGCGGGAGCGGTGACGGGCGCAATCCCGTCTCCCGGATCCGATCGCATGCGCCGGTTGTTGCTGAACCGATCTACTGGGCGTCGTGATCCGTCACCGGTGACGAACGGCCCGACCGCGAGGCCCGCGGGCGCAGCGTCAGGCGCAGGTCTGGTCCGACTTGGCGGATATCGGTGAAGGCGAGCGGGATTCGCTCGGCCATGCGCGCGAGGCCGGGCAACCGGAACAGACCACGGGCGGCATCGCCCATCAGGTGCGGTGCGAGATACAGGATGATCTCGTCGACCAGCCCGGCCCGAAGGGCGACGCCGGCGAGCGTCGGCCCGGACTCGATCAGCAGTTCATTGACCTCGCGCCGGGCCAGTTCGGCCCACAGCCAACCGAGGTCGACCTGGCCGTCGCTGGTCGCTGGTGCGATCAGGATCTCGGCCCCGGCGGCCTCGAGCGCGGCACGCCGCGCCGGATCGGCCTCGACGCAGGCGACCCAGGTCGTGCCAGGTAGGCGCAGCAGCCGCGCCGACGGCCGTATACGCAGGCGGCTGTCGACGACGATGCGCTGCGGCTGACGCACCGCCTGATCGGGCTCCAGGCCGAGGGCATCGGGCGACAGGCGCACGTTCAACGAGGGGTCGTCGGCCAGC
>NZ_JBDKXB010000045.1:0-15349 GCF_041197575.1 Thioalkalicoccus limnaeus | reverse complement strand
ATCTTCGAGACCTTCGTCATCAGCGAACTGCGCAAGGGCTTCTTGAACGTCGGCGAGCCGCCTTGGTTCTTTTTCTGGCGCGACAGCAATGGTCACGAAATCGATCTTCTCATCGAGACGGGCCGGGGCTTGATGCCGGTCGAGATCAAGTCGGGGCAGACGCTCAACCGGGACTTCTTTACCGGCCTGGAACGCTGGACCACACTGGCCGGCGATCTGGCTCACCAGCCCACCCTGATCTACGGCGGGCAAGGCGAGCAGGGGCGGCAAGGTGTGCGCGTCCTCGGCTGGGATCGCTTGGCGCTCGCGGTGGAGGCAAACACTTAACTGAGAGGATCGAACGCGGAGCCCGGAAGGTATACGCATCTGAGCACGGCTAGCTTCTCTGAGTGGATTGTCGTCCTGATCAGTCCTTGTGGCCCGATCCTGGTTGCCGGGCCAGTGGTGCGCTGAAGAACAGGTCGATCGGCGCAAGGCTCAGCCATCTCCCTTACACTACCCGAGCGACCCGCTAGCATGGCCAATCGCGCGATGCACGCCCGCGCCAAGGCCGGCTATCCTATTCCGGCCTGACCCAATGCCGATTCGCCGACAAGGACAAGCTCATGGCCATCATGATCCCCGACCGTTGTCCGAGCCGTGCCTCTCAGGGCGAAAAGCGCCTGTTTGCGATTCTGCAAGGCCTCCCGGACCAGTGTCTGGTCTATTACGAACCGATCATCGAGAACCGCTACCCCGATTTCATCGTGCTTTGCCCCGACCTGGGTGTGCTGATCATCGAGGTCAAAGGGTGGCGACCGAACGATCTGCTCGGCGGCAATCAGGAGTCCGTGACGATCAAGGATGTGCGCGGTCCGATCGAGCAGCGCCACCCGGTGCGCCAGGCCCGCGAGTACATGTACGACCTGATGGATCGGCTGCGTAAGCTGCCGGGCGGTCAGCGCCTGCTCAATGGTCCTGGCCCACACCAGAACCGGTTTGCGTTTCCGTTCGGCCATTTCGCCGTGCTTGCCAACATCGCCGCCGAGCAGCTTACCCGCACGGCCGGAGGCGACATGACGGCACTCTTTTCGGCCAGCAAGGTGGTGACGCGGGATCGGTTGTTGAGCTGGGAGGAGAAGCCGCTCGCAGGCGCTGAGCTCGAGGCCGAGCTGAAGGCCTTCTTCGACCCCTTTTGGACCATCGAGCCGCTGCGCGAGGAGCAGATCGACGTGCTGCGGGCGGCGATCCACCCGGAGGTGGTGATTCGTGCCCCGACCGAGCAACTAGCCGAGGAAAAGGACATTCGGGCCGACGACGAGTCGGTGGTCGATCTGAAGGTCCTGGACGCGCGCCAGGAGAGTAACGCCCGCAGCATCGGCGGCGGTCACCGCATCATCTACGGCGTAGCCGGTTCCGGCAAAACGGTGCTGCTGATAGCCAAGGCGCGAATGATTGCTGGCCAACAGCCGGACCGACGTGTCCTCTTCCTCTGTTACAACGTCTCGCTCGCAACCTACTTGCAGCACGCATCGAGGGACTGCCCGAACGTCACCGTGCTGCACTTCGACGGCTGGGCTAAGGCCAACGGCGTGGCGCGACGCTCGGGAGAGGACAACCAATCGCTCGGCCATCGCCTGTTGGCCGCGCTCGAATCGGGCGCGCCGCACAGCCGTTTCTTCAATAGCATCCTGGTCGACGAGGCGCAGGATTTCGAGATCAGTTGGTTCAAGTGCCTGCTGGAGGCGATCGACGACCCCGACGACGGTGATCTGATCATCGTCGGCGACGGCAGCCAAGGGCTCTACGGCGACAAGAAGATCATCTGGCGACAGCTCGGGATCAACGCCCGCGGGCGCACCATCTCCAAGCACTTCGACCTGCACATCAATTACCGAAACTCGAAGGAGATCGTGGACCTCGCGGCTGCCTTCGCCAGCCGCACCGCCGATGAGGAGGGCGAAGAAAGCCTGATCGCCCTGCAGGTCGATCCGGCCAGATGCCGTCGCCTCGGCGGCCACCGCCCGCGCCTGCTGCAAGCGTCCTCGCGCCTGGAGGAACAGGAGCGGGTGATGGGGGTGGTCAAAGGTCTGCTCGATGGCCAGTGGTTCGGCCAACCGATCGAGCCGCTTGCGCCTCGCCAGATCGCCATCTTCTATCCCTATGCCGCAAAGCATGAAAAATATCTCATCGAACGGTTGGTGCAGGGGCTGGAGCAACTCGCCCCGGCCGTCTGGATCAACCGCGACCCTTCGCAGCGCCGCCGCATCGCCGAGCCGGCGATCAAGATCCAGACCATCCATTCCGCCAAGGGGCTGCAATACAAGGCGGTGATCCTGATGTGGGCCGACCTGTTGCCCAAGCAGTTCGGTGATACCACTGAGCAGGATGAGCGCAAGTTGATGTACGTGGGCCTCACCCGTCCCGAGGACTACCTCGTCATCAGCGCCGCCCACCCCTCCCCGTTCGTCACCGAGATCGCTGGGTCAGGCAAGGTGGAGATGGGCTAGTCGGCTGGACGGATCGTCCTAGCGAGGCTTCACCCCTTGGCTGCCAGAGAGTGCCAGGATGCGCCGACCGTGTGTTCACGCTGTCTTCGGCGTCAGCGCTCGCATCGTCGCATTCCCTGTCGCGGTCAATCGCCATCCGGCCAGAAGGCATCATCCATCATCTGCGAAAACGCAAACGGACAGTTGACGGGAAATGTGGTTTCCGGCAGGCCCGTTTCGCGTTCGGTTTCGATCACGGCCAGCCGATAGGCTTGTTCGATGGCCTCGTCGAGCTTCGATGCGAGGCTCGGGTTGTCATTGAAAGCCGTGCTGTCTGAAAGCGGGTCACAAAGGCGCTGTGGATGGTCCGGCTGGGCAGGCTGGGAGCGAGGCGAACAGATTGAGGCCCAGGGCGTGGGACAGGAATCGGGCCGTCAGTTGCCCCTTGACGCTGTTTCCGGCTGCGTCGAGCGGCGGGGCGAAGGTCGCCAGCCCCCCCTTGCCCGGTGCGACGCAGATCATCCCGCCACTGACCCCGCTCTTGCCGGGCAGCCCGGTGTCGTAGAGCCAGTCGCCGGAGTGCTCGTAGAGCCCGGCGGTGACCATGACGGCCAGCACGTGCTGACAGTGGATCGCGTCGACGACGGTCTCGCCGGTGACCGGATTGACCCCGCCGTTGGCCAGCGTCGCGGCCATGATCGCGAGATCCCGGGTCGTGACGCCGAGGGCGCATTGCCGCGTGTAGATGTCGGTCGCCTGGATCGGGTCGAAGTAGATCCGTTCATGACTCTGCAACAGGTTGGCGATGCCGGTGTTGCGTTGGTTGGCGGATGATTCGGATCGGTAGACCTCCTCGTCGAGGCGCAACGGGCGGCCCGCGAACCGCGACAGGCCATCGCGAACGAACTGCCATTTGACCTCGGCACTGGCCCCGGGGGCCAGGCTCGTGGTCGCGATGGCCCCGGCGTTGACCATCGGGTTGCTCAGTCCGTCCCGCGAGCGCTCAGCGGCGATGACCGAGTTGAACGGGTAACCGGTGCTGTTCACGCCGAGTCGGCGGCGCGCCTCGTCCTCGCCGATCGCCTGGCAGACCAAGGCGAAGACGAAGGGCTTCGAGATGCTCTGGATCGAGAATTCATGAGCGGCGTCGCCGACCGCATGCAGACCGCCGCCGGTTCCCGCGACGCAGATCCCGAAGAGGTCGCTTGGAACCGATGCGAGGGCCGGGATGTAACTGGCATTTTGGCCATCGGTGACGGGAGCGAAGCGTGCGTGCGCCTCGGCCACCAGCTGCTGCACCAGTCCCGGGTCCGGCAAATGACCGGTCGAGACGCAAGGCGATGGGATCGTCATCGTTGAGACACCTCGGTTGCCGTGACGGCGCGCCGGCCGGGGGATGCGGCATCGACCCGACCTGCACGCGTTCCGGTCGTGCTGGATCCGTCACGAGGGTCCGATCGCGGCTGGAGCGACCGGCGGTTGCGCGCCCTGTTCCCAGGAAAAGTGGGGGAGGGCGTAGAAGGCCTGACGCAGGCTCTCGTTCCAGCTCTGCCGGATCACGGCGAGCTCTGGCGAGTCCTCGTCGAGTCGCAGGCGCTGCGCTGGTGCCAGTTGGTCGCGCGGGCAGAGCGCCACTTCGAACGGCGGGCCGACGGTCAGGTTGGAGCGGGCCGTTCCAACGAGCGAGACGAGGCACAGGCGCGCGCCGTCGGCGAGCGACAGACCGGGGTGGGCGATATGATCGAGTGCCGGTTTGCCGTACTTGCTCTCGCCGATCTGCAGGCAGGGGGTTTCGGGCGTGGCCGCGATCGCGTTGCCCTGCGGATAGATCAGGAAGAGGCCATGGGGTTGGCCGGCGATCTGTCCGCCGAGGATGAAGCTCGCCTCTGGGGCGGCCCCGGCCTGGCGCAGCGCGGGGCCGTGCTCGTTCTGGACCGCGACGACCAACTGGCCGACGTAGGTGGCGGCCTCGAACAGGTAGTTGACGTTCAGGAGCGTGGGTCCGGGGACCAGCTGAAAGGGGCTCGGCTTGGGGTCGACCGCCTGATCCAGGTCGCGGCGGATACGGTTCAGGACCTCCTGGGTCGTCGCCAGGTTGCCGGCCGCGAGCAGGATGAAGTAGCGATCCGGCGCCGGTTGGAAGAGATGGAGCTTGCTATACGATGAGATGTAATCGACCCCCGCATTGGTCCGGGAATCGGAGGCCATGACCAGGCCGTCGTTCAGATAGAGTCCTACGCAATAGGTCATGTGGTTGGCTCCCACACAGGGTTGAGAGGATGTGTTCGAGGGCGGTCGAATCCAGTATCAAGGTTGATCGGCTGGTCGACCTGGCTCGGGCGATCGTCGTTCGAGCGGGTTGCTGGGATCGGGCTGGGTTTTGTCGGTCGGGGCAGGCCGCTGCGGCACCGGCGGCCGCGACGCCCTTGGTGCCTGCTCACTCCGAACGGCCGGACAGGCTGTCGATCTCCTCGAGCAGGCGCCGGTAATCCGGGGAGTCCGGCGCGGCATAGTTGAAGTTCTTGAAGAGCCCGGTGAGTTTGTTGAAGTACTGCCGGGCCGCGGTCTTGTCGGGAAAGGACCGTTCCGCCCCGATCAGTGTCCAGACCAGATCGAAGGTAAAACGTTGGCGTTCCATCGGAACCGAGGCATCGACCTCGTCGAAGGCGTCCTGCTGCAGGAAGACCATGTCGAGAAAGGTGGCCTCGAGCCAGACCACATAGTCATCGGTGGTGATGCCTTCCTCGCCGGTCACCTGCATCATCTGCTGCACGCCGTCGCCGCGTACCAGGAGCTCGCGCATCGCGGTAACCCGCTCGGTCCAGGTCGGTTCCAGGTGGGCGGCATACCAGGGGGCGAGCTGCTCCAGATAGCGTGACCAGGAGATCAGCGGGTCGATCGCCGGATAGAAGCGTTTGTAGGCACGATCGTAGGATAGGCCCAGGAAGCTCTTGACGGTCCCGAGCGTGGCTTGGGTCACGGGTTCCTCGAAGTTGCCGCCAGCCGGCGAGACGCTGCCGATCAGGGTCAGGCTGCCGACGCTTCCATCGCCGCTGCGGATGGTTCCGGCCCGTTCGTAGACGCTTCGGATCGCCGATTCCAGATAGGCCGGGAAGGCCTCCTCGCCGGGGATTTCTTCCAATCGGCCGGAGGTCTCGCGCATCGCCTGCGCCCATCGCGACGTCGAGTCCGCGAGCAGGAGGACCTGGTAGCCCATCTGGCGATAATACTCACCAATGGTGACGCCGGTGTAGATCGATGCCTCGCGCGCGGCGACCGGCATCGACGAGGTGTTGCAGACGATGATGGTGCGATCCATCAGGGAGCTGCCGGTGCGCGGGTCCGTCAACTTCGGAAACTCCTGGATCGTCTCGACCACCTCGCCGGCGCGTTCGCCGCACGCGACGATGATCACGATGTCCACCGCCGAATGCATCGCCAACTGATGCAGCAGGATGGTCTTACCGGCGCCGAAGGGGCCGGGTATGCAGGCCGTGCCGCCGCGCGCAATCGGGAAGAAGGTGTCGACGATGCGGATCGTCGTCGTCAAGGGCTCGTTCGGGTAGAGTCGCTCGATGGTCCGTTCGCGCAGCATCTGTTCGGTCAGCGGACGCCGCACCGGCCAGCGTTGGCTGAGATCAAGCGAGCGCTCACGACCCTCGGCATCGCGAATCCGTGCGACCGGCGTATCGAGCGTGACGCTGCCTTCCTGGATCCAGGTGACCTCGATCTCGCCGGCCTGGTCATAGGGTATCGTGATCTTGTGCTTGAAGCGCCCCTCGGCCAGGGTCCCGAGCAGGCCACCGGCGCGCAGCCTCGCCCCTTGCTGGACGCTCGGCACGAACGACCATTTGCGTTGCGTATCCAGTGGAGCGACGTCGACGCCGCGCGGCAGGAACACGCCGTGTTGCATCGCAATCCGGTCGAGCGGAGTCTGCAAGCCATCGTAGACCTGCCCGAGCAATCCAGGTCCGAGGAGGACCGACAGCATCTCGCCGCTTTGCTCGACCGGGTCGCCGACCGAGATCCCTTTGGTGTCTTCGAAGACCTGGGCGTCGGCCGTATGGCCGCGGACTCGCAGGACTTCGGCCTTGAGTCGTTCCTGTCGTCCATCGGCCGGGATGCGCCGTGGCAGGATGAAGACCACCTCGTTCTTGATCAGCGGGCGAGGCATTCCTCCCTCGCGTCCGGCCTCGATCGTCACCAGGCTTTCCTGGACCGCAACGATCTGGGCGGGCCGATCGGCGGGCTCGTGAGTCGGCGCGGAGATCGGGGTGTCGTGGGGCATGGTCGCGCTCCTGTGATGAGGAAAAGCCACCCGGTCACGCCCGAATGGCTTTGGTCTTCTCTGACCGGCCCGGCAGGTGCAGGCGAATGCGCGACCAGGCGCAGTCCTCGGCCGCAGCCGGGCCTGGCCGGACACCGGTGTCTCAAAAAGGTCCCAGATCGCCGATCGGCATCGGGCGACTGGCCGCCGCGATCAGTTCGTCGAAGCGCTCGATGGCTCCCTCGCCATCGTAGCTGGTCCAGCTCGCGATCATGTCCCAGCGCAGCGCATAGATGGCGACCGCCGCGAAATCGAAGTGGTGGCCATCGCTCGCCTGCTCCAACTGGTTCCAGGCGACGCTCGCCAACAGGCGTTCCAGGTCGGCCGAGGCGCCACGTTCCAACAGGCGTTTCGCCTCCGGCAACCAGGAGAAGGCCCGCGCCAGGCCGAACTCGGGCTCATTCCAGTGGCGGCCGATCCAGCCGACCCAGCGGCCGTAACCCCAGTGCCGGTCGCGTGGCGCCGGTTCGCCCCGGTGGCGACGGCGCAAGGCGGCCACCAGGGTGCGCAGTTCGAGCCGCCGGATCACCAGGTCGCGCACGCCGGCATGGCCGATGTGACCCAGTGAGCGCTCGATCCGGGCGACCACTTGGGCGTCGCTGTCCTCGACATCCTGCTGCGCCCACTCGGCGAGCCGGCGCACGTGGCGCAGGCATTCGGCATCGGCCGGGGCCAATTGCGCCAGACGCTGATCCAAACGGATCCGCGACAAGGGGGTCTGCGTGGCCCCGAACAGTCGGCCGTGATAGGGCAGCGAGCTCAGAAGCATCGCATAGCGATTCGCGTTGGCCACGGTTGCCTCGTGGTTCTACTTCACCATACCGGCGAGGATCGCCCGAAAACGCGGTTGCAGGTGCGCAAGCAAGGTCGCGGCGATCGTCTCGTCGGTCAGATCGATATGGATGTCCTGGCCGACCAGGGCGAGGCGAATTCCCCGCCCGCCGTCGGGGGCCACGCCGAAGGTCACGCCGTCGGTCAGGATGTTGCCGGCGAGCGACAACACGAAATGAGACAGCGAGCCCTCGCGCAATTCCAGTGGATTGCGGCGCAATTCCTCCGGGCTCACCAAGGCCTTGGGTAACTGGACCTCGATGGCTTGGCCGCGGTCGATCCCGCTCTCGGCGCGCGCCCGCGCCGCGACCTCGAGGATCAAGCGTTCGAGAAAGTCTTCCTGTTCCATCTTGGCCGCGATCAGGCGCCGAACCTCGTCACCGAAACGGTCCGAGAGCTCGGCCTTCAGGCGCAGCAGGGTGTCGCGCATCGCGATCCGCAGGGCCTCTTCGCCCCCTTTGCGCAGGGCCTCGGTCTCTCGTTGAGCGGCCTCGCGGATGGCCTGGGCCTGGGCCTCGGCCTCGCGGACGATCCGCGCCGCCTCGCGCCGTGCCTCGGTCTCGATCCGCTGCGCCTCGGCGCGGCCAGCCTGGACCCCCTCGTCACGCAATCGCCCGATCAAGGTTTCGATGCCGGACGAGGCCTGACCTTTCGGTGTATCCGTTCGTTCGAGGGTCATGGGCGTGTGCCTCTTGCTGGTGTTGGGATCAACCCGGGATGCCGCCAGCCAGGACCAGCGCAAAGACGAAGGCGAAGACGGCAAAGCCCTCGACGATCGCGGCCGGGGCCAGCGAGAGACCGAAGATCTCGGGTTTGGTCTTGCTGGCATGGATCGCCGAGGCGCAGACCTCGCCTTGGCGCATGGCCGACAGGAGCAGCGCCAATCCGGCCAGGATGCCGATGCCGAAGAGGCCGGGGGCGGACTCCGGGGTCACCTCGCGTTGCAGGCTGAACATGATGACGATCCCGTAGATCACGTTCGACGAGGGCATGACCGAGACGCCGATATAGCGTCCGTACCCGGATTCGGTGTCGACCATGGCCCCGATGGCCGCCTGTCCGGCTATGGCACAGCCGATGACGCTGCCGATCGCCCCCAGGGCCATCGGCGCGAAGAGCCCGGCCCAGCCCAGCGCAACCACGAACTCGTTCATTTGCGCAACTCCGTCCGTCTGAAGGGTTTGAAGGGGTAGCCCTCGCCGGCCAGTGCCCAGTTGTAGAACTCGATGAAGTTGAGACGCAGGCCATGGACGACGCCGCTGATGATGGCGAGCAGCAGGTTGAGGGCATGACCGACGAGGAAGATCAGGATCGCCAGCAACAGCCCGAGCCCTGGCAACTCGCTGCTGACGTCGCGCGCCAGCCCGTTGAAGGTGATGGCCAGCGAGGCCGACGCGAGGCCCAGGGCGAAGAGCCGGAGGTAGGAGAGGACGTCACCGAAGGCCTGCGCGACCCGGGCCAGATTCTGGAGACCATCGAGCAGGCGCCAGGCCAGGGATCCGAGGCCGTTCAGCGGACGATCGCTGCCGAGAAGGAGGATTGCAATCAATCCGACGACCGCCAATCCCGCCGTGCCCGTGGTGAGCCAGGGGGCCGCATCGAAACCGCTCGCGAGCCAGAAGCCGTAGGCCCCGATCAGTACGGCGATCCAGCCGAGCGCGACCCGTCCTGCCGCGCGACCCGGCCGGACACCGGCCATCTCGAGGTTGGCAAGGATCAGATGGGCGACACCGATGCCGACCGACAGGCGCATCATGGTCTCGAAGTCGTTGATGTCCAACAGGTGGAGTCGCCCCAGCAGGCTGTCGGGTTCCGGCGAGACGCCGAAATAGCCGCCCACCAGCACGCCCCAGACCAGCGAGGTCCCGACCAGGGTCGCGGCCAGCAGACGCAGCCGCTGACCGAGTGCGCCACGACCGAGCTTGGTCCAGTAGAGGGCCAACAGCAGGCCCAGGAGGGCGGCATAGCCGGCATCGCCCAATATCATCGCGAAGAAGGCCGCGAACGAGAAGAACAGGACCCGCGAGGGGTCCCAGGAGTCGTAGGCCGGCATCTGGTAGAAGGCGACCAGATCCTGGCCAGCGGCGAGGGGCGCTGGATTGTCGAGCAGCGTGGGCGGCGCATCGCCCGGAGCGGGCGGCTCGATCACGAGGGCCAGCGCCCGATCGTCGGCGAGTGCCTGGATCGACTCCAGTGCGTCGTCGGGTGCCCAACCCTGGACCAGGAACAGGGCCTCTTCGTCCCGCGTCTGGGACTGCGCATGCCGCTGTTGCGCCTGGTCTTCGGCCTCGGCCAGGTGACTGGCGATCAGGTCGATCCACCGGGTGAGCGCGTAATGCTCCGCCTGGGCGTCTTCGAGCTCGAGCTCGGCGGCCTCTAGTCGGCGGTGGAGCTCGGAGAGGCTGAGGGCGCCGGTCTTGGCGCGCGCGACCGGTAGGGCATCGCGCGGTGGCTCCTCCGGGTGGATCACCACCACCCAGGCGTGCCGGTGATCGCGATGGACGACCTGCCACGGCAGTTCGAGCCTGGTCAGCTGGTCCATCTGCCGCCGCGGAATCATGTAGAACCAGAGTCGCTGTCCGGCGAGATCGGCCTCGGGCGGCAGATCGAACTCGCCCCAGGGCGCGAGCTCAGCGATGCGCACCCGCAGTGCGTCGATCCGGTCGCCGACGTCGCGTTGCCGTTGCTGGTTGTCCAGTACGGCGCGGATCGTCCCTGGAAGATCGAAGCCTTCGGCGTCGCGGATCTGGCGGCGCCTCTCGCGCGCATCGCGCAGGTGACGCAGGGCCTGCAGCGCCTCGATCGCATGTTCGGCCGGCTCCTTCTCCGGTTCCCGCGGTGCCGGCCGAAGCGGAATCAAATGCAGGCAGCCGAGGTCCTGAAGCCGTTCCAGGACGAGGCCCTTTTCGCCGGCCAATCCAGCCAGGGTCACACGGTTCAGCTGTTGGATGCTCACGCCACCCCTCCCTTCGCGCGTTTGCCCTTCGCCAGCTTGGAACGTACGATCGCCGCGCGCTCGGCGTCCGACAGATGGACACGAATCCGCTTGATGTTCGCGCGTGCCTTCGGGATCAATACCTTGTCGAACAGGTTGACCCGCTGCGTGACCTTGCGCACGGCCTCCTCGAGCAGGTCGGTCCGGCGTTGGTGCAGGGCGAGCCGTGCCTCGAGCGTCAGCATCTCGGCGAGGATGTCGACCAGGGTGTCGACCCAGTGAGGCTTGCTCAGGTAGCCATAATCGCCTCGGACGAGATCCAGCCCTTCGAGCACGGGGAGACGGGTCCCCAACAGGTTCTCCTCGCCAAGGCGAATCCGCTCGACCCTGATCAGCCCATCGAGCTCGATCTCGCGATTCGCGAGCATCGGCAGCGTCTCGCGCACCCGTTCATGCAACGCGGCGATCTCGCGCTGCGTCTGTTGCTCGGCAATCTGCTCCTTGGCTCGTTCGGCCATGATCTGCTTGCGCTTCAGATCGAGCGCCGGCAGATAGCGTTCGTAGGTTTGCAGGTCACGATTCTGCTTCGCCAGCGACGATTTACTGAGACCGATACGTGACATGTGACCGTCCGTTTCCCGTTTTCGACGTCAGGCCGTGGCCGGATCCGTCTCTTGTTCGTCGAGCGACGGCAGGTACTTGTCGATCAGGTTGTCGCGCATCATCAACTCCTCGCGCTCGAAGCACTCGGCCAGGGTCTGCCAGCAGAGATCGAGGCCCTTTTCGAGCGGCAGACTGACGTCGATGTCCATGAAACGCTCGCGGAACAGGCGCCCGAACCGGATCAGCCGATGATCGAACTCGGACAGATCGAAGGCCATCGCCTGTTTCTGCTCGGCATCGCGGGCACCGGAATAGAAACGAATCATGGTGTTCATGATCTGACCGTGGTCTTCGCGCGTGACCTTGCCGATCAGGTGCTGCTTGAGCCGCGACAGGGATCCGAACGGATCGAGCATGCCGTCGTGGAGGTAGAACTGCCCTTCGGTGATATAGCCGGTGTTGTCCGGGACCGGGTGCGTGACATCGCCGCCCGGCATCGTGGTCACGGTCAGGATCGTCAGCGACCCGCCGTCCTTGAAGTCGGCGGCCTTTTCGTATCGTCGCGCCAGTTGCGAATAGAGGTCGCCCATGTAGCCGCGATTGGACGGGACGGACTCCATCGCAATCCCGACTTCTTTCATCGCATCGGCATAGGCCGTCATGTCGGTCAGGAGCACGAGGACGCGTTTGCCTTCGTCGACCGCGAAACGCTCGGCGACGGCGAGCGCCATGTCCGGAACCAGCAGTCGTTCGACGACCGGGTCCGACGCGAGATTGACGAACATCAGGGTCCGGGCGAAGACGCCGGCATCCTCGAAGCGCCGCAAGAAGAAGTGGTAGTCGTCGAAGATCAGCCCCAGCCCGCCGAACACCACGATATCGGCATCGGCTTGGATACCGATGCGGGCCAACAAGGCGTTGTAGGGTTCGCCGGCGACGGAGAAGATCGGAACCTTCTGGCTCTCGGCCAGGGAGTTGAAGATGTCGATCATCGGCACGTCGGTGCGGACCATCTTCGACGCGAGGACGCGCCGGGCCGGGTTGGCCGACGGGCCATCGATCTCGATCTTGGGGTCCTCGGAGAGGTCCGGCCCCGAGTCGAACGGCTGGCCGTCACCACGAAACACGCGGCCGAGGACGTTCGCGGAATAGGTGGCCCGCATCGGATGGCCGAAGAACCGGACGGCCGCGCGTGTCGAGAGACCCTTGGTGCCGGAAAAGACCTGCAACGAAACCAGTTCGCGCTCGATCTTGATCGCACGGGCCAGCGATTTGAAACCGCTCGGATCCTCGACCAGGGCCAGGTCGCCGAAGGCGATCCGCGGCCCCTGATCACCTGCCGGTGGCGAAACCTGAATCTTCAGGATGTCACCAACGATCTCGATCACCCTCGAGTACCGGAACAAGGATTGGGTCATGCCATCCCCTCTATCGCCTATTGCGAAGCCCGGGCGTCAAGGGCCGGATTCGGCCGGGCGCCGCATCCAAGAGTACGAGCGCCGAGTGTCGCGGGTCAACGGCGATTTGAAAGGTGATCGGACAGGCGAACCGGTGCGTCGTCCGCTGTGCCAAGCAACAGGATGCGCCGGAGCTCCTGCAGGGTGTCGGGATGGGCGAACCCGCCATGGCCCGTCGGGACCACCAGTTCCGAATCAGCCCAGGCCAAGTGCGCGCTCGCGCACGAGACCACGCCATCCGAGCAGGTCGTCGGGTCGCTCCGCCCGCGATTGCCGAAGACCGAATGCACGGGGATCGCCGGTGTCGTTTGGTCCAACGCCTCCAGGAACCGTGAGCGAGGCGAGAGACCATGGATGCTGGTGGGCAGGTGCCCCTGATGGCCCTGATGATTCGGATCCACGGCCTCCGCCAACTCCCATCTGAGCCATTCCGGGAGCCGGATCAGCCGAACGCCAAAACGGCCCAGACCGCTGGCGGCCAGACGGCTGCCCCGGTGCGGCGTGAACAGGAACACGACCCGATCCACGTCGGTTCGCGGCTCGAAGATCAGCGCGCGGCGCGTCAGGCTGGACTCGGGCAACTGGGTGACGTCGGCGACGATGCGCTCGGCGTCGTCGGGTCCCACGCGCGACACCAGCGCGCGCGATAGCACGCCACCCATGCTGTAGCCGACGAGGATCAGCGGCTTGGCCGGGCGATGTTCGGCAACGGCCGTATCCAGCGCCTCGCGAAGTTGCAGCGCGGACAGGGGCACGGGTTGGCCGGTCGGGTAATAGAAGAACCAGAACTGATACCGTCGATGAATCTCCGGATCCGCGAGCAGGGCCTTGACCACGGGCTCCCACATCCGAGGCGTGGTCATCAGGCCATGCACCAGGACAACGGGGGTCTTGGTCGGATCGAAGGGCTGCAGGAAGACGATTCGCGATTGGCCGCCGAAGCGATTCACCCGCAGCAGATAGCGCAGGCCCGCCCCGAAGCCGGGACCGGTCGCCCGCGTCGCATCGATCGGGGCCTCCAGATCCATGGCCACCGGGAGCCGGGCCGACATGCCGGGCACGGATTCGATGCGCCGCGGATCGGCCAGCCGCATCTGAAGGTGCTCGTCGTCGGACGGCTCCGGTAAGGCCAGGAGGGTCACCGGTACACGATAGCCCGTCGGCGGTGCGTGTCTGTCGCCAGTGTCGACGGTTCCGACGGTGGGCACGCCGAGCCCAGCGCGGTGCAGACCGGGCACGGTTTCGCTGGGGCGTCGGACCGGGGTCAGGGCCGCAACGTCGTCCCGTCCAAGCCAATCTGGCGTCGCGGCTGGCGCCCAAGAGAAGCTCGGATTCTCGCCGTTGGCTTGCAAGTCGGGCAGGACGGCGGTGACGATTCGTTGATAGTCGGCGACGGCCTCGGCCCTTTCTTGGGGGCCCGCGCGTGGCGATTCGAGGACCCTGAGCGCTGTGTGGATGCGCTCTGCCGCCGCTTCGGGTGGCCGCGTCTTCAGCGACTCGCAACCAGCAAGGGCCAAGCCGACGCAGAGGCCGACTGCCAGGCGCCACGCGATCGACTTCAATCGTCGTGCTGGCATCGAATCACCGCACCCCGGCCGTATTTTCGATTCGCGCGACCCCTCATCCAGCGACTTCCCCCGTGTGCTGATCATGCTTCATCAGGCCAGGTCGGGACGGTGGCGGCCTCATCAGCAGGGTATAACAGATCGCCACCTGGATTTCATCGGTGTCTCAGAGCGAGCACCGCTGGCTCGCCCCGGGCGGGGCGTTTGACGAACTGTGCCGGTCAAGGCCGGTCTTGGCTGGCCGGCGCAGCCCTTGCGGGAGGGCTGCAAGGCCCACCGGGTCTCGGAACCCTGGCCCCGGTGGTTGGGAGATGTCAGGGAGGTGTCGGCGACCTGTGGAACGGCAAGATTTCTGGTGTGTGCAAGATTTCTGGTTGACGCCATCTTGCCTATCTCCGGATACTCCGGCCAGACACCAGGGCCATCGGCCGCGATCGCCGACGCGTGTTCGTGAAGTCGACCCCAGCCACCATGCTCGAGGCGCACGACGTGCTGCTCTTGGACATCCGGACCGACGCGATCGAGGCGGAGCGGCTGGCCGAGGAATACGGGGTCCGGATCCTGCCGCTCGGTGCGACACACCGCTACCTCACCGATCGGACCCAGGACCTCGGGATGATCGAGGCGATCGTTCCAGCCGAGTCCCGTCTGTTCGGGCGCACCGTCCTGGATGTGCGGGTTGCCGACGAGGCGGGTCTGACTGTCATCGGGTTGCGTCGGGGCTTCGCCCTATCCGTTCGCGATGATCGTCGCGCTGGCGGCCTCCACCGCCTTCATGACCCCAGTCTCATCGCCGGTCAACACCCTGGTGGTCGGTCCGGGCAACTTCCGGTTCGCAGATTTCCTGCGGATGGGCGTACCCTTCAGTCTGATCGCGATGATCGCCAGCGTCATCCTCGTACCCATTCTTCTGCCACTCTACGGGTGAGTCCCCTCGCCACGAACGGCCGGGACCGGCCGGCCCCTCGCGCCGCCTCATGCCAGCCGGAATGGGCAGACCTCGCCGGGCGCTGCGGGCTAGCCGTGCCGCCCCGGCAGGGCCAGCGCCAGAAGCCGATCCGCCAGACCCTGGATCGTGTCGCGCTGCGGGAGGGTCGCCAGCCAGTCCGCCGGGATCGCCCGGGTCCCGAGGGCCGCACCGAGGAAAGCGCCGGTCAGGCAGG
>NZ_JBDKXB010000044.1:0-16577 GCF_041197575.1 Thioalkalicoccus limnaeus | reverse complement strand
TCGTGAATGACTCGAAGAACCACTCGATCTCGATGCGGTCGTCGAGCGTCTCCGCGCGCACCGGTGCGACGAGGAACGAGGCCGGATCGAGCTCGATACCCTGTCGCGACAAGGTCGCCAACACCGTCACGTCCCGGTAATCCGGGTCGCCACCGATGGGGTTACCCCCGACCATCACGCCATCGAACGCCAAGCCGGATTGATAGGCCGTATCCGACCAATTGACCACGCCGAATTCCAGGATGTAATTTCCTGTCTCAGGGAAAGCGTAACTGGAATGGACCCAACCGGTGTAGCCGCACCCACCGCTCCAGCAACGACCAGAATCACTCCCCAACGGACTCCATACCGGTCCGCCGCGGATGATCTCGACGCTCTCGGGGGTGAGCTGCGCCTCCACATCGGGCATACCGAATCCGGGGACGATGCTGCCCGTCGAACGGGTGCGCGCCGTGAACAACAGGGCGACCTGCTCCATCGATTCGTCGAGAACCCTGGCCCAGGCGTAATCGGCGAATCCCCCGCCATCGGAAGTCACGTAATTGAAGTGAAAGACCAGCTCATCCCCGGACTCGGCGGAAAAAAGTGGCGAGCGCAGGCGTGAGCCATTGGTCCCACCGATGCCCGGCAAAGTCGCGCCACGAAAAGCGCTGCCCGTGGTGGCAACCCAACCGTACTGGGCCGCGCCTGTGGGCGATAGGGTCACCACACCGTCTTCCGGTGACGTGCCGCAGTTCCCCTCGCAGATCCAACCTGTGGGCATCCCATTCTCGAACCCGGTGGCGAAGACACCCGTCGAGATGCCGGCGAGCACGGCCAGGATCGCGAAACGCCTCCATATGAATCGTGTCATGGGGAATCCTCCGCCCCGACAATGCGCAGTCTGATGTGCACGGACTTGCTATCGCCCGGCGTGATCCGATCGGGGTCGGCACCCAGGTGGCCATCGACTCGGATGTTAGGTGACACGATCAAGTCGTCGGCCCGGATGGCCGTGACGGCCATGCCCGACACGTTCAGGACGTGGATCGGGTAAGAGCCGGCCTCGTCGAACCGATAGGCGATCGTCCCCAAGGGCACGAGGCTAGACGACGCGGCGGCCATCACCTCTATGTCCACCACGTCCTGATGAACCGGATTTCCATCCGGATCCACCAGGGCGTACTCGAGGGTCAGCATGGCATCGACATTGGACAAGCTCTCGAGACCCGCCAGGAACTCGAGCTCCACCTCTTCACCTCTGACGAGCTGGGTGGGAGCGCTATAGACATTCAGCGCGCGCAGATGGCGAGTCTCCACGACATGGATGGCCACCGCCTGTTCGGCAAGTACGACATCCCGGTGCTCGGTGAGGACCTGGACCAGCATCTGGTAATCCCCAGGTGGCCAATTTCGCGTGGACCAGGAAAACTCCCGGACAACGACCTCGCCCGGGTCGATGGTGAATCGGGCATCGCGCGGACCTCCGGGAACCGGGATCACGAAATCCTCCCGTAGATCGCTGCCGATCCCCTGCACCGTCGCGGCCATCACGACCCGCTGAGGCTCGCCTCCAATGTTCTCGACCTCGGCCACGAGAAGAACCTCTTCGAAAGCCTCATAGGCCGTGCGATCCTTGGCCAGCCGAAGGATCCGAATCCCATCTGGTGCGGCCTTCTGCAGAGGGATATCCAGACGAACGGAGCCATGTTGCTGAAGGACAAGGGCACTGGATGCGGTGAGATAGCCCGTGGCCGTCGCGGACACATCGAACGCCAGAGTGTCTATGCCTGCGATCTGGTATTGCCCGTGTTCATCGGTAGACGAAGACAGACCCCCAACGGTCACCGTGGCTCCGGCAACCGGCTGACCCGTCTCCAGGTCATAGACCCGCCCGTGGAGCGACGTCGCCGGATCCGGCGCGGGCACCAGACGCAACATCCCGATGTCGACATCCGATCCCGCGACCGCAACGAGGTTGACCGCGACCGACTGGTAGCCGGCATGAGTGACTCGCAGTCCGATGTCACCGGCTTCGAGATCAGTCAGGACGAAGGTGCCCGAACCATCGCTCGTGGTGGCTACGGCAGCACCGGCCAGCGTAATGGAAGCTCCCTCCACGGGGAGTCCGGTGTCAGCATCCAGCAGGGTTCCGGAGACTGACACCGGCCCATCCGGAATCTGTCCGTCGGCCGGATAGAGCGTGGGCGAGAAGGCCACCCGTTGACCCGCCTGCACCGTCGCGGTTGCAAGGGTCGGGTGGTATCCGGGGGCAACGACCTCGATCAGTATCTCGCCGGGCGGCACCATCACCAGATAGCGCCCATCCTCGCCCGAGGAGACCGATACATCGGCATCGCCACTGATCTCGATCTGCGCCGTCACGGGCAACCCCGTTACAGCATCGCTGACCCGTCCGGAGATCACAGCGACCTGGGGTGCCGCCGGAAGCCGCACGGTCCCCAGGTCTACGAACTGACCAGCCTCCACGGAGAGCGACTGGACGAGTTCGCCATAACCCTCGGCGGCATAGTTCAAGATGTACGACTGTGGTTCCAAGGCCGAGAGGGAAAACCGCCCGTCGTCTCCGGTCGACACAGTGACGCTGAAACCCTCGTCGCTCCCGGCGGTGACCATCACGCCATTCAGCGGCTCACCGGTGGACTCGTCGATGACACGGCCGGCGATGGCCGCCAGACCGGGCGCCGGTGGAACGATGACGGTGCGAGGCGCCTGCATGGCCCGCAGGACCAGGGCCGTGGCGAACACACTGTCATCCCAGGAGCCGTTCGCGGTCTGCCGAGCGAGCAGCTGATCCAGCGCGAACCCGTACGCGGCCGAATCCGTCGTGATCGGTACCAGGGCCAGAAGCGCCCAGGCGCTTTCCCAGGTCTCACCCCAGAGACCTTGCTGACGGTTGTTCCATAGGAAATCGGCCGCCCGCTGCAAGGGTGCGGACAGGTCGTAATCAAAGCGGTAAGGCTGAAGGACAGACAGGGCACGAGACGTCAGATAGACCGACGGGGGGCTCGACGGCGTTGCGGAGAACGAGCCATCGACATGCTGTCGTTGCAGCAGATAGCCCGTCGCGCGCCCAATTACAGCGCCGTCGACACCGGCACCCGCCAGGGCTTCCAGCGCATCCAGGGTGTCGAGGACACTGCTCTGGTCCCCTGGGCGCGCACCGAAACCACCGTCATCGTTCTGATGGGCGATGACCGCCGCCACCCCATCCGCTGCGGACTGGTCCTCCAGGCGTTGCGCGATCAGCCATCGGGATAGGTATGGCAGCGAACCCTCTTCGCTGACCGCACCCAGGTAAGTCAGACCCTTATCCGACGCGGACTCTTGTTCCAGCGCCAGGGCATCCAGGGCACGCAAGGCCTCGGTCGTGGATTGGTACGGGGGAACCTCATCGCGGGACGATGAGAACTGGCCGTTGTCCTGCTGTTGATTCAGCAGCCAGTCGACAGCCACCTCGTTTCCGCTTGCCGGAGAAGGAAACGAAGCGCATGCAATGAGATACAAGAGGACGGCGCGAAGAATCGTGCGCCAACCGATCTGCCCATCCGGCAGTCGTGACCGAGCATCCATTCCCTGTCCCTAACGGCAACTCCTGTTCCCATCGACCTTACCACAGCGTTCGTGACGGAAGCAAGCCCTCCCCTCGCAGCGGATCGGGTTGGCCCGTCGCTCGGACCGAATGCGTTCAAGCGGCCAGAGTGACGGTAGCAGGATCGTCGAGCGCTTGGAATCCTGTCCACCTAACCCAGATCAGTGGCAGAAGAAAGATCCCACGAAGGTCTGTGCCGCCATGCTTGCCACCTCGTCCGCCCTCGCTCGCTTGGCCTTCGCGACCATCGCGGCCCTAGCTCTCGCCGGCTGCCAGACGCTCGTACGCGAGGACGCGGGCGGCGAATGGGTCACGATCCCTCCCGGTAGTGCCCTCGTCCTGCATCAGCCGATCCCGGTGCCCGCTGGGCGCACGCGGGTCTTCTTCGTCGCCGGCCGTCTGAGCTCGAGCAGCTACGCCTCTGCGCCGACCTGCGGACTCGAGGTCCGCCGCCTCGATTGGGAACGGGTCCAGACCATCGCGGCCGGCCGCTACCCGATCGAGCAGGTGCAGCACTACTGGACGCTGGTCTCGCGGCTGCCGGTGCCCTCGGCAGTGGCTTGGCGCCTCGCCGATTACGGCGCGGACAGCGACAGCGGCGGCAACCCCATGATTCGCGAGGGCTATCACCTGTGGCTCGGCGGGTTGGTCGACCCGAACCTGATGCGGCTGACCTGCCTCGGCCTGTTTGACGACGCCGCGACGGCGAAACCGCCCACCCTGACCGAGATGCGGGCCGCGCTCGGGGGGCTGGCGACGATCGACATCGCCGATTGACCTCTGGACTGCACGCCAGGAACTATGCATTGCGCACCCGGCCGCTGCCAGCTGTCGCGGACCACGTCGGGGGAAGACCGCCGTCAAGACCGGGACCGACTTCAGCAGGGATCCCAAACCGGCTACGCGGGGTCTGCCGGCGCGCGATTGAACATGAAACCACGGATGGACACGGATGCAGGCGACGTAGTCGATGGTCAAGCGCATGGCAGGGGCTTTGGCAAGGCGGGCGCGTGCATTTGGCATGAATGCCCCAAGGTCTCGCGACCGGCCCTTTCGATCACGCAAGCCTTCCGTCAATGCCTCCCAGACCACCCGCCTCCGACAGGGCTCAGCGATCGGCGCGATTCCTCGCGGGCGCCTCTCGATGGGCCCGCTCGGCCAGAAACCGGTCCAGGGCGTTGGCGAAAGCCGCGCGGTCGGCAGTGCTCAGCGCGGGTGGCCCGCCGGTGATCTCGCCCAACCCGCGCAGGCTATCCATCAGGTCGCGCATCGCGAGCCGCTCGCGAATGTTGTCAGCAGTGTAGCGTTCGCCGCGGGGATTGATGACGGCACCGCCATGGTCGATCACCTGCGCCGCCAACGGGATGTCGGCCGTGATGACCAGATCGCCGGGTTGCAGGTGGGCGACGATATGGTCATCGGCCGCATCGAATCCGCGTGCCACCTGCACGGCGCGGATCAGCGGCGAGGGCGGTGGCTGCAGCGGCCGGTTGGCCACCAGTGTCAGGGGCGCTCCGACCCGCTGGGCAGCCCGATAGAGGATCTCTTTGATCACCGCGGGACAGGCGTCCGCATCGACCCAGATGTGCATGGGGTTCAGGTCAGTCATCAGAAAATGGAGAGCGCATCGGCTGCCGCATGGCAGCGAGATCGATATCGGGTTGGCACGCCGGCGCGAGGCCGGCGCTATTGATTCTGTGCGGCAATCCGCTCGGATCGCGATGGTTACGGACAGGGCCTATCGCTGGCGACCTTGGCCTCGAGTGTTGGCGGTGCGACCCGGACCTCTTTCATCACCCATTTGGGGCAGCCGTAGTAATCGATCTCGCGCTGGTTCGACGGGAAGCGTCCACAGTTGAAGTAACGCCAATAGAAGGAGTCATAGCCGCCGCAGAAGCCGGTATCCTGATCGAGGATCGGGCAATGGATCTTCTCGCAACAGCGGCTACATTCGCCGCAGGCGGAGCCGTGGGCCCATTCCGGGTTGATCTCGGTCAGATTCGGGACCGGTGCGCTGTAGGGCGGCGCGGTCAGGGGCACGTCGAACATGAACCCGCTTTCACCGCGGACCATCAAGCCGAGGACGCGCCAGCCCTGTCCATACAGGCGCAAGACCGGCCGCCAATGGCGCCAGAACCGCCAATCGCCGAAGAAATACCAGGTGGCCAGCGGGGCCGTCAGGATCCCGCCGACGACCGTGAAGAGCGCAAAGCCGATGTAGAGGATGAAGAGGACGCGGGCCGCCGCCCATTTCACCGGAAGCAGGGTCTCGGCGAGGGACAGGCCCCGCTCATGATCGCGGCCTGTCTCGGTTTGTTCGAATGGAGATGATCGTGACATAGTATTCCTGCCCCGCGTGGTTCCGGATTGATGTGGATTGTTGGTAGCCGGCGACCTTGCAATGGCCCCTTTCATCAGTTTGTCATAACCGTCGAGCGCCCTGCTACCCCGTTGTCCCTCGCGGTTGTCCGGAAGGCCGAGAACGGCATCGTGGCACCGTCGCTCGCCCGCGATCGCGGCGGCGTTGCGCGCTCGTGGCGCGATATCCCCTAGAGTTCCGTGGCTGGAAAGACCTTGACGGCTGGGCTATAAACAGCCCGACGAAGCGCCGTGAGCCGAGCACTGCATACTTCGGCGCTCCCTCGAGAACCAATAAGAAAACAAATGATTCGGAGGATTTTGCATGAGCAGGCCCATACTGTGGATGGTGGCGGCCCCCTTCCTCTACTGGTGCAGCGCCGCTCCGGCCGGGACTGGTGACGCGGCGGTCGGCGAGGACCTCGCCAATCGCTATTGCATCGCGTGCCACGGACCGGGCGGGAGCGGCTCCGGACCGGTCCCGCCGCTCGCGGGGATGCCGGCGGAGGCCCTGGTCCGCACGATGCAGCTGATTCGCTCGGGCGATCGTGAAAGCGCGACGATGGGCCAACTGAGCGCCACGATGACGGATCAGCAGTTCGTGGATCTGGGCGCCTATTTCAGCAACCTGGACCCGGTCGTCGACGCCCTCGAGGCGCAACGCCTGCACCATGTGTCCGCTCGCGTCTGCCAGTGGTGTCATGAGGATGTCTACGAGCAGTGGTCAGGATCGATGCACGCGCGGAGCACGGCGCTCAGCGACCCGATCCACGAGCTCATGTACCGCCAGGAGGTTGGGGATCCGCGCGCAGAGAACCAGGTCCATCAGCGTGCCCAAACCTACCCGGTCTGTCTGCAATGTCACGCGCCGAACGCGGCCCAGGACGGCGTCACCAAGCTGGACGCGATGGCCGCTTACGCCGAAGGCGTGAACTGTGTCGCCTGTCATCGAATCTCCGGGTACAAGGGGGTGCGGCGCGAAGGGGGCGGGCTGCGCTTGGGGCTCCTCGCGTACGAGACCTCGAGCGTCCTCCAAGGCCCCAAGGGTTATCCGTTCGATCAGGTCCGCACACCCGACAGCCCGCACACCGGCAACCCGCACATCGACAAGCTCGACGCCTTCGGTCAACGGGTCTCCGCATCCTTGCCGCTCGAGGCCAGCCCGCGCATCCTGCGAACCTCGGAACTGTGCCTGGGCTGCCACCATCTGCGGCCGAATCCGCAAGGCGTGCCGCTGTGCGCGACTGGCGACGAATTCGAGGCCAGCGGCGCTCAGGTGACCTGTCAGTCCTGTCATATGCCGGTGGTCAACGGGATCGCCCATCATGGGATGGGTGGCGGTCATGACAACGCGATGTTGGCCCGCGCCGTGCTGCTGACCGTCGATCTCGAACCGACGCTCGATGGCGTGCGAGCGCATGTCGTGTTGCAGAATAAGTTGCCGCACAAGATGCCGACCGGCGCGCCCTTCCGGAATGTTCAGATCCAGGTCACCGCGCTCGACGATAAGGGCCGCATCCTCTGGCAGAACTACCAACAGCATGCGCAGAAGGAGGCACCCGAGGCTTACCTCTTCTACCAATTGGCCGATGATCAGGGCCAACCGGCGATGCCGCCCGAGGCCACGCAAGTCGGCATCGATACGCGGCTGGACCCGCACGAACGGCGAACCATCAGCTACGACCTCCCGTTCCGCCCGGCCTTCGTCCGCGCCGAGATGTTCTACAACCTGGTGTTCGAAGGCATGAAGCCACGCGTCCTCGAACTGACCGACGACGAGGAGTTGTTGCAGCCGCGGCGGATGGCCTTCTACGAGACGCGTTACCGACCCTGATCCGAGGATCCGGTGTTACATTGAGGGGTTTCGATGAAGGCCGCGAGCACCGCAGGCGTGACCGGTGCTCGCGGCCCGATCGACCCAAGAACCCCTGATGACGCACCGGACCATGACAAGCCGCCCTTCCCCGCCCCCGCAGCAGCTGTGCCCGCAACGGGCCTGGCGCCTGTGCGTGGCCCCGATGATGGACTGGACCGACCGCCACTGTCGGTACTTCCTGCGTCTGATCAGCCGCCATACCAGGCTCTACAGCGAAATGGTCACGACCGGCGCGCTGATCCACGGCGATCGTGCCCGGTTCCTGCGATTCGACCCGGCCGAGCATCCGGTCGCGCTGCAACTCGGCGGCAGCGACCCGGCCGAGCTGGCCGCCTGCGCCCGGATGGGCGAAGACTGGGGCTACGACGAGATCAACCTGAACCTCGGCTGTCCATCGGACCGCGTGCAGTCCGGGCGTTTCGGCGCCTGTCTGATGGCCGAACCGCAACGGGTCGCCGAGGGCATCGCGGCGATGAAGGACGCGGTCCGGATCCCGGTCACGGCCAAGACCCGCATCGGGATCGACGACCGCGACAGCTATGGTGAACTGACGGACTTCGTCGGCGCGCTGCTCGCGGCCGGCTGCGACACGCTGATCGTTCACGCCCGCAAGGCTTGGCTTCAGGGGCTGAACCCGAAGGAGAACCGCGAGATCCCACCGCTGCGTTACGACTGGGTGTTCCGGCTGAAGGCCGATTTTCCGGGCCCGCCAATCGTTCTCAACGGTGGCGTCACGAGCCTGGCGCAGGCCGCCGACCTGCTCGAGCGCGTCGACGGCATCATGATCGGCCGTGCCGCCTATCAGGATCCCTGGCTGCTGGCCGACGCCGACCGGCTGCTGTTCGACGATGATCACCCGGTCCCGACCCAGCACCAGATCATCGAGGACTTTCTCCCCTACGTCGAGCGGCAACTCGCGGCCGGCGTCCCGCTGAACAGCTTGAGCCGCCATCTGCTCGGTCTGTTCCAGGGCCGCCCGGGGGCCCGCGCCTGGCGCCGCCATCTGAGCGAGCAGGCCCATCGACCCGGCGCCGGCCACCGGGTTCTGACCGACGCCGCGGCACTCGTCCGCTGAGCGAACGCCGGACGGCTCCGGCACCATGGACCAGTTGGACTGGCTCACGCTGTCGCTGATCTGCGCCTTCAGCCTGGCCTCGGCCGATGCGGCGACCAAGGCCTGGCTGCGCGACTATTCGACGCGCGAGCTGACGCTGATCCGGTTCACGCTGACCGGGGTCCTGATGACGCCGTTGCTCGCCGGCCTCCCGCCGCTGGCCGACCTGCCCGTCGCCTTCTGGGGCTGGATCGCGATCCTGCTGCCGCTAGAGATCCTCGCCATGCTGATGTACATGGCGGCGATCCGTGATCACCCCTTATCCCAAACCCTGCCCTATCTGGCCTTCACGCCGGCCTTCGTGATCCTGATCGCCGATTGGGTGCTCGGGGAGAAAGTCTCGGCCCAGGGCGCTGTTGGCATCCTGCTGATCGTCGGCGGATCCTGGTTGCTCAATGTGCAGCAGGCCCGCGCCGCCGATTGGCGAACCTGGGCGGCGCCGCTGGCAGCGACCTTTCATCAGCGCGGATCGCGGATGATGCTGGCCGTGGCCCTGCTCTACGCCGTGACCGCGACCCTCGGCAAGGGCGCGCTGCAATACATGGCCCCCGAACATTTCGGTGCCTTCTATTTCCTGCTGCTCGGCGCCGCGACACTGGTGCTCATCGGCCTGCCCCGACCGGGCACCCTGCTTCGCGTCTGGCGCCGTCCCTGGGCCGTGCTGATCGTCACCGGCCTCAACGCGATCATGGTCACGACCCACTTCCTCGCGATCCAGCTGGTCGAGGTCGCCTATATGATCGCGGTCAAGCGGCTCAGCCTCGTGATCGGCATCCTCTACGGCGCCTGGCTGTTCCACGAGGCCGGACTGCGCCAGCATCTGATGGCCGCCGGACTGATGCTGACCGGCGTCTTCCTGATCGCGTGGTGACGGCCGCGGTCAGGAAGTTGGGCGTCACGCCGTTGCGCTCGCCACAGAAATCAAATCGGCACCCGCCGCAGCATGGCGGCCAACGGGTCGAGAACCACATCCATCTCCTCGCGGCATTGACAATCCATACCTAAGCACTATGCTATTTAACAGGAATCATTCTCGTTCAGCGCTTGTCGATTTGGATCCACGCCCGCATATCCCTGATCAACGCTATGAGCCTTGAGGTGACTGCGATGAAACAACACATGCTTGCCCGTCTCGGTCAACAATCGATGATCCCGGCGATCCTGGTCACCGGCCTCGTGTTGACCATACTGCTCGTGCTTTGAGCCTTCCCTCGATGCCGGCGCCGAGCGACGACTTGGACCTACGCACTCGCGTCCGGCATCGGCTGGTCCCATGAGCGCAGGGGCCGGTGGATCACGCCCAATCGCTTCCCGGGCATCCCACCGTGTCGGGCGCGGTGACGCACCAACCGCACCCGCCTTCGACGTTCTCGCGAGCGATGCGGGGCACCGCAGGCGATGGAGCGATCTGGTTCGTACCATCAGTGCACCCTACCGCCGTCATGCTGCGGGGCGTCGGTGGCGTTACACCCAGCCCCGTGACCTGGTAGCACGCCGCCAGGCTCCTCAGTCCGCGTCATCGGAACCGGCGGTGCAACCACTCCAACGCCGTGGGAACAGGCTTTCCAGCTCGCCCGAGCGATGCCAGACGGCCAGCCCCAGCGCGAATCCACGATAGGTGACCAAGACCTGCCCAGGGGTCAGGTCGCGGACCTGTGCCGGCGCCGGCGTCAGGGTCTTCCGTCCGAGGAAGGCGTCGCGCTGCGCGGCGTCCAGTTCCAACCGGTGGCATTGCGCGTGCGGCCCGAACAGCAGGGCGCCGGCCGTGGTCAGCTTCGTTGGCCGAACGTTGGTGCGCTGAAAGAAGAGCCCGCGGCCCTCGGGGCGCGGGTGGGCCGGCGCGGCCAGATCGGCGGCGATCAGATGCAGGCCGCGGCGTGTCTGGCGATGGATCCGCCAGGCCGACCAAGCCTCCGACGACAAGCCGAACCGCGCGTTCGTCCACTCGAGCCACTCGCGATCGCCCGGTTCGATCTCGGCGGCGGCCACCACTGCATCGGGCTCACAAGGCAACGTCCGGTCCTTCTCCAGCAAGGCGACGAAGAAGCCCCCGGTGTCGTTCTGGTGTGGCCACAGCCGCAGACATTGCTCCAGCGCTGGGTCGAGCCGGCGCCCGCGCCAGTCCGTGACCCCGGGCGCCGTGGTCAGACCAGGGACCTGAAGCGGCAGCAGGTTCAGGCGACCGTCCAGCTCCGCGAGGATGTCGGCGACGACGAACTCGTTCTCTTCGGGAGCGAAGGTACAGGTCGAATAGAGGACCCGGCCGCCGGGTCGGCAGCGTTGGACGGCCTTGCGCAGCAGCGCCCGCTGGCGCGCGGCGAGGCGCTCCGATGGCTGGCCCTCCAGCCGCCGAACCTGATCCGGGTTGCGGCGCAACGTCCCCTCGCTGGTGCAGGGCACATCGGCGAGCACGCGATCGAACTGGCCAGCCGCAGTCGGATAGTTGGCGCCGTCATGGCAGGTCACGGCCGCGTTGACGACGCCGAGCCGATCCAGGTTGCCGACCAGCGCCTTGATCCGCTCCGGGGCGAAATCGTTGGCGAGAAGCGTCCCGCGATTGTCGAGGGCGAAGGCGATCTGCGCGGTCTTGCCGCCCGGTGCCGCGCACAGATCGAGCACGCGCTGCCCGGGGGCGAGATCCAACAGGGTCACCGGGAGCTGCGAGGCCTCTTCCTGTGCGTGCGCGAGCCCGGCGCAGTACCACCAGTGGCGCCCAGCACGGACACCGGCGGCGAGCCGCAGGCCGGTCGGCTGCCAACCCATCGGCTGGCTGACGAGGCCCTCGCCTGCGAGCAGGTCGGACAAGCCCGCCGCGGAGATCCGCGCCGGATTTGCCCAAATACAGGTCGGCAAGGGCGCGACGATCACCTCGGCGAAGGCCGGCCAGTCGTCGATCAGGTCGCGATAGCGGGCGCAGTAGTCGCGGACGGCGGCCGCACCGACGGCATAACGACTCACGCGCGCGTCACCGGCTCGCCGCGCGTCGGCGATCGAGACGCGCGACCAGTTCGCCGATGATGGCGCGGTAGAGCCCCTCGCCGAGCACCTTGTCCTCGACCCCGGCATCGAGACTCGGGTTGTCGTTGACCTCGATGACGACGGGGCCACGCTCGGTGACCTTCAGGTCGACACCGTAAAGACCGCTGCCGATCAGGTTGGCGGCCTTGAGCGCGGTCTTGACGACGGCCGCTGGGACCTGGTCGATCGCAACCGTCTCGAACCGCCCCTCTTCGTGGTGGCCCTGGCCATCGTGCCGGACGATCTGCCAGTGCGACTGGGTCATGAAGTATTTGCAGGCATACAGCGGCTGCCGGCCCAGGATCCCGATCCGCCAGTCGAACTCGGTGTACAGGTATTCCTGGGCCAGGATCAGGTCCGATTCCTTGAACAGCCGGGCCGCGATGCGTTGCAACTCGGTGCGGTCCGCGGCCTTGAAGACGCCGCGCGAGAAGGATCCTTCGGGGATCTTGACGACGATCGGATAGGCGATCACGGCCTCGGCCTCCAACAGATTCTCGCGGCGCAGGATCATGGTCTTCGGGCGCGGTATCCGGTTCGCCTCGAGCAGCTCGGCGAGGTAGACCTTGTTCGTGCAGCGCAGGATCGAGTCCGGGTCATCGATCACCGCCATCCCTTCGCTGTCGGCCTTCTTCGCGAAACGGAACGTATGGTGGCCGATTTGCGTCGTCTCGCGGATCAGCAGGGCATCGTATTCGGCAAGACGGCCATAGTCCTTGCGCTGGATCAGCTCGACATTGACGCCGAGTGCCTTGCCGGCGCGCACGAACTGCTGCAGCGCCTTCGGATCCGATGGCGGCAACTCCTCGTTCGGGTCGTGCAGGATCGCGAGGTCATACTTGTAGGTCAGGCGGGCGCGCGGCTGGCGCCAACGTTGCGACAGGTACCATTCCAGCGCATTGAAGAATTCGGTCTCCTGCTCGGCGGTCAGGCCGCCGATCGGCAGCGCCTTGATCGCACCGATGCGCCAGGTGCCCTGCAACCGAAATTCCACGCGCAGGATCGGGCAGCGGAAGGTCTCGAAGATCTGTCGGGCCAGCGGTTCGAACTCCTTGAGCCCGCAGTGCCCGAAGACGATGGTCAACTCGTAGGCGGTCGGCACCAGGCCGGCCTTGCGCCGCCCGAGCGCCTTCTGCACTTGCGCGTTCAACTCCTCCGTCGACAGGCTGTAGATGTCGCGGCTGGAGAGATCCTGAATCGTGCGCACCGTCGGGATCACCTTGTGGCCGCGCGCCTCGGCGAGCAATGAACAGTAGTAGCCAATGCTCAGGTAGCGATAGCCGCGGCACAGGTTGATCACGCGCAGTTGTTTGTGCGCCGAATAGTCGCCACCGGCCAGATAGTCCCGCGCCGTCACGACCGGCAAGCGCGGGAAACCGGATTTCCAGTCGGCGGCCTGCTCGACCAGCAGGACGTGCTCAGCCATGGCGGGGTTCGGCCTCCGGATCGCGGCGGGCCACCAGCACGACGGCTTGGAGCCCGGCCCGCCCATAGCGGGCCATGCGGCGAAATTCACTCTGTTGAATGGGCATATTGATCGAGTCCGACGGCGTCTCGCCGTTCTCATAGTCGACGTAGGGGTCGTTGACGTAGACGAAGTGCTCGTCGAAACCGGTCACGACGACCCAATGGGGAAACTTTTCCTCGTAGATCCGATAGGAGCTGATCAGCACCAAGGGCACGGCCCCGGCCTCGAAACGCGCCTGCAAGGCCTCCAGGGTCAAGGTGTCATAGACCAACGGGATGTCGCGCCGGTTCACCTCGGCCAGCATGTCCTCGTGCACGAGGCGCATCACCTCCTTCTTGTCCGGACTGCGCACCGAATCGACCAGCGGCACACCGCGATCGTTGACATAGACCTCGACCGCGAAGCCCCGCGCGGACGCGGCCAACGCCAGGCCGAAGGGCCCGCAACCGCCATGCCCCGAGGTCATGAAGATGGTCGTCGCCTCACGCCAGATCCGCAACTCCAATTGGCGATCGAGCAGCAACTCGGGATCCAGCGACTTCATCGCCATCATCAGCGCCGACGAGCCGCAGGTAAAATCGAGCGTCTGCTCGTAGAAGGGCACGCGCGCGAGTTCCGGCTTGAGATCCGGGGTCAGCGTCTTCTCGAAGCGCAACGCCTCCATGTGGTCTTCGTAGTAATCCGACAGGACGCCGAACTGGTGATAACCCAACCGCTCGAACAGTGTGCGCGAGGCCTGGTTGTCGCGGCGGATCTCGAGCCGGACGTAGGCCCGCTCGGCCTTCCAGGCGGCCTCCTCGGCCGCCAGCACCAGCGCCCGCCCGATGCCACGACCGCGCGCCGCGGCAGCGACGGCGATCGAGTAGATCCGCGCCGAGGCGGTCGCCTTGTTGAACAGCAGCAAGAGGTAGCCGAGGATCCCGCCCTGGTCATCGGCGACCAGCGTCTGAGCGCGCGCCCGGGTCAGCATGTAGCGGAACTGGCGGCGCGTGAGACGGTCGGTTTCGAAACAGGCCCGTTCGAGCGTCACCAGGGCATCGAGGTCGGCAAGGGTGGCGGGGCGGATCGTCAGTGGCACTGGCTGGGCATACGGCGAAACGGCTAAGCTCGGCAATCTACACCAAAGGGGTGGTCGGCCGCGATGACTCCCCGCCCCGAAAACCAGCGAGGTCTCCGATCATGCCCGCCCTGCCCCCGACCCTGAATCAGATGCTCGCCGGGCTCATCGGCACCCCGTCGGTCAGCAGCACCCATCCGGATCGTGACCAAAGCAACCGGCCGGTGCTCGATCTCCTCGCCGCCTGGCTGGCCGATCTCGGCTTCCGAATCGAGATCCTCGAACTGCCCGGACAACCGAACAAGGCCAACCTGATCGCGACGCTTGGCCAGGGGCCCGGCGGTCTGGTGCTGGCCGGCCATTCGGACACCGTGCCCTATGACGGCCACCTGTGGCGTCATGACCCCTTTCGGGTCACCGAGGCGGATGGCCGCCTCTACGGGCTCGGGACATGCGACATGAAGGCCTTCTTCGCGCTCGCGATCGAGGCCGCCCGCGGGTTGGACGCGCGCGCCCTGCGGCAACCGCTGGTGATCCTCGCGACCGCCGACGAGGAATCGGCGATGCACGGCGCCCGCGCGCTCGCCGACGCCGGCCGGCCGCTCGGCCGTCATGCGCTGATCGGCGAGCCGACCAACCTGCGCCCGGTGCGTTTGAACAAGGGCGTCATGGGCGAGGCGATCCGCCTGATCGGACGCAGCGGCCATGCCAGCGATCCGAGTCTCGGCCGCAGCGCGCTCGAAGGCATGCACGCGGTGTTGACCGAGATCCTGAGCTGGCGCGATGAACTGGCCCGGACATACCGCCACCCGGCCTTCGCGATCCCCTACCCGACAATCAACCCAGGCCATATCCATGGCGGCGACAACGCCAACCGCATCTGCGGCGAGTGCGAACTGCATCTGGACCTGCGCCTGCTCCCGGGCCTGGACCCCGAGACGCTGCGCACCGAGCTCGCGCGCCGCACCGCCGCGATCGCCGAACCGCGCGACCTGCGCTGGGAGGTTGTCCCGCTGTTCCCGAGCATCCCACCGGCGGAGACCCCGGCCGGTACCGCCATCATCCGCGCCGCCGAGGAACTGACCGGGCACCAGGCCGAGGCCGTCGGCTTCGGCACCGAGGCACCCTTCTTCAACCGGCTCGGCCTCGAGACGGTCGTCCTCGGCCCCGGCGACATCGCCCAAGCCCATCAGCCGGACGAATATCTCGAGATCGCCCGCATCCCACCGACGATCGCCTTGCTCGAGGGTTTGATTCGGCGCTTCTGCCTGACCTGATCGCGCACCGCGCGGCCAACACACGGTCGATCAGGGGAACGCACCTCGCGATGACAACTCATCATTGCGAACGCGAACGCGTATCAGTAGCATGAGAAACGCTCATCGCGACTGGCGGATCACGGCGTTGCGCCGGTGGCGAAAGCGGAGCCGGTCCCGCGACCAGGTCGCCTCGCAATCTGCCCGAGTCGGCGGGCGTTGTGCTCGTGGAGAATCCCGTCAAGAGGGCCGCGGAGCAAAGTGGGCGCTCAGACGACAATGCTTGGCTGAGAGTTCGAGGCCACCGGTGCGTCGCCGGAGGTAATCCATGGCCGATCAAGGATGACGTTAACGTCGCGATCGGCGGCAGTAGGGCGGGTACCGCCGCGAAAAATTGCTCCGCCTCGCTTCGTTCGCGGGTCGACCCACGTTCGACTTAAGGGCACCTTGAAAAATTCAAGGTGCCCGCGCGGGGCAAGGATGCCCCGCCATTTTCAGTCGCCTAAGCGACTGAAAATGACGCGAAGCGGAAATCGCATTTTCGCTTCGCGTCTTGAAAAATTGCCCGGATGGCAATTTTTCAAGGTCCCCTTAAGGACAACGGCAGGCCGAGGGAGCTCGGCGCTAGGCCATGTCGACAGCCATCCGCGTGGTGACTCAAATGAAAACGGCCCAGACTGAGAGTGTCTAGGCCGTTGTTTTTTTATGGTGCGCCCTGTGCGACTCGAACGCACGACCACCTGATTAAAAGTCAGATGCTCTACCAACTGAGCTAAGGGCGCTTGTGGGACGCCCATTATACGGAAATCGTCTCGGCACTAAAACCCAAACCCGGTCT
>NZ_JBDKXB010000043.1:0-16782 GCF_041197575.1 Thioalkalicoccus limnaeus | reverse complement strand
ACGCCGCCACGCCGTGCCGGGAGCGGATTAGTCCAACAACCGTTTATCTGGTCTGCGCGCGGGAGCCCCGCGACATCAGGCCGTCTCGGCAGCGCGCGCACACCAGATAAACGCTTAATCGTTTGGCTGACGCCGTAGGGGTAAAGGTCGGCACTACAAGCGATTAGTGTATGGAGGCACGGAGCGCGGCGGTGATCCTCGGTGGTGGCTGCGCGGGCAGCTGCAGATTCAGCCGCTCGAGCAGCAGTTGCTGGTCGGCCTCCGGCTCGGTGTAACGGCTCAGAATGAGGGTACGGCCATCGGTCGTCGGTAGCTGGACATCGACCATCTGGATGGCGGCGAATTTCTCCAAGGCAGACCTTGGGGTCAGACCCGGAGCGAGGGGGCGCAGACGGGCCTTCAGGGTGACTTGGAGACAATAGGCCAGGAAGGCGACGAAAATGTGCGCATCGATCTGCCGATCCAGTTGGTGGTAAATGGGGCGAATGCTCAGGTCGCCTTTGAGCTCTTTGAATGCCTGTTCGACTTCGGTCAGTTGGATATACCAGGTCCAGAGTTGAACGGGGTCGTTGCCGGTGAGATTGGAGCGCAGCAAATAGCGGCCTTCACGGCGGCGGACCTGGCGTAGTTTCTTGCGATTGAGCGAGAAGGTGAAGGTGGCGGCAGTGACGGATTCATCGGGTGCGGGCACCTGGATGCGCATCAACCCATAGGCGCGCCCGGCGTCTTTCTTGGCCGCGCCGAGTTTCAATAAGAGCTCGTCACGGCTGAGGGTTTGCCGCTGCAATTCCTGAAGGCGTTTGCATAAGCGCTTCAGCCGCCGCCGGCGCATGGCCCGTTCCTTGTCTTGCCGCCCGGCGCTGCGGGCCAGGACATACAACTCGCCGTCTTGATCCAAGAGCTTGACCGTGACCTGGTCGCGCACCGCGGCCCAGGGCTTGGTCAGAAAAGACTTTTCCAGCTTGGTCAAGCGGCCTTTGGGGGTACCCACCAGATAATGCACCGGTGGGTCTGAGGCGCGCATCAGGGCCAGGGTCTCTTCGGTCGGAATACCGCGATCCATGACCCAGATGCGCTCGGCCTTGCCGTATTGGGCCTCGATCTTGGCGAGGGCGTCGGTGAGGGTTTGTTTATCCAGGGTATTGCCGGCGAGCACCTCGTAGGCCAGCGGAAAACCCTCCGGGGTGACGATCAGGGCGATGATGACCTGGACGCAATCGGAGCGCTTGTCACGGCTGTAGCCGAATTTGCGCTTGCCGTGCTCGGGCGGGTCGCATTCGAAATAGGTGCTGGTCAGATCGTAGAGGAGCAGGTCGAAGCGCGCATCGAACAAAAGCCGCCAGCGCTCCTGGAGGAAGGAGAACAACGCCTGCTTGTGCTCCACCAGATAATCCAGACAGCGATAGAGGGTGTGACTCTGAGCAATTGAGAAATTCTCGCCGAGCAGGTCACCCATGGCACTGTGATCGAACCAGTGACGGTGCAGGCGCCATTCACTGCCGGGGTCGATCAGACGATAGGCGACCAGGGTCTTGAGCACATTCAGCCAACGCGTCCCTTTGCGGCTCGTTGGCAGTCGCGGCTGCCAAAAGGTGTCAAGTTGCAGTTGGTCCCACAACTCGCAAGCCAACCAACACGCGCCCCATTGTCGGGGACGACGCAGCTGCAATCCGCTCAACTTCACCTGGACCACTGCGCAGGCCAGTTCCGGCGCCGGGCGGTCCTCCGGAAACAGCGCCAACTGCGTCGCAGTACCGGTGTCCTCGTCGAAGACGGCCATGGAGCGGCACCAGGCCGCGCGCTGCACGTCGTTGATCTCCCCGAGATACAACACATGGCGCTGCACCACCCGCCCATCCGCGACACGGCGATTCTCCACGACGCTCCAGTAGCGGTGCTCTTTGCCGTCTTTCTTGCGGATTTTGGAGCGTAGGAACATGCCAATAGTGTCCTCGGCTCGGTGCTTTCGCTCAAGGACCAAGGTCGGCACTACAGCCGCTTTTGCATGAAGCGCTCTGGTGCGATCAGATACTTGCCCCACTTCCCGAGGTCGATCTGGCCCGAAAATCGAGAAATCCAGGGTCGAATAGTCGAAGTCGGGCTAGCACGCGAAGACGACTGGGACGGGGAGCGGGTGCCCGCAGCCGATTGTAACGGCCGGCGGGGGCCGGCCTAGGGGTCACGGGAATTTCGCCATTACCTCGAATGGGGCATCCTGGCCTACGGCTTCGCCCGGGCCAGATGTTCGGACTGCGGGCATGACTTTCTCGTCGCCTTCTCGTGCAAGGGGCGCGCGGTGTGCCCGTCGTGCAACGCCCGCCCTAAGGCGTGAGACCGCCGCGCATCTGGTCGATCATGTCGTGCCGCCGCTGCCCGTTCGCCAGTGGGTCCTCTCGGTGCCGAAGCGCCTGTCGGTGCCGAAGCGCCTGCGCTGGTACCTGGAGCGCGAGCCCCGCGCCGTCAGTGCGGTCCTGCACATCTTTCTGCGGGTCATCGAGGCCCATCTTCGCGCAACCATTCCTACCGCCTCGCCCCGGGCGCGGCTTGGGGCGGTCAGCTTCGTGCACCGTTTCGGCTCTGCGCTGAACCGCCACGTTCATTTGCACTGCTGCATCATCGATGGCCTGTTCGATCCCGGCGAAGACGGCCAGGTCCGCTTCCTCCACGCCCCGGCACTGACGACGGATGAGATGGCCACCATCACCGAGCAAGTGCGCCGACGGGTACTACGGTGGTTCGCCCGCAGCGGTCTGCTCGAGCCCGCGGAGGCGCGCGACATGCTCGGCTGGGCGCATGGCGGCTTCTCGCTGGATGCGGCGGTGCGCATTGCTGGCCAGGATCGCGCCGGGCTGGACCCTCAAGGCGGCTTGGATTTCCTATCCCAGCCATCCATCGCCGCTTCGCGTTACCATGACCGGGTTTCGCTTTCGTTTTTCCAGAGGACCAGATGGCAAGTTACAAGACCAACGAGTTCAAGGGCGGGCTCAAGATCATGCTCGACGGTGACCCTTATAGCATCGTCGAGAACGAATTCGTCAAGCCCGGCAAGGGCCAGGCCTTCAATCGCACGCGGGTGAAGAACCTCAAGACCGGGCGGGTCGTCGAGCGCACGTTCAAGTCCGGGGATGCGGTCGAGGCCGCCGACGTGATGGAGACCAACCTGCAGTTCCTGTACTACGACGGCGAGCTCTGGCACTTCATGCACCCGGAGAGCTTCGAGCAGCTCACCGCCGACGCCGTCGTGGTCGGCGATACGGCCAAGTGGATCAAGGAGCAGGATGTCTGCAACGTGATGCTCTACAACGGCCAGCCGCTGAGCGTAGACGCGCCGAACTTCGTCGTGCTGGAGATCACCGAGACCGACCCCGGCCTCAAGGGCGATACCTCCGGGGGTGGTGGCAAGCCGGCCACGCTGGAGACCGGTGCGGTGGTCAACGTACCACTGTTCGTGCAGATCGGCGAGCGGATCAAGGTCGATACCCGCACCCGCAGCTACGTGTCGCGGGCCTGATATACCCGTCGCGGCAACGCCACCACCAATGATCATCGGCCCCGTGATGCCCGGACCAGTGACCACCGGGCCGGCGCCCGCCAGTTCGCCCGAATGGCGACCGACCACGACGCGCGCCGCAATCGCCGCGCGCGCGACGCTGCTGGCGCGCCTGCGCGACTTCTTCGGCGAACGCGGGGTGCTGGAGGTCGAGACGCCGCTGCTGTCGCGCGCCGCCACCACCGACCCGGCGCTCGCGAGCCTGCTGACCCGTTACACCGGGCCGGGGGCGCCGGACGGTCAGCCGCTGTATCTGCACACCTCGCCGGAATACCCGATGAAGCGCCTGTTGGCCGCCGGCAGCGGGCCGATCTATCAGGTCTGCAAGGTGTTTCGGGATGGCGAGCGCGGGCGGCGCCACCACCCCGAGTTCAGCCTGCTGGAATGGTATCGCCAGGGCTGGACCCTGGCCGCGCTGATGGACGAGGTCGCGGACCTGTGCCGACTGCTGCTCGCGCGACCAGACCTGCCGGTCAGGCACCTGACCTACCAGCGGCTGTTTCAGGACCGACTCGGGCTGGACCCGTTCCAAATTGATGCCGCGAACCTGCGCCGGGCCGCCATCGACGCCGGCGTTCCCGGTGCCGGGACGCTGGACCTGACATGCGATGGTTGGCTGGACCTGTTACTGACCCATTGCCTGGAGCCGGCACTGGGTCGCGGGGCGCTGACCTTCATCACCGACTACCCGCCGAGCCAGGCCGCGCTGGCGCGGATCCGGCCCGGTCCGGTGCCGGTCGCCGAGCGTTTCGAGTGTTATCTGGAGGGCATGGAACTGGCGAATGGCTTCCTTGAACTCACCGATGCCAATGAACAGCGCTAGCGCTTCGCGGCGGACCTCGCGGCACGATGCACGGACGGGTTGCCCGCGGTGCCGGTCGATGCGGCGCTGCTGGCCGCGCTGGCCGCTGGCCTGCCGGACAGCGCCGGGGTTGCGATCGGTCTCGACCGGCTGTTGATGCTCGCGCTCGACGCCGATAATATCGACGCGGTGCTGTGCTTTCCGCTGGAGCGGGCCTGAGATGAACATCAACTTAGCAAGATCTGAGCAAGATCTGAGCAAGACGGCCAACGGCACGGCATCCCGATGGCGCCATTCACCGCCATGCTCGCGGCACTGCGCGCCCTGATCGCCCGGCGGTGGCGACCGCGGGGGCCGCTACTGGGGCGGACCGCGGCGCGCCGGCGGATCAGCGAGGCGCAGTATCGCCTGCTGGCCGACAACGCCGCGGATGTCATCTGGACCATGTCACTGGATGGCGAGATCACCTATGTCAGCCCGTCCGTGGAGCGACTGCGCGGTTTCACCCCGGCGGAGGCCATGCAGCAGCCGCTCGAGGAGATCCTGACGCCAGCGTCGCAGGCGATCACGCGGGACTATTTCGCCCGCCTGGCGCAGCTCCGCCAAGCCGGCCAGCCGTTGGAGCGGGCGCGCAACGAGCTCGAATATCGCTGCCGGGATGGCTCGACGATCTGGTGCGATGTGCACGTGTTGCCGGTCTACCGCGCGGACGGCACCCCGCTGGAGTTGCTCGGGGTGTCGCGGGACATCACCGCACTGAAACGGGCCGAGCGCGAGGCGCTTCAGGGCGAGCAGCGGATCCGCAAGATGCACCAGCAGCTGCCGGTTGGCATCGCGGTGGCCGGCCTGCAAGAAGACCAGCGCATCTTCTACCGCAACACCATGTTCGATCGGACCTTTGGCTGGACATCACAGGAGATTCCGACCCACGACGCCTGGTTTGCGCGAGCCTATCCGGACGCGGCCTATCGCCGCGCGGTGGTCGCTCGATGGAGCGCCGCGATTGCTGCGGCCACGGACGGACAGATAGCCCCGCAAGAGTTCCGCGTCACGTGTCGGGACGGCCAGTGCAAAGATGTCTCCATCGCTGGCACGGTGCTCGATGACCGGCTGGTCTGCTCTTTCGTCGATATCAGCGAACGCAAGCGCTTCGAGGCGGCGCTGATGCAGGCGCGGGAAGCGGCGGAGACGGCGAATCGCGCACTCCGGCAAGCGAACGCCGAGCTGCAACGACTCGCCGTCACGGACCATCTCACCGGCGTCTGGAACCGGGCCCGTTTCGAGGACGCGATGGGAGCAGAGGTCGCGCGCGCGACCCGTTACGCCACGCCCGTGTCGCTGTTGTTGGTCGATATCGACCACTTCAAGCTGATCAACGATACCCATGGCCACCTCGTCGATGACCGGACCCTCATCGAACTGACCCATCGTCTCCGCGACCAGGTGCGCGAGGTCGATGTGCTGGCCCGTTGGGGCGGCGAGGAATTCGTCGTGCTGATGCCGCACTGCGGGGTGCGCCAGGCGCAACAGGCGGCGGAAAAGCTGCGGGCGCTCGTTTTGGACCGCAGCTTCCCCGGCGTCGGCAGCGTCACCGTGAGTATCGGTGTCGCCGATTTCCAACCCCCGGAGACCAGTCACGCCTGGATCAAGCGGGCTGACGATGCCCTCTACGCCGCCAAGGTCGGGGGCAGAAACCGCGTCTGTGTTGCCGGAGGGGAGGGCCGATGACCGAAACCGTTGATCCGCTTCGGTAACCGGTTGCGATGATGCCTTTCAAACCCGTTTGGGCTTCGGCCTGCAACGGGCGTCGCGCGAGGGCGGTCCGCCATGTTTCCGGACCTTGACCTCATCACACCCCGCATTCACTACCGTCCTGTCTCAGCGCCGGCCTGGACCCTCAAGGCGGCTTGGATTTCCTATCCCATATCCCATTCCCACAATGAGGCCTATGGCATTGAACATGAGCCGTTGGCTGCGCCCGGATAAGGACATGGCGCTTCGCTTGCCCGTGGCGTCGCGGACGGGGGCAGCCGTGCTCGGCGGCTATGCGCTGGCCCACACCTTGCCGCTCGCCGTCACGGCAGCGATGGGCATGCCCGCAGCCGAAGCTGTGCTGGCCGCGATCCAGCTGAGCTTCGTCGTGTATGCGGGGGCTGTGCTGTGGGCCTTCGCGGCCCGCAGCGTGCTGATCGCATGGTTCGGCTTGCTGCTTCCTGCGACGCTCGCGGGTCTGGTGGCTTGGGGGTTGGGGTGAGCGTCCGCGAGGCCGGTGATTCGTCAGGCGGATTCGCCTACCCGCGCCAGGATTGCATTGATGACATCGTCGCCGATGAAGTACCCGCTCGTGCGCATGTCGTTCAGGATGGGCGCGGCCCGGGGGATCAGGCCTTGACGTTTCGCCAGGCCAACTACCGCCGCCACGCCCATGACGGCAAATCCGCGCGCACGCGCCTCGGCTCGGCCTGCGCGGTCGTCCATGATCAGCAGGGGCATCGCAAAGGTTTCAGCCAGCAACATTGCACTGGCTTCGCCGTCATCCACACCGGGATACCGAGGATGCCATGGCGCAAGGTCGACATCACGGCATTGCAACCAGCCGGCCTGGATTGCAGCAGCGATGGCGTCCTGCCCCGGAAAACGGCCGCTATCAAGTACTTCGGCGCGAATCTGTCCGGTGATTCCGACAGCGCCAAACAGGCCCCGCAACAACGGCAACTGAGCAACGCGGGACAGCGCGATCAGCGGGCCGGCATCCGCGATGAGGACGCGGGTCAATTTTGCGGGGCCAGCCACTGGGCACCGGTTTCCATTTCCTCGGCGACATCATCGGCGGAACCACCATACAACGGAATGCCCATGCCAGAGAGCAGGCTCAGCATATCGGCCAGCGAGACCTGCGCGATTTTGGCTGCCGTCGCGACCGAGATGTCTCCGCCGCGAAAAAGGGATACCGCCAAGGCACTGCGCACATGGGGCAGGTCCGCGATGCCCAGTTGCTCCATGCCGATCAACAAGGCATCCGGGGTGTCCCGGTTCATGACGATGACCGGGCCATTCTTGGCCGCGCGCAGGGCGACGGAAGGATTGCTTTTGAGTTGTCGGACATTGACTGCATGCATGCTTGTTCTCCCAGGATGTAGGAACAAGTTTCACTATAAGCCAGATTCCGGAGGAAGGCCATGAAGGACTTTTTCCGCCAGTCCATGGCCTGGCTGCATACCTGGGTCGGCGTGCTGCTCGGTTGGGTGCTGTACTTCATGTTCATCACCGGCACGGCTGGCTATCTGGACACCGAAATCGACCGCTGGATGATGCCGGAGGCGTCGGTGGTCGACTACGCCGTGCCCACTGAGCGCTCGCTCGCAGCCGCCATCGACCACCTCGACGCGCACGCGCCTACGGCGCAGCGCTGGTTCATCAGTCTGCCGCTGGACCGGAACGAACCCTTCCTCCGCGTGTTCTGGAGCGGCGCAGAGGGTGAGGGCGTGGAGGAAAGTGGCAACTAGCACCTCGACCTCTTGACCGGCGCGAAGCTCGTCGGTCGGGATACCGCGGGCGGCCAGACGTTGTACCGGATGCATTGGCGTTTGCACTACCTTCCAGCCGAAACGGCCTACTGGATCGTCGGGGTGGCGACGATGTTCCTGTTCGTCGGCCTGATCACCGGCGTGATCGTGCACAAGAAGATCCTCACCGACTTCTTCACCTTCCGCCCGGCCAAGGGCCAGCGGTCATGGCTGGATGCCCACAACGTCGCGAGCGTCGTGACGCTGCCGTTCCTGCTGATGATCACCTGGTCCGGGTTGATCTTCATGATGTTCACCTACATGCCGCTGATCGTCGCGGCCTGGTATGGGCCAGGTGAGGAGAACCGGCAGAGATTCTTCGACGAGGTATTCACCCCGCCGGCGCTGGTCGAGGTCAGCGGCGAACTGGCCCCGCTGGTGGCGCTCGATCGGGTCGTGGCCGAGGCACAGCGGCGGTGGGACGGTGTGCCGGTCGCTTCGCTGGATATCCGCCACCCGAACGATGCCAACGCGCGCATCGTCGTGCGGGGCGACATCGCCGCAGGGCCCTTGCGCGCAGCCGACCTGACCACGTCAACCTGCTGGTGTTCGACGGGGTGAGCGTCGAGCTGCTGGCCGAACAGCCCGCGCTGCATTCGAATGCCAACGGTTTCCATGATCTGATGCTTGGCCTGCACGAAGGGCTTTTCGCTGGACCGCTGCTGCGTGCCCTGTACGTCCTCTCCGGTCTGCTCGGTGCGGCGATGATCACCACCGGGCTGGTGCTGTGGGCCGTCAAGCGCCGCCAGCGCATCGAGAAGGCGCGGGAAGCGCCGCACCTCGGCCTGCGGCTGGTGGAGAAGCTCAACGTCGCCACCATCATCGGCCTGCCGGTAGCCATCGCCGCTTACTTCTGGGCCAACCGGCTGCTGCCGCTGGAGCTCGTCAATCGAGCCGACTGAGAGATGCACAGCCTGTTCCTGGTGTGGCTGGCGATGTTTCTCCACGCCGTACTTCGCCCGACCACCCGCGTGTGGGCCGAGCGTCGTCGACACCGCCCGTAACGACTGTTGTGCGCCCCAGCTCAGGCGCAGCACTTCGTGGATCTTGCGCATGGATAACCGTTCTCTTGGCATGGGCCTCCCCCTTCGCAGCAGGCAAAAAGGGCGGCAGCTTACTTGGGTTATCCCGCAACGCGATCCGTGTGCCAGTGGCTGTCCGGATTCCCCCGGAACAGTGTCCGGAATCAGCTCGGAATCGGTGTCCGCTTTCCGCTCGAAGCGCTGTCCGCTTTCACTTCGAGCAGGTGTCCGCTTTGGATCGGAATCGGTGTCCGGATCCCGTCGGAATACTCAGTTTGTCCGGGCTTGCGCCGGCCGTGCCGATGGCCACGGCGAAGGGGTTGTAGGCGGCTGTGGTCATGGGCAGACCGATGACCCGCGACGTGCGCTCGTTGAAGGCCTTGGGCGAGAGCACGAGGAAGGGATACACGTCCCGCATCTTCCGCCCGCGTTGCGGGTTGCAGTCGATCCCGATGACCTCCTGCCGATCCGGCACCCAGGACGGGACGGTCTTCACCATCGTTCGGCGCCGAGGCCCCGGGCGCAGCCCCGCCCTGGTAGAGTGGGTCGAGACGAGGGACCTGGTCGGGTCGGTGATGCGGGTCCAGGTGGCCCGCGAACTGGCCCGGCTGCTCACGCCGGGGGCGATGTGATTATCCTCGGGTGCACCCATTATTCACAGGTGATGCCGCTGATCCATGAGCTTGCCGGGCCGGCCGCGCCGGGAGTGATTCGGCAGGCGCCGTTGCCAAATCCCGTGATCCGTCGCTGACCGAGCCGACCCGAATGAAACCGACCTTTCTATTACCGATGTTGTTCCTGCTGACCATGAATACATTCGCTGCCGATATCGAGAAGCCCCTGTTCGATTTCTCAAAAGAGATCAGTTCCAGCGTCTGGCAAGTCGTCAATGACGACGTCATGGGCGGTATCTCGACCAGCCGCTTCGAGCTGACGGATGGCCTTGCGGTCTTCCGCGGCGTGGTGTCGTTGGAGAATTTCGGCGGCTTCGCCTCGGTGCGCTCGCTGCCGGCCCATCACGATCTGGGTGGCAGCGATGCGTTCGTCATCCGCGTGCGCGGCGACGGACGGCGCTATAAGCTCACCGCGCGGACGGATCCAAGCTTCGACAGCGCCGTCTATCAGTTGAGCTTCGCGACGAAGCAGGGCGAGTGGGAGGAGCATCGGCTGCCATTCAGGGATTTCGTGCCGACCTTCCGTGGCCGTGTGCTGTCGGGCGAGCCCCCGCTCGATGCGGGAAAGATCGCATCGGTCGGCTTCTTGATCGCCGAACGACAGGCCGGTCCGTTTCGATTGGAGATCGCCTGGATCAAGGCGGTGCCGTCGGCGTCGCCGTGATCATGTCGGCCCTGGCCGTTCCAAGGTCAATCCTCGGGCGCATCTCGCATTCTGGCGGCACGAGTGCGGGGCGCGGGCTTCCATGTGGCATCACAGGACAGGTACCACGGATGCCTTGCAGCCTCGGTCGCCCCCAGGCGGAAGAGGCCGAACTCGATGATCCGAGCGGCTAAGCGCTCCAGAACAAGTCCGTCAAGTCCGTCGTGATCTTGCCGCCCGTCTCGAGTGGCAATGGGACGTCGGTGAGGTCTTCGGGCGAGGCGACGTCAGCGTAGCAGTGACCCGCGGCGCGGCGATGGATGCTGAGCCGGCGTCCGATCAGATCCACGAGCCACCCCGGCCGATGGATCAAGGGCGGTCTCGAGACCCCTTGGCGGTGAACCGCGGCAATCCGATCTCCCAGCGGATGGCGATCAGGCGCAGCAGGAAGATGACGGCCCCCGCGGCCAGGGCGGCGATCCAGCCCGCCATGTCGAGCGCCATGAGACCGAGCAGGATCAGCGCCCCGGTCCAGGCGGCGGTGGCGTAGAGGGTGCCCTTGAAGACCAGCGGTTCCTCGTTGCACAGGACATCCCGCAGGATGCCGCCCATTACCCCTGTGACCACGCCCATGAAGCTCGCGACCAGCCAGGGGGCGCCCCAGGCGATGGCTGCGTTGGTGCCGGTGATGGTGAAGAGGGCCAGCCCGGCGGCGTCCGGGATCAGGAAGAATCGGGTCGGAAGGACCACGAACCGGGCGAGGAAGAAGGTTGTGCAGGCGGCGCTGAGCGCGCCGATCAGGTAGGTCTGGTCGACGACCCAGAACACCGGCCGGTCGAGCAGCAGATCCCGCACCGAACCGCCCCCCAGAGCGGCCGCCAGCGCAACGATGATCATGCCGAACAGGTCGAAACGCTTGCGCCCGGCCTCCAGCACGCCAGCCGCGGCCATCATGGCCACGGCGCTGAGGCCGATCCAGTACATCAGCTCGTCGAGGTGGGGCGGCACGCGTGAATCCGCTGGGGGACAGGTTGCGCCCAGCATACAGGACGTTCAGGAAACGGCAATGTGACCAAGCATCGTTCCGCGTAGATAACGGGAACGTCTCGCTAGAGGCGCTCCATCCTCTGGCCCCTGGACCCCGAACAGGCCTACCGATCTGATGGGGCGAACCAGACACTGGCTGTGCGGTTTCCATCACTGATGTGGTCTCCGTGCCGGCCGGGATCACCGCGGGCGAACCCGGCTTGCCCCTGGGCTACGGGACTCAGTGGTGGTTCGGTCGATGCCGGAATGCGTGGCGCGTAATTTGCTTAAGCTCTGACTGCTGACTGCGAACGATCGTCGCGACGGGACATCGTCGCTCGACCTGGGTTTCGTTATACTCGAAAGGCCATAACGCCATCGTCGCCAAACCGGAGTGCCGACCATGACGCCGCCACAAACCGGCCTCGACACCGCCGCCATGCTGAGGTTCGACCTGAACCAAAAGGGGTTCGTCGGGCGCGGCCGTATCGAATTGCTGCACCGGATCGGTGCCACGGGGTCCATCTCGCAGGCGGCGAGGGATATGGGCATGTCCTACAAGCAGGCCTGGGATGCGGTCGATGCGATGAACAACCTGTCGGAGCGGCCACTGGTACGACGGCGGACCGGTGGCCGCCACGGGGGCGGGACCGAACTCACGGACGAGGGCCGGCGTCTGATCGCCGTCTACGAGGCGGCGGCGCAGGAGCACGACCGATTCCTCGCGCGGCTGCGCGACGGGATCCGCGATTTCGATCGTTTCCACAACCTGATAGGAGCCTTGAACATGAAGGTCAGTACCCGAAACCACCTGCGGGGCGTCGTCTCCGCGATTACGCTTGGCGCCGTCAACGCCGAGGTCGTCCTCGATATCAACGGCACGCCTCTGGTCGCCATCGTCACCAACGAGAGCGTGCAAGCACTCGGATTGGCCCCCGGCATCGAGGCCTACGCGCTGATCAAGGCCTCGTTCGTGATCCTGGCAACCGAGGATGGAGGGCTCAAGACCTCGGCCCGCAACCGCTTGTGCGGCACCGTCGAACGCCTGACCGACGGTGCCATCAACACCGAGGTGGTGTTGGAGCTCGACGGCGGCGCCCGCATCACCGCGATCATCACCCACGAAAGCGCCCGCGAGCTCGGTTTGGTGAAGGGCGGTCGGGCTTGCGCCCTGATCAAGGCCCCGCACGTGATCCTGGCGGTGCGGGATTGAACGACGGGAGATGCCGGTTTCGCAATCGGCGTTATGGTTATAAAAATATAACGGAGATCTTGCATGAAACGCATTGTCTTGCTGATGTGGCTTCTGGTCTTTGGTTGGTCGGGCGTGGCCTCGGCGGCCGAGTTGCGCGTTGCCGTCGCGGCCAATTTCCTCGGAACCTTGCAGCAGCTCGCTGCGCTCTACGAAGAGGAGACGGGCGATCGGGTGACGCTGAGTGCGGGATCCTCGGGGGCCCTGTATGCGCAGATCGTCAATGGTGCGCCATTCGATCTGTTCTTCTCGGCCGACGCGGCCCGTCCGGCGGCCTTGGTCGAAGAGGGTTTGGCCGATCCGGCGTCGCGTTTCACCTATGCCCTGGGCGTGCCGGTGCTGTGGTCCGACTCAGTGATGGACATGGGCGATCCACGGGCATTGCTAGCTGGCGATAGCTTCCGGTTCCTCGCACTGGCCGACCCGCGCAACGCCCCCTATGGTGTCGCGGCGCAGCAGATCCTGACGGCTTTCGATCTGTGGGACGCGCTGGATCGCGATAGACGTCTGGTGCGTGGCCAGACGATCACGCAAACCTACAGCCAGATCGCCTCGGGGGCTGCCGAACTGGGCTTCGTGGCCCTCGCGCAGGTCAAGGATGCCGATGGTCGCATTGCCGGTAGCCACTGGATCCCGCCCGCGGAGCTCTATGACCCCATCACACAGGATGTGGTGATGCTGGCGCGGGCGCGGAATCCCGATGTGGCGCGGCAGTTCCTGGATTGGATCCGTTCGGAACGAGCCACCGGGATCATAGAGGCCGCCGGCTATCAAGTCTCCCAATAGAAAAGCCAGGGATCATCGAACCGCGAGACAGGGGCGCGAGGGCTCACGAGGCTCGCGATTGGGCTGCTCGGCACCGATACTCCCCAGCAACCTTCGTGAAGATACGGGGCGGGTGTGCCACCCGCCCCTCCGCCAGCGCGGCGGCAATTCCGATCGAGGCCTGATGACCAAACCTGTTTTGCCCTTACGTTGCCTCGAAGGCTCGGTACGAGGAATCCGTTAACATGCTTTCCCCACAGGATGCCACGGCCCTTTGGGTCACCTTTCGTCTGGCGCTGATCAGTACCGCGATCCTGCTGGTCCTTTGCACGCCATTGGCCTGGTGGCTCGCGCATACGCGGTCGCGAGGTCGCGTCGTCGTCGAGGCCCTCGTGATGCTTCCGCTGGTCCTGCCGCCGACGGTGTTGGGTTTCTATCTGCTGCTGCTCCTCGGTCCCCGCGGCTGGGTCGGGGGAACGCTGGAGTCGCTCGGCTTCAATCATCTGGCCTTCACCTTCACGGGACTCGTGATCGGGTCGATGATCTATTCGTTGCCCTTCGTGATGCAGCCCCTGACCAACGCCTTCCAGACCACCGGGCGCCGCATGCTCGAGGTCGCGGCGACCTTGCGGGCCTCGCCAGTCGATCGCTTCTTCTCCGTCGTGATGCCGCTGGCGCGTCGGGGTTTCTTGACTGCGGCGGTCCTGTCCTTCGCCCACACGCTCGGTGAGTTCGGCGTCATCATCATGATCGGGGGCAATATCCCTGGCGAGACGCAGGTGGCCTCGATCGCGATCTACGATCACGTCGAGGCGATGGACTACGCCTCGGCTCACCGTCTGGCCCTGATCCTGGTGTTGCTGTCCTTCGCGTTGTTGCTGGTCGTCTATGGACTGAACCGGCGTTTCAAGGTCGTGGGGATCGGCCAATGACGATCGCGGCCCGATTTTTCGTCGACCGTGGTGCCTTCGTGCTCGATGTCGATCTCCTGATCCCAGGTCGGGGGGTCACCGCGTTGTTTGGGCGGTCGGGGTCCGGCAAGACCACGATCCTGCGTTGTCTGGCCGGGCTCGAGCGGCTGCCGGGTACGCGGCTCCAAGTCAATGGCGAGGTCTGGCAACAGGATGACTATTTTCGGCCGGTCCACCAGCGTCCGCTCGGCTACGTCTTTCAGGAGGCGAGCCTATTCCCGCACCTTCGTGTGCGCAAGAACCTGCTGTACGGTCTGACGCGGGTGCCGGAGACGCAGCGCCGGGTCGCCTTCGACGAGACAGTAACCCTCCTCGGTCTCGACGGCCTGCTGGAGCGTTTTCCGGATCAGCTCTCCGGCGGTCAGCGTCAACGCGTCGCGATCGCCCGCGCCCTGTTGACCAGCCCACAACTCCTGCTGATGGATGAGCCGCTCGCGTCGCTGGATGTCACCAGCAAGGCCGAGATCCTGCCGTACCTCGAACGCCTTCATGATGAGCTCGCGATTCCGGTCGTCTACGTCAGCCATTCACCCGACGAGGTCGCGCGGCTCGCCGATCACCTGGTGCTGCTGTCGGAGGGCCGCGTCGCCGCGGAGGGGGGGCTCCAGGAGACGCTGGCGCGCCTGGATCTTCCGATGGCCTTCTCGGAGGACGCCGGTGTCGTGATCCAGGCCGTCGTCGCCGCGCACGATGACAACTATCACCTGTCCCGGCTGGATTTCCCGGGCGGCAACATCGTCGTTGCGCGCCGCCGGGAACCGCTTGGCCATCGGCTGCGGGTTCGGGTGCATGCCCGCGATGTCAGCTTGGCGCTCGAACGCGCCCGGGGCACCAGCATCGCCAACCTGCTGCCCGCGACCGTCACCGGAATCGCCGATGCCGATACACCGGCGCACGTGCTGGTCCGTCTGGAGGCCGAGGGTACGCCGCTGCTCGCGCGGATCACCCGCCGCTCGCTCGATCAGCTCGGGGTCGCACGGGGTAAGGCGATGTGGGCGCAGATCAAGGCCGTGGCGCTGCTGGCTGATTGAAGGCGCCGCACCGACCGTCCGCTGCATCGAGAGAACCTTTCCATTGAACAAGAACACACAAGCCTTTTCGTGGGGAGCCGGTATCGGCACCTTGGGCGGACTGATCGGGTTGGGCGGGGCGGAGTTCCGGCTGCCGGTCTTGGCTGGCGTCTTCCGGTTCCGGATGCTTGATGCGATCGTCATCAATCTGATGATCAGCCTGGTGACCGTGGTCTTCTCGCTGATCTTCCGGGTTGGGCTCGGTGGGTTGGAAACGCTTTCTCCATACTGGTACGTCGTGTTGAACCTGCTGGCCGGCTCGCTGCTGGGGTCCTGGATCGGGGTGCACTATGCCACGCGGGTCGAAGAACGCGTCCTGGTCGGCGTCGTGGTGGCCATGCTGGTCTTCCTGAGTGTCGTGCTCATGAGTCACCAGTGGCTGTTCCAGGCCGGCGGCATCGGGCTGCCGCTGCCGGTGACGATGGTTCTCGGCTTCGCCGCCGGGCTGCTGATCGGGGTCTTCTCCAGTCTGCTCGGTGTCGCGGGCGGCGAGTTGCTGATCCCGACGATCCTGTTGCTCTATGGTCTGGACATCAAGGTCGCCGGGAGCTTGAGCCTCGCCATCAGCATCCCGACCATCCTGATGGGTCTGTCGCGTTATCGGGCCAAGCGGTGCCTCGAAGAGGTCCGGTCGCACCGCTCCTTTATCGGCGCCATGGCCCTCGGCTCCGTGCTCGGCGCCTTGGTCGGCGCCCTGCTGCTGCCCTACGTGCCCGGCACGGCGCTGCATCTGCTTCTCGGGATCATCCTGCTGATCTCGGCCTGGAAGCTGGCACAGAAGGCCCGGCCCAGCAAGCCGTCCGAGCCGCCCGAGGGGACCACGCACGGGTGAGCGCTCGAACAGATCGCGCGCGGCGCGCGGCATCAGATTGCGGATCGGCTGGCGACGGATTCAGCCGATCACCATCGAGCAGATCGACCAAGCCGAGGAGAATCTGATCCAGCGCCGGGTGACACATCTAGATCAGTTGGCCGACAAGCTCCGCGAAGACCGGGTGCGGCGGATCATCGAACCGATGCTGTCCGGCACGACGCTCGGCGAAGTGCCCGACGATGATCGGCAATATCTGGCCTGGCCTTTCGGCGCCAGCACGGGCAACCCTTGTTGGGTAATACGCTTTACCATGACATCGCTCCCCACTTGGTGCTGATGGCGTTTCTACACCGGGTGGTCAACGGTGGCGGAACCCTGGAGCGAGAATAGGCCATCGGTCGGGGGCGGATGGATCCGTGCTTGCGCTATGGCGCGGTGACCTTGGGCATCGAACTCGAGGTTTGGCGTGATGGGGAACCGGACCCCTTGGATGAGGGACTGGTGCAACTGGACGGCTATCTGGCCGGACTGGGCCTGGATGCGGGTTGGTTGGTGATCTTCGACCGCCGCACCGGCCAGCCGCCGAGTCGGGAACGCACCGCCTGCGCGGAACGGCCCAGTCCCGAG
>NZ_JBDKXB010000042.1:0-16863 GCF_041197575.1 Thioalkalicoccus limnaeus | reverse complement strand
GCGCCTCCTCGGCCTCGTCCACCTGCTCTGGGCCGGGCTTGACAGGGGCAGCGGGGGTCCGTTGCGCACCGAGCCCGGAGATGACCGGCGGCGGTGCGCTCGCCGGTGGGGGCGCTGCCCGAACCGCCGCATCGGCGATGCGGTCGGCCTCGCGCTCGAAGCGGTCGCCGACCGGGCCGACCGCCAGCTTGGTCTGGACGGCCTCGTCCCCGCGTCGCTTGGCCGGCTTGGGCGCGGGCTTGGCCTTGGGTGGGGCGCGGACGGCACTGGCGGCGGGCATGAGGCCGGACCTACTCGTCGAGCGCCATCCGGAAGCGCTTGAGGGCAGCGATCGTCCGGTCGGTGTCACTGAGCGTCCTCAGGCCCAAGACGTCGCGCACCTCGCGGCGGTCCCGCGCGAGCAGGGCGTCCAGGTCCTGCGAGTCGCGTACCTCGGCTGCCTCGAGCCGCCTCGCGAGGAAACCCGTCGGCTGGTCCGTCGCAATGCCTCGCTCACGCAATTCAAGCTCCGCCCGCTCGGCTACGACCGGCACAGGCGGCACGTCGCGTCGCAGGGGCTGGCTGCCAACCTGCAGTTGCACGGCGCTGCCCTTGGGCAGGGTCGCGTCCGCGTTCGGCTCCTGGGCGACGACGCGTCCCCAGCTTTGCCGGTCGGTCTCGACCTGGCGGACATCACCGCGCTTGAGGCGAGCCTCGTCCAGGGCCACCGTCGCCTCGTCGACCGTGCGGCCGATCAGGTTGGGTACGCGGACGGTTTCGCCACCCGGCTGCTCACCGGGGACGCCGATCCAAAGATCGACGGTCGCGCCGGGGGGCACCTTGGCCGGCGGCGCCGGCGCCTGACGAACGACCCGACCCGCTTGATCGGCGCTGGCCTCGACCTCGGCGATCCTGCCGACCCCGAGCCCGGTCTCCTTCAGAACGGCCTCGGCCTTGTCGAGCGGCAGGCCGACGAGCCCAGGCACGGCGACCTGCTCGACGATCGCCACGCCGACCTTGATGGCGACGGCGGAGCCCGGCCGCACGGCCGTGCCCGCCTCGGGGCTCTGAGCGACGACGCGCCCCACGAGCTCCGCCGCCGGCTGCTCCTGCTGCTGGCCAAGCCGCAGCCCGACAGCCTTCAGCTTCGCCGCGGCGTCTTCGGGCGGGAGACCGACGAGATCCGGGACGGCCACCGTCTCGGGTGGGGTCGTGGGCTCCTCCGGCGGCTCAGGGCACGGCTTGGTGCCGGGGGCGGCGAGGTCGATCTCGCGGAATAGCTTCTGGCCCGGCTGCAGGGTGAAGGGCTGCGGGTCGCGGAAGGGCTCGACGCCGTCTTTGGTGCGCACCGAGACCACCAGCCCGTCGCCGGCTGGCACCTCCAGGGCGAAGCTGCCGCGCGGGTCGGTGCAGGCGAAGCCCAAGCGCTCGCCGTTCTGCAGGATGACAATGGTGAGGTCGCCCACCGGCTCACCTGCGTCGACCACCCGCCCGTAGAGCGCAGCTCCCGTCTCCGTCTTCAGGGTCGGCGGATCGATGCGGAGCCGGGCGAGGTCCTGCTCGAAGGCCGCGACCCGCGTCGCCATGCGCGCGGCCGCCTGGGCCCGGGCGGCCGCCTCGGGGTGGTTGGCGCCCTTGCGCCGCGTGACCCGTGCGGCCTCCCTTTCGAGCTGGGCCTGCCGCATGGCGAGCAGCGGGCGGGCAAGGCCGAACTGGGCAATCCGCACCCGATCGGCGATTTCGCCGACGTCGGTCAGCTCCTGCTGCAGGAGCTCCGTATCGAGACCCTTCAAGACCGACGTTGTCTGCTGCCGTTGCACCGCTCAGTCCTCCGCGAAAGAGGCGTTGTCACCACTCTTGCCGTAGCCGGTCTGCAGTCGCTCGGAGATCCTGTCGGCCCAGCCCTCGATCGCCTGGCAGAGCTGCGGGAAAAGGAGGGAGACCACCGCCCGGTTACCGGTCACCACCCGCCCTGCCCAGAAGCCCACGGCGAAGATGCAATGGGTCGTCTGGTTGAGGGCGGTCTGGTTCAGCAGGCCGAAGGTGACGGCCGAAAGAATGCCGCCCAGGAGCCGCTTCTGCAGCCGGTTGCCCGTGACCCGGAGCGTCGCACCGACGGCGAGCACATTGGTCAGGGCGAAGACGACGTCGTTCTCGATCTCCGCCTGGTTGTCGACAAATGCGACGTCGTCGCCGCCGAGCAGCATGACCGCCGACACCGTGATCCCGAACTGCTCGGAATGCCGCCGCAGGCTGATCTGGTTATTGGAGACCAGCGTCTCGCCGCCCCGCCAGGGCTCCGGATCCTTCGGCGTGAGCCCAGTGAACAGCCTCGCGAGGTCGGCGAGCTCCTCGATCAGGCCGAGATTGCTGAGGCTCACGACGTCGCCGCCGAGGAGATCGGCCAGGAGCTCCAGCCTGGCATAGTCCCCGAGGTCGATCTCGGCGCGGGGCCGCAGCACCTCTTCACGGTTGAGTGGGGCCTTCGCCCCGAAGGCGGCCAGCGAGGCGAAGACGTTGGCGAAGAGGGCGCTGCGCCCAGCCCCGGTCAGTCGGTTGCCCTGGACCATGACAGGGCCAAGCGCGATCGCGCGCAGCGCGCGCCCGGCGGGTGAATCGATCGTGTTGCCGGCAACCAGAAGCGCCGGGCGATCGCTCGGCCGCTCGGGGTCGGCGCTTGCGCCGTAGGTCGACACACCACCGATCGCCACGCCGATGGTGATCCCGTCCCGCCGACCCGGCGCGAGCGGCGCACCCTCGTCGCTCGCCCAGCCGCCGTTGCGCTCGATGCGGTTGCGCTCGATGCGCAGGTCCTCGGCGACCGCGACGAAGATGCCCGACACGGGGTCGGTCGCGGTCTCGCCGTTGCAGGCGATCAGGTTGTCGCGGATCACGCCATCGGCGCAGACCGAAAGGGCGATGCCGCCCCAGCCCTCGACCTGGCGCAAGATCGGCGCCACCGTGCCGATCTCGTTGCGAATGCAGCCGGTGATGCGGTTGTTCTCGATCTCGAGCTGCTCGACGACGATCGCATCACCGAGCTCGTCGGCCCCGAGCCCGGCGAAGACGTAGCTCGTGATGCCGCTGCCGCCCGTATCGAGGATGTCGTTGCCGATGATCCGCACGTCCTGGAGCACGCCCGCCGATTCGGCGACGAGGTCGTCCTCCGCGTCCTCCGGCTCGGGTGCAGTACCTGTCATGGTGATGCAGCCGTCCTCGTTGACGTAGACCATGATCCTCGAGAGAAGGAAGCCCTCTTCGCTCGCCTCCGCCTCGACCTTGCGCAGCCGCACGCTGCCGAGCGTGATCCCCGGACCGTTGCCCCCCCGGATGACGTTGTCGCGCACGATCACCCGCTCCGACGGGCCACCGATGTGCAGCCCGCCGACCGCGAGCCGCTGGCGGGCAATGGCCGCGTCGCCCGTGATCCGGCAACCCTCGACGAGGAGATCGCTGCCGCTCAGGTAGATCGCGGCTTGGCGGCCCACTTCCGGATCGTCGCTCAGCGTCACGTCCAGAGGCTCGAGGTCGAGCGTGCAGCGGCGCACCCTCATTCCGGCCACGTCGTCGGCGAGGATCGCGCCCCGTTCGCGGACCCTGAAGCCCACGTCCTCGACCACGAGCCGGCTCGTCTGCTTCGCCCCTGCCTCAGGGCCCCGAGCCAAGATCGCCTCGCTCTGCGGCGCGGCCATGGTCAACCGGCGAACCCTCAGCCCGCTGACGCCGCGGACCTCGAGCAGAGGGTTCCTGTTGCCCGGCTCGCCCTCCCAGCGGGTGAAGCGGCCGCAGCCGGTAATGGTCAGGTTCTCGACGCCATCGAGCGTCACGTGCTCGCTGTAGGTGCCAGGATGCAGGCAGACCTCGCCGCCTGCTGGCGGCAGACGGTCAAGGGCCGCCTGGATGGAGGTGACGTCGCCGAAGCTGTTGCGTCCGTCGCCGACGGTGACGACGCAGCAGCCGCCGACCTGGCACAAGGGGCGAAAACGGTGCCGGCAGTCGATCGGCGTGCCGGGAGCAGACCCGGACCAGGGGATCAGTGCCAAGGGGGCGATCAGGCGCTTGGGACCGACCGGCGGCGCGCCGTCGAGCAGCGCCCAGGGGGTGACCAGCGTCGGCGTGTTGGGTCTCGCCGAGACGATCCAGTAATCGCCCGGCAGCCCGGTGTCGGAAAAGCTTAGGGTGAGCCCGGTCGTGCCGAGCTCGACCGCGGTGCCGGCGGTGAAGGGGCGGTCCGGGTCGCTGCCGACACCACCGCCGGTCCACAGGCGGAGGAAGAAGTACCGCCGGACATCGTCTTCGTCGCGCTCGCTTTGCGTGTCGAGCCCGGCCGCCGTCGCGAACCAGTCGTCCCACGCCTGCGGGACCTCCGCCGTCACTGTGATCGAGCCCTCGGCCGGGTCGTAGCCCGTCTCGACCCTGAGGAGGAGACCCGTGGGCTCGGCCACCTTCTCGCCGTTATCGAGCAGCGCGCCCCAGCGCAGCACCTCGACCGTCATGCCGGCGAGCGGCCAGCCGAAGCCGTCGCGCGGCGGGGTGAGGAAGACGAGGCGGCGGCGGGTGGCGTCGGTCGGGTGGCTGGCCACCTGCACCCGGTAGAGCGGCGCCGCGTTGTCCCGTCCCCAGACGAACCGGCCGGGCATGGTGATCTGGACACGGAACGTCTCGTTGCGGGCGCCCAGAAAGCCCGCCTGCGCCTCCGGCTGGCAGAGGTCGTCGGTGGTGTCGAGATCGACGAAGTCGAGGGTCAGGCGGCAGTCGGAGAGGACTTCCGCCCGATCCGCGGCGAGGCTGCCGCCGGCGAAGTGCGTGGCGATCAGATCGTCGATTGCGAGCGCGCAGTCGTCCGACACGCCCTCGTGAACGCGCACGCGGGCGATTACCCGCAACCGGGCGGTGGTGTCGGCGCCGCCCAGCGCCCGCTCGTAGAGCTCTGCGTCCTCGATGGCCGTCACCACCTGTTCCCAGGCCTCCAGCCAGACGAGGTCCCGGCGGCTCGTGCCAGCGCCCGGGATAGTCGGACCGGGCTCGTCGAGCCGGAAGGTCAGCCAGTCGGGCTGCTCCTGGTAGGCGAGGCCTGGCGAGGCAACGCGCACGCCCTGCAGGTAGAAGCTACCGGCAGCGATGTCGAAGTCGAGCGCGCCCAGGGCCACCGCCGCGTCGCTGATGCGAAAGCCATCGTCCGGACTGCCCGCCGCGCAGATCGTCTCGGCGACCGCCTGGCGCAGCGCCAGGGCGTGGAGATCGCCGGCCTCGTTCTCGTCCGAATCGAGCGGCAGGCGTCCCTGCTGGCGGACGACGCCGGTGAACCCCTGGGCCGGGCGGAGCGCGTAGCGCGAGATGTCGGCAGTCACGGGTGCTCTCCCTTGGCCGCGCGGTCAGGTCTCGAAGACCTGCTGCGCGATCACGTTGATGGGCATGAACTCGGCGAGCTTGGCGGCGAGGTCCTGGCGCTCGATCGGATCGAGGGCCCGGTGGAAGACGCCGATCTCGGTGCCCTGCTCGCCGCCCGTTGCGATCTCCGCCGCGGCGGTCGGGGCAAGTTGACCGAAGCCGGGATCGCCGAAACGGGTCGAGACGAAGGTTGCGGGCGGCAGCCCGCCTGCGAAGAAGGTGCTCTCGTAGGGGTACGCGACGACGCTGCCCTCGGCTGCCGCGGAGAAGCGGAAGCAGCCGTTCTGGCGGTCCTCGATGCCGACCACCCCGTCGACCAAGAGATGGCTCGCATCCAGCCGGTCGGCGATCACGCCGCCCATGACGGTGGTGCGGTCGACGCTCAGCCGGCCGTTGACGAGATCGATCGCTGGGTCGACGGTGCGGCTTTGCACGAGGGAATCGCGCAGGATGACGACATCGGTCGAACAGGGCCGGAGCGCGCTCGTCCGCTCGACCAGGGGGCCGGTGACGCACGACTCGAGGATCAGCTCGCCGATAGTGCCGGCGAGCGCCAGGGTCACGGCGGGGATAGCGGCGGGGGCGTCGCCCGGTGCCGCCACCCGCTCCCCGCCCGGATCGAGCGTGACGTTGCGCAGGATCACCCGTGCCCAGTCGCCCTCCAGCACCAGCGCAGTGTCGCCCGCGCCCGGTCCCTCCACCGCGAGCCAGAGGCCGTCGACCACGAGTGTCAGGTCCACCGTCGTCGCCCTGAGCGTCACCTCGTCCGCGGCCGAGGGCGCGAGCACCACATAGGGCCGCGCGTCGTCGCCGGCGCCGAGGGTCAGGTCGGCATCGACGTCGATCAGGCCGTCGGCCGGCACCTGCGGGCGGAGCGTGCGGCTATCGAGGATCCGCAGATCACCCGAGAGGGGGCCGGTCCAATCGGGCGTGTCGCCCACGACCGTGGTGAAGCCGGTGGCGGCGAGGCCCGTGGTGCGCTCGTGGGTGCCGGCGCCGACCGGGTGGAAGATGCCGTAGTACGCGGCCTCGACCAGCAAGGTCTCGCCCGCCGCGAGCGGGGTGGTGAGCCGAACGCGACCCCGCGTCGGATCGACCCGCGCCTCGATCCAGCCCGCGAGGTCGTGGGTCTCGCCCCAGGCCGCGAGGTTGGCCGCATACAGCCGCTCGGGTCCGAGCGGGCCGGCCGCGGCGGCGCCCAGCCGCAGCTCCACCGACAGGCTGTCGCCGTCCCCGCCTGGCAAGAGGTTGCGCCGCGGACAGTCGACGATCAGCGAGGCGGCGATCAGCTGGGCCGCCTGGTCGTCGGTCAGACTGGTCGGCGGCGCCGCGTCCTCGACGAGCGCCGCGTTGGCGGCTTCGAGCAGCTCGGCCTCGGTCTCGAACCGGCGCCCGTAGATCGGCGTCAGCAGGTCGGCGACGGCGGCGGGCACCTGGTCACGGATCGGCTCGAAGGCCCCCGCCTGCAACCGCCGGCAGGTCAAGGGGGCGCGCATCTGCCAATCGCGGGCGGCGATGCAATCATCGATGTCGCGCCCGCCGACCTGGAACAGCGGCACGTCGCGCCCGGAGGGATCGACGGTGAAGAGATCGCCTCGCACCCGATGGGGCGTGACACCACCGATCGGATAGGCGTAGACGCGGAAAAGGTGGAGATTGAGCTTGGCGATGCCGTAGCGGCCGACCGCGCCACGCTGCCGGCGCACGTCGGGGCGGTGCGCCAAATCGTCGTGGGCGCCATCCAGGATCTCGCCGATCCGGGCGTTTCTGAGGTCCGGGTAGCCCCAGCGCGGGCTGCGGGTGATGGGTCCCGGCAGCGGACCGCCGTCGAGCTGGTGCCAGAGCCGAAACAGCCGCAGAAAGCCCTCGCGAGCGACGCCGTCCCAGTCGGCAATGTCGTCGGCCAGCCGCTCCGCGAGCGGCGCCGTGCCCTGGCGGCGGCGGTAGAGGATGGTGCGGGCGAGATTGGCCCGTTGGCCGGCCCGGTTGAGCGCGCTGACCGGCCGCGCCCCGACCAGCGCGCCCAGATAGGCGATCGCCCAGTCGTCGGCCTCGTCGGCCCGGCTATCGGCCCAGAGGCGGTCGACCGAGCGCCGCGCGATCGCGGCCTCGACTGCCAAGAGCTCGACGAAGGCGCGCAGCTGGCCGGGCACTGCGGCGCGGAAGTCCTCGTCGCGGTAGACCTCGGGCACGAGCGCCCAGATCTTCTCGGTGTAGTGCCGCTCGAAGCCGTCGTCGGCGGGCGTAAAGGGCAAGGTTCCGGGCTCGCTCATGGCTCAGCTCACCGTGCTGAGGGCCGCGAGGTCGAGCCAGCCACCGGTGCCGGCCGCCACGCCGGCCGGCATGGGCACGCCATCGAGCAGCACCGATTCGATGGCGTCGACGCCCGCCACGCGGTGGATCCGCTCGACGACTTGGCTGCGGAAGAGCGCGCCGCCGATCCGCTGGTTCCTGGGCGCGAGGAGCCCCGTCTCGTCGTCGAACAGCGCGGCCTCGACTGCGGGGCGGACCACGGCCGGGTCGCAGCCCTGGGCGTAGCGGAGCGTGATCGCGAGGGCGTCGTAGTCGGCCGCCACCGCCTGCTCTGCGACGATCAGGGTGTCGGGGGCCGCCTGGGCCGCGAGCCAGAGGGCAAGGGACGGGCTGACATCGGCGCCGGCGGCGATGGTCCAGAGCTTGACCGCAGCCCGCTGCCGGCGCTCGTCCCAGATCCATGCGGCGGCGGCATTGACGACACCCGAATAGCGTCGCGCCAGGGCCTCGAAGTCGAGCAGCGAGACGGCGCGGCCGAGGGTGAGGGCACTCGCCGGCCCCGTCTCCTTGATGTCGTCCGCGGTCTCGGCGTCCGCCCCGCCAACGCAGGCAAGCGGGCCGCGCACCGCCTTCAGCCCGCGGACCGGCCGGGCGATCTGCTCGACGAAGCCGGGCGGCGGGGTCGTGCCCTCGGCGCCGAAGCGATAGGTACAGCGCACGTTCTGCGTACCGCTCGGCAGACGCGCACCGCGCTTGCCGTCGCCGAAGACAATCCGCGTGCCGCCGTCGGGCTCGGGTCTCAGGGTATAGACCTTGTCCTCCGGGCCGGCCGTGAAGAAGGTCGCGACGTGCGACCAGGCGAAGCCGTCGACCCGGACAGTCAACTCTGGCCGTCGGCCATCCGGCCGGGTCGCGTCCTCCACCCAGGCGAGAGGCTTCTTCTTCAAAACGAAGCTCTGGAAGGCCCGCCCGGCATCGCCGGAGCCGAGGATCTCCTCGCCCACGGTCTCGCCGCGCACGGCTTCGACGACGTTGCCGAACAGCTCGACCGGCGTGCGCAAGGGATCGAACGTGGTCGCCGTCGAGCCGGGGGCCAGGTGTGCCACCCCCTCGGTCTCGGCGACGATCTCGCCCGGGATCAGCGCACCCTTGCGCATGGCCCCACGGGCGATGACCGAGCCGCCGGTCGGGGCCTCGCCGAGCACGACGGGCCCGAACAGCGCGCCGCTCCCCTGCAGGTCGGAGAGATCGATCTCGGTCGCCGCCGGGCGGAAGGGTGGCGGTAGGCGAAAGGGCACCGCGTGCAGGCGGAAACCGTCGTCGGTGCTGCGCGTCACGGCGGGCGTGTAAGTGACCTTGGTGGCCGTGATCCGCGGGCGCGCACCCTCTAGCAGCGATTCGACGAGCTCGACGCTTTCCTCGGGCGTGCCGGCGGGGGCCGTCGTATCGAAGGCCGGCACGATGGTCGTCCGGCTGACGCTGGTCAGCTGGATCGCGTGCAGCACGCCCCCAACCTCCACCGCCGCGACCGTGCCGGCCTGAAGCTGCGGGTAGTAGCCGTCCAGGTTGACGCCATCGGCCGCCAGCTTTCCCTCGTCGATATCGGTCTCGCCGGCGGAGAAGCGCAGCACTGCGAGCTGCAAGTCGTCGTAATCGGCGCCGATCAGGGCATCGAGCGTGCCGCTCGCGAGATCGAGCACCGCGCGCTGGTGCGTCTCACCGTCCGCGGCCTTGTCTGGCTCCACGCGGAGGATCCGCACCGCGGCGGCCGCGGATGCGCTCGTCCAGGCGATCACGACCGTGTTGGCGCTCGCGGACCCGCGCGCCGCGAAGCGCAGGGTGCCGTCGAAGGTCTTGGCGCGCACTGGCGCCAGCTCGAAGCGGTTGCGCTCGGGCCAAGCGGTGTGGGCGGTCGTCAGCTCGAACACCTGCGGGGCCTGGTCGGCGAACGGCGCCGAGCGGAAGGCCGTACCGATCGGCAGGGTCACGGGGTCGGCGCCATCGACCGTGACGGCAAGCTGCACCTTGGCCGCCATCGCGGGCCGCGGCCGATGGCCGATCAGGGCGGTGAGCCGGGCAGCCGTTTCCGCATCGGGGGCGGTCGGCAGGTAGGCCCGCTCAGCGATCCGCGCATCGTAGAAGCCCACCACGTCGAGCACATAGGCCCAGGCCTCGAGCAGCATCACGCCCAGATCGCCCTCGCCCCGCGCCCGCCAGCCGGCCAGCGCGGGATGTCTGCCGATGGCCCGCAGCACGGCTGCCCGATACTCCGGAAAGCCCGCGAGCTGGCGCAGCGCCAGCGTCTCCAGGCCGGCCGGGATCTCGGGTGGGCAGGGATGGCCCGCAGGCGGGCAGCCGCAGCTCGTGTCGAGGACCCGGCTCATGACGCACCTCCGCGACCGTAGACGTGCAGACTGCCGCGTCCGGGGAGGAGCGGGTCGTTCTGCAGGCGGATGATCTGCCACGGCTCGACCGGGATCTCGGGCTCGGCAAAGGGCTGCCAGGCCAGCCTGCGCCGCACGCGCACGCGGATCGCCTCCACCGCCTTGATCCCGCCCACCGCTTGGATCGCCGCCTCCAGCGCCGAGCGGCGCAGCGGTTGACCGAACGTGAAGTTGTCCGGCGAGAAGAAGCCGGGGGCCGCGAGCGCCTTTTCGACCCGCGGGACGACTTCGCCCGCATAGGCATCCGCCGTCACGCAGACGTCTATCTCGAGGTCGATGTCGACGTAGTCCGGCTGGCGGACCCGCGCGTCACGCCCGGCCTGCCGCACGCAGTCAACCACGGCCTCGACGTGGGCAAGCTCGTCGCGCGCGAGGGCGAAGCCGCCCCGCGGATCGGCAGCGATGAAGTCGGTCGACCAGCTGCCGGTCCAGCGGGTCACGCTGTGCGCCCGCTGGACGAAGTCGATGCGTTCGAGGATGCTTTGGTAGTCCTCCGGGCGCACCGCGCGCAGCGGCAGGGAGCGAAATGCCTCCGGGGCATCGATCCGGACGGTCTCGGCCTCCACATCACCCTGGCCGTCGCTGATCGGCAGCGGGTTGGTGACGGCGGTGGCGTAGGTCAGCTCCGGGGCGCCGCCTTCCAGCGCCAGGACCCTGACACTGTCCGGGGCGAGGTTGGCCGCGGTGCCGGGGGCCGTGCGGTAGCAGACCTTGAACACCGTGCCGTCGGCGGGCGGCCGGCCGAAGGCACCCTCGCCGAAGCGGAGGCTCCAACCGGCATCGCTCGCGTAGTCCTGGAAAACGACGTCCTCGAATGGGGTCTGATGCGTGACGAGGTCGCGCCAGGTGCCCTCCTCGAGCGTGAAGGCGTTGGTGTCGAGGTCGCCGTCGAGGAGGTCGCGCAGGAACTGCCATTGCCGGCCGGCGGGGTCGGGGGTCAGCGCGGGCGGCTCCACCTCTTGTAGCGACAGGAGCGGTTTGCGCTGGCTCTGCGAGCCGATGCCAAGGGGGTCGCGGGCACCGGCCCAACCCAGCCCCTCGCTCTCCGCCCTGCGCAAGCCGTAGCGGAGGATGCGACCGCGCCCGCCGCGCTCGGTCAACCAGGGTCCCTCGCGCTCGACCGCCCGCGGCAGCGCCAACACGGCGCGGCGCTCGGCGAAGCACAGGCCGGCAAACCGGGCCTCGATCGCCGCGTCGGGGCCGACGCGGAAGTGCTCGACGACTCGGTCGCCCGCCCGCACGGTCACGACGTTGAGGAAGGCCGAGGTCTCCTCCAGCGGTAGGGGCCAGGGGGTCGGCTCCGTCCAGCCTATGCGCACGAGAGCCGTCGGCGGCACCGTCAGCTCGTCGGTGAGCGCCGTCACCTCGGTGAGCGTCACGGCGAAGCCCCGCTCGGCCTCGCTCGCATCCGCCGGCCGCGCGCGGAGGATCGCCCGCCGGCCGCGCCAATAGTCGAAGGGGGCAAGCGTCGTGTCGGGGGGCAGCTCCGCCGCCCCCGGGCCTGCCGTGACCAGATAGGCCTCCGTGGCGCCTTCGGGCAAGCAGCGCCCCGCGGAATCGGGCTGGTAGAGGGCCAGCTCGTTCCATGCCGCGTGGTGCCAGACCGGCGCCTCGACCGCGAAGGCGACCGGCGCTCGGCCCTCGGGCAGTGCGTAGACCCGTGCGCCCACCGCCGCATAGTGCCCGCCGCTTCCCACCGTGACGACCAGCTCGGTGGTGGCCGCGTGGCCTGGGTCGGGGGTGTAGTCGACCAGCCTCGCATGGGCCGCGCGCGACCGCCGCTGCGTGGCGGTGAGCAGGTTGGCCTCGTGGGCGTAGCGGTCCTGGGTGTAGGCGAGCTCGTCGCCCAAGGCCGCCATGATCTCGGTCAGCATGACCACCTGGTCGGCGACCAGCGGCTCCGACCAGCCCGGATAGCGGCTGGCGTAGAAGTCGAGCAGCGCCCGGCGAAGCGACCAGAAGTCCCGCGCCAGATAGTCGATCGGCACGTCGACCCTGTCCTCGGCCTCGGGCGTGCAGTCGGTGCGGCAGTCGAAGTCCTGTTCGCAGGCCTGCTTGAAGCTGAAGACGACGCTCGCGAGGAAGGGGTCGACCGCGCTGTCGGTGATCGTCAGACGGTGCAGCTCGAAGCCACCCGGGGCCGGCAGGCTGATCTCGAGCGCGACGCGCTCGCCGGAGGGTAGGGTCACCAGCCGCCAGTCGAGGGCGGCGATCTCGAGGCTGCGCTCGCTCTCCAGGCCGAGGATCTCGACGTCGAGCGTCCCGGCCGGCACGGCCGTGCCCGGGGGTAGGAGGTCGGCTGGGTCGACCAGCGGGATGGCGAGGCTGGAGGGGTCGACCACGAAGAAGAGCCGCAGCAGGTCCTGCGTTGCCGCATCGACCACCTGCACGAAGTCGATCCCGGTGAGCCGGGTCTGGCTGCAGAGCGCGGCCTTGCGGTCAATGGCGGCCATCAGAAGGTCACCTCCTCGTTGAGGACGCGGGTCTCGCCCCGCCGCAGCACCCGGTAGCGGACGGTGATGAGCAGCTTTTCCTGCTCGCTCCGGGCCTTCACCTCGTCGACGCCGATCAGGGTCGAGAGCCAGCGGGTGAGCGCGTCGAGCACGTAGGTCTCGGCAAGCGAGGCGACGGTCGCGTCGTTGGCGGCGAAGACCATCCGGCGCACGCCCGCGCCGAAGTCGGGCCGGTTGATCCGCTCGCCCGGCGCGGTCAGCAGCACCTGGCGGATCAGCCCGCGGATGTAGGCGTCGAGATCGCCCTCCTCGGTAAGGCGCCCGCCGCCGGCATCGACGGCGAAGGGGTAGCGCAGTGCGGTGAGGCGCTCGGCCATGGGCTCAGCTCACCTTGAGCGCGCCGTTCTGCGCGTCGAAGCCGGAGGCACTCACCTCGGTCTTGCCGCCATTGGCGGCGCTCTGGATCGACGGCGCCTCCATCAGGATCTTCTCCCCGTCGATGGTCAGCTTGCTGCCGCCCGAGGTCTCGATCTCGAGCGTGCCGTCGTCCTTGATCTGCACGGTGGCACCCGGGGTCTTGAGCAGCACGGTGGTGGGGCGTGCTTCGCTCGGCAGCTGGTCCGGGTCCCAGTAGCAGCCGGCCCAGACCGGGTGCGCCCGGTCGCCCTGCTCGAACTCGATCCACACCTTGGCGCCCACCGGCGGCAGGGCGAGAAAGCCGAGGTCGGGCCCGGCATAGGGTACGCACGGCATCGCCCAGAGCAGCCGCTCGCCGAGGATTGCAGGCACCCGCACCTGGATACGGCCCTGGCTCAGCGGGTCCTGGTTGTCCGTGACCTCGCCGCGGTACTTGCCGAAATGCCGGCCGGCGAGCGCCTCGACGATGCGATCGAGCTCCTCACTCGCCATCACCCGCTCCCGCCGAGGCCGTTGGCGCGTAGCCTGAAGTCGACCAGGGCATCCGTCGCGGTCACGACGAAGGTCGCCTCGGTCACCTGATAGGTCCCGGAGAGCTTGGGGCCGGCGTGGCTCACCTGCACGATCCGGTGCGGCAGCGGCACGAAGCCCGCCTGCTCGAGCGAGGCCGAGGCCCGGACCTCGACGAACCAGCTCTGCTCGGTGACCAGCGCGTCCTGGGCGAGGAAGGCCTCCTGGTCGGTCACCGCCGGCGGGGCGATGGCCGAACGTTCGACTCCTTCGACCTGGACGGGCTGCGTCAGCGCGAGCGGGTCGGGAACCGGCAGGGCCTGCGTGATGACCTTCTGGGCGCCATCCTCGCCGATGGTGAAGCCCTCCGCCGCGGTCGGCTTCTCGTAGTCGATGTCGACCTCGAACTTGGTCACGCTCGGGCACTGCCCGCGTGGCGGGTTGACGCGCAGCAGCCGGTCGACCGGGGCCCGGAGGACCGGCGGCGCCGGGGCGCCCAGTTGCTGCGCCCGCTCGGGCGAGGTGCGCAGCCTGGCGGTCTCCCCCAACTGAATCGCGCCGGTCACCGGCACCCGCCTCACCTCGTACTCGATCCACAGCTCCATGTTGTTGCGCCGGGCGATCTCCTGGAGGAAGGCGAGATCGGTGCCGCGCTGGCTGAGCTGGGTGCGCTGCTCGTCGTACTCGATCAGCGTGTCCTGGCAGTCGGCGGTGAAGCCGTAGGCCTGGAGGATGGAGGCCGCGGCAGCCGAGGCGAGTCCGGTGTAGGTGGCCTGCACGCCGACGCGGTCCATCTCGACCAGCCGACTCTCGCCGTGCACCTCCACCCAGGACCCCGCACCGCCGGTGGTCGAGGACGACTTGATCTCGGTGACGGGTCCCAAGACGAGGCAGACGAGCTCATCGCCCTCTGGCACGAAGAGGCCGATCTTGCGGTTGGCCGCGATCTCGTCCGCCCCCTGCACGCGCGGCTCGCCTTCGCAGAGATCATCCTCGAACCGGAGCGCGAAGCGGGCCGGCTCGGAGAGCTCCAGCTCGACGCGAGCCTCGACCAGCCAGCGCAATATGTCTTCCGGCATCGCTGCCAGGTCGTCGCCGGAGGTGATCACGACGCCGAAGCCCATGGCTCAGCCCCGCCTGGGGATCCGCACGAGGGGCCGCTCCAGCGCGGCCTCCGCCGTCATCCCGTCATTGGCCAGCGCCAGTCGCCAGAAGCCCGCCGGATCGCCGAGATAGTGGTTGGCCAGATGATCCAAACGCTGCCCCTGCCGGCGGCGGTGCAAGCCCAGCTCCGGCTCGACGGGCGGCTCGACCGGGGTCACGCAGGCCACCGTCCGGCCGCGGCGGTCGACCGCCTGAGTCTGCTTGGCGAAGCGGACATAGCGGCTCTTGGCATCGAAGACCGACATACTGTGTCTCCTCAGAACGGCAGGATCGAGCGCACCGAGCTCAGCCCCTTGGCGAAGCCGGCGACGGCCAGCGCGTCTTCTTGGAGGCGGGTCAGGCGATAGGCGGCGACGGCGATATCGATGGCAGGGCCGCTCTTGCACTTGAACACCTCGGGCGTGAGCACACGCAGGTCCAGCGTCACCGTTGCCATGTGCGGGTGCAGCGTCGTCGAGAGCTCGGTGACCTCGATGCCAATCGAGGTCACTCGCACTGGCAGGATCAGGCCCGGCCCCAGCACCAGCAGGGCGATCGGCACCGAAGGCCGGCTCGCCTGGGTCGCGAGCCCGCCACCCACCAGACTCTGGGCACTGGCGATCAGGTCGCCGAACACCCCCTCGGTCGGTTCGGTCAACTTTTTGAGCTGGGCGATCCGCCAGGCAACGCCGGAGGTCTGCGCGACCGGATCGCCGTCTTCAAGCTCATCGGTCGCATCCAGCTCGAGGGCCATCTGGTAGGTCTCCTCGGGATCGTAGGGCTGGACCATGGGCGCCTGTGCGCCGCGCTGGGTCTGGTCGACCTCGAAGGGGTTCCAAGGCTTGAGGTTGCGGGTGACCTTGGCCGGGTTGTACTGGAAGGGGATGATGTTCGGCACGACGATGCCGATCTCCTCGACCAGCTGGACGATGGCGCCCCGCTGCACGCGCGGGCTTGCAGGATTGCCGGTCTCAGCCATGGCTCGCTCCGGGGCGTCGCCGTGGCCGCTCGCCCGGCGGTGGCGTGCGCCCTTCCTTGGCGAGCTCGTGCGCGGCGGCCGCCTCCAGGTCGCCCGGCTGGATCGCCCGCTCTGCCTCCCGGGCGGTGAGCCAGCCGCCGAGGGTTGCCGCCTTGATCTGCGCGGGGCTCAGGTCGAGCGTCTCGGCAAGCCGATGGAGGGCCCCCGCCAAGGGCTCCTCGTCGACGCCGAGGGCGCCCAGCAACCTCGCCCAGAGCTGGCGCCGCTCTGCGGGGCCCGGCCGCTCGAGCTCGACCACGTGGTCGAGCCGGCGCAGGAAGGCCGGATCGATGTTGGCGCGGCGGTTACTGGTCAGGAACGCCCGCACACCCGAGACCTCCATCAGGTGCAGGAGATGGTTGGTGTCGGCGTTGGCATAACGGTCGTTGGCGTCTCTCACCTCGCCGCGCTTCGCGAAGAGCGCGTCGGCCTCTTCGAACAAGAGCGCTGCACCGGCGTAGCGCGCCGCCTCGAAGGCCGCCGTGAGGTTTTTCGCCGTCTCGCCGATCCACTTGCTGGTGGTGGCGGCGAGGTCGATGCGCAGGAGGTTGATGCCGAGCTCCTTGGCGATCACCTGTGCGGCCATCGACTTGCCGATCCCAGGTGGCCCCGAGAAGAGGACCGCGAGCCCTGCCCGGTCGCGGAAGAGCCGGGCGGTCATCTTGCGCTCGCCGAGGGTCGGCCGAAGCCGCGCCTCGCAGGCGATGCGCCGAAGCTGCGCCAGCGTTGGCGCCGGCAGGATGAGATCGTCCCAGCCGAAGCCGGGATCGATCACCTCGCCGGCTCCAGCGAGCCGCATCCGTCCACGCGCGCGGAGCTGCGTCAAGGCTTCCTCCGCGCTGGCCGGCACCGTGCGGGCGGTCTCGGCGAGATCGGCGAGGGTGGCCCCGGGTGTGGCCGCGAGCCGATCGGCCACGCTGTGCAGGTGCGGCGCCCAGCCGGTCCAGAGCCGAGCCTTGGCCGCCGCGCTGGCCTCGGTCAGCTCGAGGGAGAGATCGGCGCTCGCGCTGTGCACCGGAGCGGCTCGCCCGGCATCGACGCAGATCAGCTGCAAGGGCGCGAGCGGCACCGTCCGTGGCCAAGGCCGCTCGCCTGGCCGCCAGACCAGCGCCATATCCGCCGCGAGCGCAAAGCGCTGTGCACGGATAAAGGCCTCCGACCAGACCTCGCCCTCCAGCGCACTCGGGTCGATCACCAACGCCGCCCGGCCGAGTGCCTTGGCAACCGCGCCGGCGAAGCGCTCGCGCCCCGAGCC
>NZ_JBDKXB010000041.1:0-19143 GCF_041197575.1 Thioalkalicoccus limnaeus | reverse complement strand
ACCCCGATCACCATCGCCATTGCCGTCATCAGCGGACGCCGGCAATAAACGGGGTCGGAGAGTAAGCCGGGGCCTTGCCGCCGTTTAGGCCGATGTTTGTTTTCTCTGTTTGCCGCCTGGTTTCCCGGCGGTGCCACACGATCTCGGCCATGCGATGGTTCCACATCTTATGTGCTGCAGCACATAAGATGTGTGAAAGTTGCAAGCGCGGTTCTTAGGCGGCGGGGTGACCGTAAGGTCACCATGCTACCCGACGCCTTAGCCCTGGTCCGGATTTCGGCTGCAATCGTTGCGATCAGCGCAATTGCTGCCAGGATTGGCGGCGATATAACTCATCTTCAGGCAGGAGTCCTATGCCGCCCGCGCCTGGGGTTGCGCCTTCGCCATCTCCACCAAAGCCATACTCGATGCCACGTCCAGGCGCAGGGATTACGGTCAAACGCTCGCCCCCGCCGAATCCGATACCGCTCGGTGGTACATCCTCGCCGTTGAGGCCAAGCATATCGTCTTCATCGAACTGCCCGTCTCTGTTGAGATCGAACACGGCGCCTTCGTAGCGCCCGCCGGTCAGCAGATCGAGGTCGTAGAGGAAGCCGTCACGCCCGCCGCTACATGGATCTTCGTTTGGGATCATAGTCGTGAATCGAATGCGCTGCCGCGTCATGCCTGTTGGGAAGGTCGCTTCGCTGATGACCCGCTCGCCGTCACCGGGGCTTTTGGCGCACCGGCCACCTGTCCCGGCGAGACAGAGGTCGAGGTACCAACCTCGCGGCTCAGGGCCACCTTCACCGAGTGGCTCGAACTCTCTCTTGGAGACGACCCGAAGCAGGTAGTCCTTCCCATCGATCGTCACCTCTTGTTCGGAATCGATACCTTGCTTTAGAAGCTCGCTGCGGCTGATCGGTAGAACTGAGGGGGCTTCACCGGCCTTGGTTCGTTTGTCACGCAATCCGTAGAGGGACTGGATTTGCCAGTCAGCCGCGTCAGGCACACGGAAAAAGCTGCCAGTTCCGAAGCCGACGATGAGAGTGTCATTGTCGCCCGCCGCTGACCCGATTGCCGGACGAACTGTGATCGGTTGCACCCCTCCGTCTGGATCGATGGCCGTGAAAAGCTTGGTCGCACTCCAGGTTCCTGAGCCATTGTCGAACCGCCACAAGTTGCCGAGCAAGTCACCGGCATAAACGCGGTTGGCGAACAGATCAAGCTGTGGCCAGTGGGTCCATTTAGGCGATGCGAGGCCATTCGGATTATTTCCATCGCCAGCGCCGGTATCGACCTTCGCGATTAGGCTTCCGTCACTGATGTCGACGACGAACAAAAAGGCCTTGCGGCTCGCTCCATTATAGCCGTTGCCGAAGATCGCAGCCCATTTGTGGCTATTTTCGCCGGTACGCACGCGGGCGATGGCCGGCTGCCCGACGTTGTAGCCTAGGTCCGGATCGGTAAATTCCCAAAGCAGGTTGTTGGCCGAGAAACTGGTAGGGGTCGTCACATCGAGCGCGAAGACGGAGCGGCCACCCGCACCCTGAGTGCCGACCAGCACCGTCTTCCAGGTGTTGTCTAGATAGACCTCTTCGACGACAGGCGTGCCATCGACGTAGTAGCGATGACTGACCAGTGTCTCGGTGTAGCCTGGATCCATCAGACGGCTCAGCGGTGAGAAGTTCTCGCCGGGTTCGGGATCGAGGAGCGCGCTCGGCACGAAGGCGAAAAGTTCGGCGCCGGTCTCGGCATTGAAAGCATGCAACATGCCATCGTTCGCACCAACGAAAAGAACGTTGGGTCGCTCACGGTAGGATGGTGCGCCGAGTAGCCGGCTCGGGCCGTTGTATAAACGGCCGATGAATTGCGGATCGGCGTTTACGATGTCGCCGAGCAACCGTGGTTGGCCGTCGCCGTCTGGCGGTTCGAGCGTACGGGATCGGAAGTCGTTGTGAGCCTCTTCATCGCCACGTAACCAATCCACACGTTGCGAACCCAGGTTGTCCTCGGAACCATCTGGCGAGTGGTTGAGAGCCATCTGTTGGGCGGGGCTCAATTGATTGAACTTAAACTCGACGGCGGTGCGCGTGACCAGATCGCCATCGATCTCTTTTTTGTATGTCAGAATATTGCGAGTGACCGAGCGCCCAGGGGCGCGCAGCCATTGCTCCGCGTTCCAACAGTTTGCGCAGTTAGTGGCGCTTAAGCTGCCATCGTCGTTGATCTCTCTCGCGATGAGCGTACCGGACCAGTCATCACTGCGAAATCCCGCCGTGTAGAGCAGCGTGTCGCTTTGCAGCACGGCGGAGCTTGCGGCCGCGGCGGTGCCGTATTGCTCGCCGAGCAGGGCGATCTGTCGGAATGCTTGCTCCAATTGTTGTTGAAGCTTGCCTGCGTTGGTGACGAGGAAATAGTTTGGTGAAGGCTGCCCTTCACGTAAGCCTTCGTTACCCTTGGAACCATACTTGGCCGCATACCAGAGAGGATTCTCAAGCACCGTAGCCACGCCGGATCCGGTGCTCGCTGTAAAGGTGCGGGTCGCGAACAAGGGCAAGGCCTCTGCGCACGCCGGCGGCGGCGACGTGACATCACAGGCGCCGGGTGCCAGCCCCGGTGGGGTGTCGAGGAAATAGGCCGGGTCGTCGGCCGCTTTTGTGTCCGTGTCGCGCACCTCGAGGTACACGCCGTCGGCTGTGGTTCCGGAGATCACGTAGCCAAGATGGTGGATGATGCCGCCCGCGGCATACTCCGAGGTCAGTTCGACCGTCAGGGTGTCGTCGTCGTTGACCCGAATGTCATAGATCACGATCGCGTCCATGTCATGATCGGCGCCCTGCTCAACGTCCTCGAAATTTACGCGGTACCTGATGAAGGGGCGCCCGTCGTTGATGCCGGAATCGCAATCCGAATCAGTCGCTGATGGACAAGCGGGGTCGGTGTTCGCGAAGCTCTCGACGAAGAAGTCGACGATCGTGTTGGTCGGCTGGAACTCGCCTTTGGTTGAACTGATTGACGAACCGCCGACGGACTTCGCAAAGGGCACGAGTGTCACCAGGTTGTCGCCGACCGGTATCTCGATCCGCGGCAGCGGGGAGGCGAGCGCGACGGCGAAGGTGTGGATGTTTTGCTTGCCTTGCAGATCGGCGCGAATGTCGTTCTCGTAGCCGAAACGGGCGATGCCGGCGGAGTAGTAGCCGCCCTGCTTGGTCGGCTCGGCGGGCGACAGGCCGCGGATATTGCCGAGTCCGGAGACCGTCTTCGCCGTCGGCGCCCCGTCGTAATCGCTGCCGACCTGGCCGATGAAATGGGGTCGCGATCCGGCGCCATGTTCGGCGGTCCAGATCGCGTTGGCCTCATTCGCGGCATTCAAGCCAGTGATATCGCCTGCGAAGCTGTGGAACGCGCTTCCAGGAACATACTGGGTATCGTACGAGGGGTTGACGTCGCTGATCACCAACTGAGCGGCCGGAGAACAATGCAAGACTGGTAGATCCTCGCGTTGGAAAGGATCCTTCCAGGCCGGCGCCGGGAGATCCATCGTCGAGGCGCCGACGTAGTCGCGCAGTGTGACACGCTCGTGGCCACCAACCAGGCCAGGCCGAAATTCCGAAGTCGGGGCAGCCTTGCCGGAGAAATAGCGCAGGCTCTCGTACATCATCTCGCCGATCGGGTTTCCCCAGTCCGGGAAGGCGGTGTTTGATTCGGACATGGGCCGGTTCGTCAGCCAGCCACCTTGATATTGATAATTCTGGTCCATGTTGAAGTCGACGATCCGGAAACGATCGATCGTTCGCACGATCCCGAGCACATCCTCCCGGAAAATCCCGGTCTGAAGGTCCACTTCATTCTTGAAGCTTTCGATATTCTTGCGCAGGGTTCCACCACGCATGTTGTATGCGTGCGTGAAGGATCCAGAGAGCAAGCCAAACAGCATCCTATCGGCTTCGCCATACTGCTGGAGGATGCCTGTCGGTTTCCGATTCTCATTCGGGTAGCGTTTGCAATGCGACTCCGGAAAACTTGGATCGCAGACGCGGACTCTGACCACATAATCGGTCATGCTGGAGCCGGGGACGTTTCGCTCGGTACTGAAGACCGTAATGACAGGAGCCGTGTTCGAAATCCCTTGTGGGCCTCTTAAGTCGGACGCGGGCACGACCCCCCAGTTGAAACTGGGGCGCTTCCAGAGCAGTTGGTAGCTGTCCCCTCCGGTGCGTTCCTCGTGGCGGAATTCAAAGCTGTGCCAGCCCTGGGTCAAGGTCACACGCCCGATCTGCGCGTTGGTCTCGTTTCCGATGGCACTCGCGATTTCTTCTGGTGTGCCCCCCTTGCGGCCATGTCCCCCGTACCAATAGGACACTACCTCGCCATTGACGCGGAACTCCACAGCGTCGTCGCCGTTCGTCGCGAATTGATAGTCACCTGTTACGGGCGCGAAAATCTGGCCGTTGATGATGGTCAGGTAATACTCGTGAGTACCGGTTCTGCACGGTGAGACAGGAAAAGGATTGTTGTTGGAACCCGTAGTATTGATCTGGCCGTTAGGGATGGGGCCCGAGCCGCAGCGCTGGCCATCAGTCCCCCAAGTGCTGATCAATGCCTGAAATTCTTCGGCATTGTTCGGATGGTTGTGCTGAATGGTCTGTGCCGCATAGGTGCAGCTTGCGGTATGGCTGCTGCCGTCCTGGCACGTGGTCCCCGCGACCGGTCGTTCTTTGGCGACCCAGTTCCAGATGCGGAAGCGCGAGTCGGTCAAGACGCGCATCAGCGGCTCCTTGTTGCCGCTTTTCAGTAGCGTCGTGTTCGCGAAGAGGTGCCGGGTGCCAGAGGCAGGAAGACCGAGTGGGGTGTAATGACGGATATCGTACCCGTCGTGCTCGATGCTTTTGTACTCTTTGCCCCAGGAGTGTGCGTCCTGGGGGATGTAGGCGCGTTCCAGAACGGTTAGTTCATTCGTGTCGACGATGCGCCGACCGCCGTAGAGCACCTTGCGCAGCGCGTCAATTCGGGAGGTCGTGATATAGTTCAGGAAGTCGCCACTCCAATTACCCGAGCATTTCTTGTCGTTCGCGGTGGCGACCGGCGAGAAGCGGTTGTCGTTGTAGCTATAACAGAGATTCGAATCGAAGTAGCCGAAGTAGTTGATCTCATCGGGCTTGTAGCCGACATCGAGCACCCCGTTGCCGGTCAGATCCGAGGCATCGTTATAGGCTTCGTAGTAGAGGGTATGATCCCGACCCATGATCAGCATCGTCAGCGGCGGGACGGCCTCGCCGACACCGATGAACAACGGGTAGTTGGCGATGTTGATCGGTTCGACTTGATCCGTCGCCATCGCGGCGGGTGCACCGGCCGTCACCGAGATAAGCAGACCGAGGAGCAGCGCGGCCGATTTTTCAAAGCGCTTCGTGGCAAGGTCCCGTTTCATGTTGCAAGCTCCTGGATGGGCGGGCCGGGGTTCGCTCCGGGAAGGTCTTGGGGGAACGGGGGAATTCGTCCCCTTTTGACGTTGCGCATAGTCCGAATCAAGGCTAAGGCCGACGGCTGTGCGGCCGATGTCATGGTAGGGCTAAGCTGGTTTGCAGGATCACAATGGCGCGGGCCGTTCCGCCTTCAGCATAACTGGTGATCGGAAACAGATTGAAAACGCCTCCTTCCGGATCTTCTGGTGCGATAAAAACTGGCCAAGGGTTGCCGACGTGGGCTGATGGGCCACGGGGGAGTTGCTGCGGATCCAACGCGAGTTCGGGCACCGTCGGGGCTGGACTATCGCCATCCCAGTCCGCGGGATTCGCCAGCCGGCCAGCTTCGAGTCCTGTGGTGCCGTTACCTTGTTCGAAAGTCTTGCGAATCTCTTCGCCGTTGCTCCACGCCTCGAGCTCGCCTTCCCGGAGGGCCGCCTCGGCGGCTTGGAAGGCCAGGTTCCGATCCCGGTGGTTGCCAGCCATCCGCTCCTGCAAGGTCGTCCCCTGCATCGCCGCTACACCGACTAAGGTCATCAGTAGCAGGAAGACCAGCGCGATGATCAGCACAGTGCCGCTTTGGCAGTGGCGCGAGGCGTGCGCGAGGAGGAAGAATCTGATCATCTTGAGACGCCTCAAGGTAGTCGATTGCGCAAGGCGATCGTTGTCGTGAAGACCTGGCGGAGTCGGGTGTCGGTTGGCGTTAGCGGATTGCCGCGCCACTCGATGTTTTGGGGATTGCCGGTCAGGTTGTCGTCGTCACTCGCTAGGAGAAGGCTTATCCGCATGCCGTCAACATTTTGCCAGTTCGTTACCGCGGTGGCCGGCACATAATCTGCGCCAAACAGATAGCGGACCTCCATGTCTTCGACACCTTCGATCATCTCCTGAGGAGCATTCGGCGCCTCGCGGCGCCAGAGTGCACGGGTTCCTCCGGCGCCGGTACGTACAAAATAGACCACCTCTCGGAAACGATACACTCGGGCTTCCGTTTCGACGTCAGGATTCGTTGGGTAGCTTCGAGAGAGCTGAGGATTGGGCGTGATCGACACCGAGCCGGTGATACTCTGCGCCGTGAAAATCTCGATTTGTCGACTGGCACAATCGACGATCGCGAGGCGGTGGCCCGGCGCGAAACCATCGGGGTTCGATGCGAGAGTAACCCTGTCGGTTGTCGTCGACTCACTGATCGGGACACCATTACCGGCTAGACGTCGCAGCGTAACGAGATCCGTTCCTGGGGTAGCTTCGAACGGTGGGTCTTTCTCGGGTACCGTTACCCCTTCGGCGAGAACCAAGTCATCACTACCTTCGACGTGCATGTTGTCTAGCCCGACACAGCCGGCGAACCCCGCCATCCGCGCGTCGCGCGCGATGGTTTCCAGCGCGAAGCGGCCATTCTCCTGGATCCGTGACAGGGCCTCCTCGAAGCGGTAGGTTTGGCGCGTGCCCGCAAAGATTTGCAGGATGCCGGCGGTCAGGAAGAGGCCGACGAACAGCGCGACCATGATCTCTACCAGGGAGAGGCCTCGTTGGCGGCGGCGTCCAGCGGTGTTTCGCGTCATCATAGTCTGGTCCGGAAGACGAATGCGGTGGTCGTGGTTGCCGTCTCGGGTTCTTCAATTTCCGTGTCCTCCCCGTCTGTGCCTTCGCCCTCTGACTCCTCCGCATTCGGAGTCTGATCCCGCGTGCTATCCCAGCGGACGGTCACGGTCGCGAAGCCGTCATTGTCCACGTCGACTACTCCTTCCCCGGCCGGCAGGACCGCGGCCACGCGCGCACACCACCTATTGAGATCGACTGTGGCCAGGTCAGTGCCGTTTCGAGCTGCGCAGTTCGTGGTGTCGTAATCCCCGGCTAGCGCCCGGGCGCGATTGGCCCGCATCGCGTCGGTGATCTCGTAGGCGAGGTTGGTCGCCTGGGTGCGCACGAGCGAGCCGTGGTTGTATTGCATCGAGACGGCCATCAGGCTTGCGAGGCCGAGCAGGCCGATCGCGAGCACGAGGACCGCGATCAAGACCTCGATCAGCGTGAAGCCGCGTTGGCGGGGGGGCGCGGCGGCGATGGGGTGGGGACGCGACATCGCGGTTCAGCTCCCGTTCGTGCAGGCGGTCTTTTCCGCCCGCGCATGGCCGGTTGGACTGACGGTGATGGTGCGGGCCTGGTTGCCGCTACAGTTCTTGATCTTGTGACTGAAGCTGCCGCTGGCGACCGCCTCGCCGCTGCCACGGAAGCTGACCAGTTTCGGGCCGGTGAAGCTTTCGATGCCGGCCAGCGCCGGCCAGACCCGGACGACTTCCAGGGGGTTGGTCCCGTCGACGAAGAGGATCCAGCCGGTCGACCAGTCGGTTGCGTCCGCACAGGTCGCCTGATCGGTCGACGGGCACACGGACACGATCGCGCCGCGCCGGACCGCCTCGCTGCGGGCGAGGCTCAAGGCCGCGAGCAGGTCGTTGGTCTGGGTGGCCGCGCGGTTGTTCTGCATCGCCTCGCGGAAGCTCGGGACGCCAAGCGTGGTCAGGATGGCGACCAGCGCGACCGTGATCATCAGTTCGAGCAGCGTGAAACCCCGCACCCGGTACCGGGTCCGAAAAGACCCGGTCATGAGCCGGCGGGCGCGGCCGGCCGCGCCCGCCGGGTCGCGGGTCGCTGTGACGATGGACATCGAAGTCTGCTCTGCGGCCGATGGAGTCAGAAGGAAAAACCGTAGTAATGATAGTCGATCGGGGCGGCCGGGAAGCGGACCTTTGTCGCAAAAGGGGTGCCATCCGTCCGGGATTCGTGCCGATTGGTGCCGTCCACCGAACGCCTCGGCGCCAGGGGACCGGCGCCCGACCCGGCCGCCGGATCCCGCGCGGGCGGTCTGGCCCGACGCGGCGGCCTGGACCATAATCGCGCTGTGCGGCCGGCCGCTGGTTTCGTCGGCCGGCATCGCGAAACCAGCAGCAAGGGGTTGCCATGCTTGATTCGATCCGCGTAACTCGATGGCCGTTCGACCGGCCGTGAAGGAGGCTGCGCGTCTGATCGGCCCGGAGGCCGCGAGCGACGACCAGGCGGTCGACCGCGCGATCCGGCCGCGGCGGCTCGCCGATTATGTCGGTCAGCCGGCGGTGTGCGAGCAGATGGAGATCTTCATCGGCGCCGCGCGTGGTCGCGGCGAAGCGCTCGACCATCTGCTGATCTTCGGGCCGCCCGGGCTCGGCAAGACGACGCTGGCCCATATCGTCGCGCACGAGATGGGCGTGAACCTGCGCCAGACCTCGGGGCCGGTGCTCGAGAAGCCCGGCGATCTCGCGGCCCTGCTGACGAACCTGGACCCGGGCGACGTGCTCTTCGTCGACGAGATCCACCGGCTGAGCCCGGTCGTCGAGGAGGTGCTGTATCCGGCGCTCGAGGACTTCCAGCTCGACATCATGATCGGCGAGGGGCCGGCGGCTCGCTCGATCAAGCTCGATCTGCCGCCGTTCACGCTGGTCGGCGCGACGACCCGGGCTGGGCTTCTGACCTCGCCCTTGCGCGACCGGTTCGGTATCGTCCAGCGGCTGGAGTATTACGCGGTCGAGGACCTGGCGCGGATCGTCGCGCGCTCGGCGGCGATCCTCGGCATCCCGACCGAGACCGAGGGCGCGGCCGAGATCGCGCGCCGCTCGCGCGGCACGCCGCGGATCGCGAACCGGCTGCTGCGGCGCGTGCGCGACTATGCGCAGGTCAAGGCCGACGGGCGCATCAGTGCAACGGTGGCCGATCGGGCACTGCGTCTGCTCAAGGTCGATGGGCTCGGCTTCGATCACATGGACCGGCGGTTGCTTCAGGCGGTCATCGAGAAGTTCGACGGCGGGCCGGTCGGGGTCGAGAGCCTGGCCGCGGCGATCGGCGAGGAGCGCGGTACCATCGAGGATGTGCTGGAGCCCTATCTGATCCAGCAGGGTTTTCTGATGCGCACGCCGCGTGGGCGGGTTGCGACACCGGCCGCCTATGGCCATTTCGGGTTGGTGCCGCCGGCGGGCCGTGTCGAGCCGCTGGTGACCATGGACCTGTTCGCGGCGCGCGACAGCGACGGATGAGGCGCGCCGCGATCGGTCGGGGTCAGGCGAGGCGGTGTTGCTCCCGCAGCGACTGATAGACGAGGTCCGAGACGCCACGGATCACGTTCGCCCGCGACGTGATCCAGGTCCCGTACGAATTGGTGCGGTTGGCCTTCTCGATGATGCCGATGAAGGTGTATGGGAAGCGGCGGCCGTTGCGGTCATGGGCATCGATGATGCCCATATTGCCGCACAGGCGCGCTGTCGAGCCGGTCTTGTGATAGACCCGTACCGTGTTCGGGATGCTCGCGACACTGCGCGCGATCCGGTCGCGGTTCGGCAGCGACATCAGGTTGCGCAGTTCGGAGGCGTAGGGCAGGCGGTCGTTCCAGAGGGCGAAGAGGAAGCGACTGTAATCGCGTGCCGAGGCCATGTTCCGGTAGGTGCGCCCACCGGCCGGGATCGTCTCGACGATGCTCGTTTGCTGAAAGATCCCGGGGGCGTGGCGCTTGAGGATGCGGTCGACGTCCTGCGGGCCGCGTCCGCCGGTGTGGCGGCTGACCAGGTCCATGATCTGATTCGTCGCCGGATTGCTGCTGTAGCGGATCATCCGCTCCATCGTCGCGCGGACTTCGCCGGTATAGCGGACCTTTCCGCCGGATTCCTCGACGACATAGAAGAAGGCCAGCGCGACGAACGGCTTCATCATGCTCGCCGCTTGCATCGGGACCTCTTCGTTGATCGCAACCAGTTTCTGACGCCGTGTGAAGTCGTAGACGGACCAGGCGGTGCGTTCGTCGGAGGCGATCTGCCCCTGACGGCGCAGCCGCTGGATATGGCTGTTGACCTGCGTTTGCAGACTACTCGTCTGGGCCAGCGCCGGCGAGACCGGGACGGCGCACACGAGACCGATGGTCGCCAGCGTCGTCAGGAATTCGCGCCGTGTCGGCAGGTGTTCGGCGCCGGTGATGGCGGTGTCTTGGGTCGGTTCGTTCGGCGCTCGCATCTTGTGTAACCCCTCCATCCCCGGTGGCAGGAAATTGTTGTCCCCGTCTGGACCGTCGGTCCTTGAATAGAGCGCCGAAGCGAGCCTGGTGACGGGCGCCGCCGCCCGTCGATGCCGGTCGGAGTGGAGCCCTGGTTGATCTGGCGCGGCAGGCGATGACCGGCATGGAGCCGGAGACCGAGGCGGTCGAGTTCGTAGGCAAGTCTAGGTGGCGGGATTCCCTTTGGCAAGATGTGGAGTGTGAAATCGGCACCAATGTCAAGCGGCTAACCGCGGTTCCTTGAAAGGGGCTCATCATCGGGCTGGCGGCGCTGGCGCGGCTTGGCCTTGCGAGATGGGGGCGGGATGCGCTGCGCTTTCCTGCCCTACGCGGGTTGGTCGCGGGGGGGTCGCTGTCAACCAGATCGGCGTCCGTAGGTTGACAGCGGTCGGGATGCGGTTAGCATGGGCGGCTTCGAGGGCCGGGGGGCTTGGCCCCGGCCGGTCTGCCCGGAGTCAACCCATGTCTTTGTCCGCGATTCGCCATGATTGGTCCGTCGACGAGGTCGAGGCGCTGCTCGAGCAGCCCTTCAACGACCTGATGTTCCGCGCCCAGTCGGTCCATCGTGTCCATTTCGACCCGAATCAAATCCAGGTCAGTGCGCTGCTCAGCGTCAAGACCGGGGCCTGTCCCGAGGATTGCGGCTATTGCGGGCAGAGCGCGCATCATACGACCGACATCGCGCCCGAGCGGCTGCTCCAGGTCGGCGACGTGGTCGCGGCGGCGCGCGCGGCGCAGGCCGATGGGGCGACGCGTTTTTGCATGGGCGCAGCCTGGCGCCATCCGACCGACCGCAATCTGGACCGGGTGATCGCGATGGTCGAGGCGGTCCATGCGCTGGGCATGGAGACCTGTGTGACGCTCGGCATGTTGACCGGCGCGCAGGCCGAGCGGCTGAAGGCCGCCGGGCTCGACTTCTACAATCACAATCTCGACACCTCGCCCGAGTTCTACGGCCAGGTCATCACGACCCGCACCTACCAGGACCGGCTCGAGACGCTCGCGCATGTGCAGCGGGTCGGGCTCAAGGTCTGTAGCGGCGGTATCCTGGGTCTCGGCGAGTCACGCCGCGATCGGGCCTCGCTCTTGTGCCAGTTGGCGACCCTGCCGCGTCATCCGGAGTCGGTGCCGATCAACCTGCTGGTGCAGATCGAGGGCACGCCGCTGCACGGCACGGCCGACCTCGATCCGTTCGAGTTCGTCCGTACCCTTGCGGTCGCTCGGATCCTGATGCCGGCCTCGCATCTGCGCCTGTCGGCGGGTCGTCAGCGTCTGAGCGACGAGGCCCAGGCCCTGTGCTATCTGGCCGGGGCGAACTCGATCTTCTTCGGCGAACGGCTGCTGACGACGGCGAACGCCGCGACCGAGCGCGATCGGCGGCTGTTCGATCGGCTCGGTTTGCGCTTTGCGACCGTCGACGTCGGCGAACGCGCGGTACCCGGGCCCTGCACTCACTCGGCCGTGGCCTAGCCTCGGGCGGCGGAGCGCGGGAGCGATGGACTGGGTGGCCAGTGCGGAGCTGAGGTCTGAACTCGCGCGTCTCGCGCAGGCCGGCCGCTACCGGGCGCGGCGCGTCGTCGAGGGTCCGCAGGGGCCGTTGGTGTGCGTCGCCGGCCGCCAGCTGCTGAACTTCAGCAGCAACGACTACCTGGGGTTGGCCAACCACCCGGAGCTGGTCGCGGCGCTCGGCCGGGCCGCCGGCCGCTGGGGCGTCGGCAGCGGCGCGGCCCATCTGATCACCGGGCACAGCGGTGCCCATCAGGCCCTCGAGGAGGCCCTGGCCGCGTTCACCGGCCAGCCGCGCGCGCTGCTGTTCTCGACCGGTTACATGGCCAACCTCGGCGTGATCTCGGCGTTGGCCGGGCGTGGCGACAATGTCTGGGAAGACCGGCTCAACCATGCGTCGCTGATCGATGGCGCCCTCTTGTCCCGGGCCCGACTGCGCCGCTATCGGCACCTCGATGCCGCCGATCTGGCCGGCCGGCTTGGCGTCGACCGGGCGCGGCTGATCGCGACCGACGGCGTCTTCAGCATGGATGGGGACCTGGCGCCGCTTCCGGCGCTCGCCGAGGTCGCGGACCGTGCCGGGGTCTGGCTGCTGGTCGATGACGCCCATGGGCTCGGCGTGCTCGGCGCGCACGGGCGCGGCAGTTTCGAGCATTGGGGGCTCGCGCCGCGTCCCGACCGGATCCTGATGGCGACCCTGGGCAAGGCGCTCGGGACCTTCGGGGCCTTCGTCGCCGGCTCCGAGGAGCTGATCGAGACCCTGATCCAACGCTCGCGCACTTATGTCTACACGACGGCCACGCCGCCGGCGCTCGCCGAGGCCACCCGTGTCGCGCTGGCGATCGCCGAGCGCGAGGATTGGCGCCGCACGCATCTGCACGCGCTGATCGCCCGCTTTCGGGCCGGTGCGGCGCAACTGGGCCTGCCGCTGGCCGCCTCGACGACACCGATCCAACCGCTGATCGCCGGTTCGGCGCCGCGTGCGCTGGCCTTGAGCCGGCATCTGGAGCGGGCCGGTCTATTGGTCGCGGCGATCCGGCCGCCGACGGTCCCCGAGGGCCAGGCACGCCTGCGGATCACATTGTCGGCGGCCCATGACGAGGCCGCCGTCGATCGGTTGCTCGAGGCGCTCGGCAGCTGGTCCGGAGACGAGGAAACATGACACTCGCGGTCGAGGTCACCGGTGGCGGCCCGGATCTGGTGCTGATCCACGGCTGGGGCATGAACAATGGCGTCTGGGCGGGGCTTCCGGCCCCGCTCGAGGGCCATTGGCGTCAGCACCGGATTGCGCTGCCGGGTCATGGTGGCAGTCGATTCGATCCGGCTTGGCGCGATCTCGACGCCTGGGCCGAGGCCTGTCTCGCGACGGCCCCACCGCGTGCCGTGTGGCTCGGCTGGTCGCTCGGCGGCCTGGTCGCGCTGGCCGCGGCGGGGCTGGCGCCAGAGCGGGTCGCGGGCCTGGTGCTGGTCACGGCGACGCCGCGTTTCACGCGTGGCGAGGACTGGCCGTCGGCGATGCCGGTCGGCACCCTCGATCAGTTTCAGGCCAATCTCTTGACCGACCCCGTCGGTACGCTCGAGCGTTTTCTCGCGTTGCAGGTCCGCGCCAGCGATCAGGCACGGGCCACGCTGCGGCATCTACGCGCCGCGGTCGGTGGCTATCCGCCGCCACAGCCCGAGGCGCTCGAGGTTGGGCTTGCGCTGTTGCGCGGCAGCGACCTGCGCGAGACCCTGCCGCGCCTGCCCGGCCCGTCGCTGTGGCTGTTCGGCGAGCGCGACACGCTGGTACCGGCAGCGCTGGCTCCGTCGATCCCGCGGCTGTGGCCGAGCGCGCGGGTCGCGCATGTGCCCGGTGCTGGTCACGCGCCCTTTCTGTCGCACCCGCGCGAGTCGGCGGCCGCCGTCGCGCCTTTTCTGCACGAGGTGGATGCGTGTCGCTCGCACTGATCGACAAGGCCGCGGCGCGGCGGGCCTTCACGCGCGCGGCGCCGGCCTACGACGGCGTGGCCCTGTTGCAGCAGGAGATCGAACAGCGGCTGTTGGCGCGGCTCGACTACATTCGGCTCGACCCGCGGCTGGTGCTCGACCTGGGCGCCGGGACCGGTCACGCGGTCGACGGCTTGCAGCGACGGTTTCGGCGTGCGCCGGTGCTCGCGCTCGACTTCGCCGAGTCCATGCTGCATCAGGCCCGGCGCCGCGGCCGTTGGGGGCGCCGGCCCTTGTGTCTGTGCGCCGATGCCGAGCGGTTGCCGCTCGCCGACGGCTGTGTCGACCTGATCTTCTCCAACGCGATGTTCCAGTGGTGCAACGATTTGGAGCGGACCTTCGGCGAATGCCTGCGCGTGTTGCGTCCGGGCGGTGCGCTGCTGTTCTCGACCTTCGGGCCGGATACCCTGAAGGAGTTGCGCGCGGCCTGGGCGGCCGTCGACGGTGAGACTCACGTCAGCGGCTTCCTGGACATGCACGATATCGGCGATGCGTTGGTCCGCGCGCGCTTCGCCGACCCGGTCATGGATGTCGATCGGTTGACGGTCACCTACGATCGGGTGCGCGATCTGATGCGCGACCTGAAGCAGCTCGGCGCGCACAATGCCGCCGTCGATCGGCCGCGCGGCCTGACCGGGCGGCGGCGGCTCGCCGCGGTCGAGGCGGCCTACGAGCGGGAACGGCGCGAGGGGCGCTTGCCGGCGACCTACGAGGTCGTCTACGGCCTGGCCTGGGTTGGGCAGCAGAAACCGGTTGATGGCGGTGTCGCGATCCCGCTCGAGGGCCTGCGGTTCGGGCGCGGTGGCCGGCGATGACCGGCCTCTTCGTGACCGGGACCGATACCGGGTGCGGCAAGACCGAGATCGCGTTGGCGCTGATGGCCGCGATGCAGGCCCATGGCCGGGTCGTGCTCGGTATGAAGCCGGTCGCCTCGGGGTGTGAGCCGACGCCCGATGGGCTGCGCAACCCCGATGCCTGCCGCCTGCGGGAGCAGGGCAGTTGCGCGTCGCCCTATCGGTTCGTGAACCCCTATGCGTTCGGCCCGCCGATCGCGCCGCACCTGGCGGCCGCACAGGTCGGATGCCGGATCGATCTGGCGGTGATCGAGGCGGCCTACGCGGAGCTGGCCAATGCGGCCGAGCGCGTCATCGTCGAAGGGGTCGGCGGTTGGCGGGTCCCGCTCGGGCCGAATCTGGCCGTCGGCGATCTGCCGCGGGCGCTCGGATTGCCGGTGGTGCTGGTCGTGGGTCTGCGCCTCGGCTGTCTGAACCACGGTCTGTTGACGGCCGAGGCGATCGTCGCCGACGGCCTGCACCTGGCCGGCTGGATCGGCAATCAGGTCGACCCGGATATGGACGCGCTCGCTGGCAACGTCGCGACCTTGACCGAGCGGATCCCGGCACCCTGCCTGGGGCTCGTCCCTTGGTGTGCCACGCCGTCGCCGGTCGCGTGGGCCGAGTTCGTCGCGGACGGGCTAAGTGCGCATCGATTGATCTGACGCAAGGAACCGCGATGGTGGGGATGGCTATCCTTTGGGGCCTGCCACGAGACCGTTCCGCCAGGATCGGCCGCCTGCAAGTGGCCTGGTCGCGACCCCTGAAACGGTCCGCGGCCGACGGTCACGCCATGTCGAGAGACCGACGCCCAGCTCGGTCGGCGCCGAAAAAACCCCTTAACAACAATGGTTTGGAGCGGCCCGTCAACCGCTGTTTACGTTAACTTTGGTTGACATGGGTGGGTAACCGGTCTAGAGTCGCCCTACGCGAAATCACGCAGCGATACCGAGAGCCGCCGATGCCACGCCGGGCCCAGCCCATGTCGTACGAGCCCCTCTACACGCCCGAAGAACGCCGGCGGCGGGACACCTCGCCTTGGACCCTCGTTCAGGGGATCCTGGCGCCATTGCAGTTCCTCGTCTTCCTGGTCAGTCTCGTGCTGGTCGTACGCTACCTCGGCACGGGCGAGGGGTTCGTCGTCGCGACCATCTCGGTCGTCGTCAAGACCCTGATCCTCTATACCATCATGGTCACCGGGGCCATCTGGGAAAAAGAGGTCTTCGGCGTCTACCTGTTCGCGCGGCCCTTCTTCTGGGAAGACGTGTTCAGCATGCTCGTGATCGCGCTGCACACGGCCTATCTGGTCGCGCTGTTCGTCGGTGCCGACCCGCTGACCCAGATGTACATCGCGCTGGCGGCTTATTTCACCTATGTGATCAATGCGACGCAATTCCTGTTGAAGCTGCGCGCGGCGCGGCTGCAACAGCAAGCCGAGGCGGCCGCCGTCGGGAAGCTGGAGGTCGCTGAGTGACGGCGTCGGAGCGGGCTACCGCGACCCCCGGGCCCTGCGCGTCCGTCCCGCGGTCGGTGCTGCAGGAGCATGGCCAGCGCGAGGTCTTCTGTGGGCTCGCGGCGATCGTCTGGCTCCACCGCAAGATCCAGGATGCCTTCTTCCTGGTCGTCGGCTCGCGCACCTGCGCGCACCTGATCCAGTCGGCGGCCGGCGTCATGATCTTCGCCGAACCGCGGTTCGCGACCGCGATCCTCGATGAACGCGACCTGGCCGGCCTCGCCGACTGTCATGACGAGCTCGATCGGGTCGTCGCGCAGCTCCTCGCGCGGCGGCCGGATATCGGGACCCTGTTCCTGGTCGGCTCCTGTCCGTCGGAGGTGTTGCGGCTCGATCTCGACAAGGCCGCCGAACGCCTCAGCGCGGCCCATCAGGGCCGGGTGCGGGTACTGAGCTTCTCCGGGAGCGGGCTCGATACGACCTTCACGCAAGGCGAGGACACCTGTCTCGAGGCCTTGGTCGCGAACCTGCCGGCCGCGCCGGCCGACGACTCGGCCTGGCTGGTCGTCGGTACGCTGGCCGAGACGATCGAGGATCAGTTCGCGCGGCTGTTCGCCGAGCTCGGCATCGGCCCGGTGCGTTTCCTGCCGCCGCGCCGCGCTGCCGATCTGCCGCCGGTGGGGCCGAGGACCCGCTTCCTGCTGGCCCAGCCCTACCTCGGTGCCACTGCGCGTGCGCTGATCGCGCGCGGCGCGACGCACGTGCCGGCCCTGTTTCCGCTCGGGATCGAGGGGACCCGCGAGTGGCTGCGGGCCGCCGCGGTTGCCGCGGGGGTCGACATGGATCGATTCGAACGCGTGATCGCGGCGCCGGTCGCCCGCGCCGAGCAGGGGCTGGCGCGCTACCGCGACTGGCTGGCCGGCAAACGGATCAGCTTCCTGCCGGATTCGCAACTGGAGATCCCGGTCGCGCGGTTCCTGTCGCGCGAGTGCGGCATGGAGCCGATCGAGATCGGGGTGCCCTATCTGGATCGGCAGGCGATGGCCGGGGAGCTGCCACTGGTCCCGGATCGCGTGCGCCTGGTCGAGGGGCAGGATCTGGACACTCAGCTCGATCGGGTGCGCGCGGCGCGGCCCGACCTGACCGTCTGCGGTTTGGGGCTGGCCAATCCGCTCGAGGCCGAGGGCTTGCGCACCAAATGGTCGATCGAACTCGTCTTCACGCCGATCCAGGGCTTCGATCAGGTCGGCGATCTCGCCGAGCTGTTCGCACGGCCGCTGATTCGGCAGGCGCGGCTGGTGGCCTGACGCGATGCGGTTGACGGTCTGGTCATACGAAGGCCCGCCGCACGTCGGCGCGATCCGCGTCGCGGCGTCGATGACCGGCGTGCATTGCGTGCTGCACGCCCCGGCGGGCGACACCTACGCCGACCTGCTGTTCACGATGATCGAACGGCGCGCGTCGCGCCCGCCGGTCACCTATACGACCTTTCAGGCGCGAGACCTGGGTGGCGATACGGCCGAATTGTTCAAGAAGGCGATGCGTGAGGCCTGCGAACGCTTCCAGCCGCGCGCGCTGCTGATCGGCGAGACCTGTACCGCGGAGCTGGTGCAGGATCAGCCCGGTGCGTTGGCGCAGGGGATGGGCTTGCCGGTCCCGGTCGTGCCCTTGGAGCTCTCGGCCTATACGCGCAAGGAGAACTGGGGCGCCAGCGAGGCCTTCTACGGTCTGGTCCGAACCCTGCTCAAGGGGCGGGTGCCGGCGCCGGGGGCGCAGCGGGCGCCGCGCCCGGCCGATCAGCGGCCGCGGGCCAACTTGCTCGGTGCGACCGCGTTGGGTTTTCGCTGCCGCGACGATGTCGTCGAGGTCAGTCGGCTGCTCGACGCGATCGGCGTCGAGGTCAATGTGATCGCGCCGCTCGGTGCCTCGCCGGAGGATCTGCTCAGGTTGCCGCAGGCCGATTTCAACGTCTGCCTCTACCCGGAGGTCGCGGAGCTGACCTGCGGCTGGCTCGAGCGTCAGTTCAAGCAGCCGACGGTCCGGACGGTGCCACTTGGGGTTACCGGCACCCGTGCCTTCCTGCGCGAGGTCGCGGCGGTGGCGGGGCTCGACATCGACGTCGAACAGGTCGGCCCAGCGTCGCGGTCGACCTGGTATTCGCGCTCCGTCGATTCGACCTACCTGACCGGCAAGCGGGTCTTCATCTTCGCCGATGCGACGCACGCCCTCGCGGCGACGCGCATCGCCCAGGACGAGCTCGGCTTCACGGTCGTCGGCCTCGGCACCTACAGCCGGGAGTTCGCGCGCGATGTCCGCGAGCGGGCCCAGGCCCTCGGCGTCGAGGCCCTGATCACCGACGACTATCTCGAGGTCGAGGCCCGCGTCGCCGAACTCCAGCCGGAACTGGTGCTCGGCACGCAGATGGAACGGCACATCGCGAAGCGGCTCGGGATCCCGTGCGCGGTGATCTCGGCGCCGGTCCATGTCCAGGACTTTCCGGCCCGCTACGCGCCCCAGATGGGCTTCGAAGGGGCCAATGTCATCTTCGATACCTGGGTACATCCGTTGATGATGGGGCTCGAGGAGCACCTGATCACGATGTTCCGGGAAGACTTCGAGTTCCACGACACAGCAACGGCTCCCCAGCATGCCGAGCCGCCGACTCGACCGCAGGCCGTCGCGCCAGCGGTCGACGCCGAGGGCGGCGAGGCCGAGGCGGCAGACGTAGAACCGGTCTGGACGCCGGACGCCGAGCGCGAGCTGGGGAAGATTCCATTCTTTGTGCGCGGCAAGGCGCGTCGCAACACGGAGCGTTATGCGCGGACGCGGGGCGTCGCGACCATCACG
>NZ_JBDKXB010000040.1:0-19709 GCF_041197575.1 Thioalkalicoccus limnaeus | reverse complement strand
AATGGCTTGATCGTCGCGGCGGATATCGAGCCGCAGCGTGTCGGCGAGCGTGTCCTGGCCGGCGAGTATCTGCCCGCGACCCGGGCCGATGATCTGCTGCTCTACGATCGTGGCTACCCGGCCTTCTGGCTGTTTGCCGCTCACGCCGTGGAGCAACGCCACTTCTGCGCCCGCCTGCCACGGACCTTCTGCGCGGACGTCGCCGCCTTCGCCGCCGGCCAGGCGCGCAGCGCGGTGATCACGCTCACCCCTGGCGAGGAGGCACGACGTCAATGCCAGGCCTTTGGCTTGCCGACCGAGGCGCTGCGTCTGCGCCTGATCCGTGTGCGCCTCAAGGGCGGGGAGGAGGAGTTTCTGATCACCTCGTTGCTCGACGAAGAGACCTTCTCAGCCCCGCTGTTCAAGCGCTTGTACCATCTGCGCTGGGGTATCGAGGAGGGCTACAAAAGGGAAAAGTGCTTCGCCGAGATCGAGAATTTCTCCGGGCGCACGGTCCACGCGCTCCAGCAGGACGTCCTGGCCAAGGTGCTCACGCTCAACCTCACCGCCCTCCTGGTGTGGCTGGCGCAGTGGATGACCAAACGCCTGTATCAGGCGCGCCGACACCGCTATCAGGTCAACTTCGCCAATGCGCTATCGAAGATGAAGGACAACGTCGTGCGCCTGCTCGCCTTGGACCCGCCGCCGGGACTCCTTGAACGGCTGCTCGGTGCCATGGCCTCGGAAGTCGAAGCGATCCGTCCGGATCGCTCCTTCCCACGCGCCATCACGTCATCCAAGCCGAAGCGCTTCCAGCCCAACTACAAACGCTGCCGGTAGGGCTTAACTTAATGGCATTGACCACGGGCGAGATCATGTGGCACCGCCGGGAAACTAGGCGGCCAACAGAGAACACAAACATCGCCCTACCGTCTGGGAAGTGCCCGGCCTACTCAAAACCCCTTCCTTCCTACTCTCCTTCGCGTGCAAGGTCTGACCCATCCTTCGCGATTTTCGGGGTCCACTATAAGTCGTTAAGTCGGTAAATCGACAATTTCTTCATATCGCGATGTCAAATCTGTATCGAAAAGAGGAGAAAATATCGCGCTAATGAAGCCTTGCTTAATGTTATGTCTTAAATAACATCTATCCCTCATTTTAAACCTACCTTCTCCAGACAAGGAGCAATTAAAAATTAAAACCTCGGATTGCTCTGAAATATCTGCAAATCCACTGGTATTGTTTGAAAGACTGCAATGGAGAACCAATACGTCTAGCGATTTATTGAGATCTAAGGCAAAGCCTTTGTTATTGTCAAATTTGCAATTAAAAAATTTTGCATTGCGCACATCTTTCAATCTGATCCCGTTTCTTGTTATATTCCCGGAAAATGAACACTCTGTAAAACAGAGATCAGAACACTCTTGTATATCAAATCCAGAGTAGTAATTGTCATCTAGTTTGCAACCTGAAATGTCAATATTGCTAGATTCTTTGAACCAAAAGCCGTTCCCATTATTCACTTTAACAAATTCGGAATTTAAACACTTAATTTCACTGCTATTTGTGACGCGCAAGGCTGCTTTACTGTTTTGGGTAATTTGGCAATTTTCAATTTGAATAATCCTGGATCCATCTCTTATGTCTATCCCAGCATTTTGATTGTTTTTACAGTTGACATTCTTGAGATCAATATTTACTGAGTTAGATATACTGACACCCTGCTCCTGGTGACTGTTTTCGAAAAAACAATCGTTTACAGTAATGTTTCTACAATTTATTAAACGAAGGCACGCCTTAGGTGAATTAAGTACTCGTACATTTTTGATAGACACGTTAGCGCAGTTGACTAACAAGATAGCAAAATCTTCATATTGACATTTTATTGTCTTGTTGACTATTTCGAAATTATTTCTTCCATTAAAAGATAGTATTGCATTTGACTTTGAATTGGCTGCTTTAAATGCGGTTATTTCTTGCTGCGGGCGAGATGCATCGTCGTTTTTGAATCTATAATTGGCGTGTTTCTTATTTTCGATATTTCTTGGTGATGCAAAAGAATGCTTTACTTTTTCCCAAACAGAAGACTTAGGTTTGTCTTTTTTGAGATCTTCAATCTTTTTTAACGTTCTTTGTGTGCTTTCATCATTAGCAATTAAATCTTCTAGCTTAATGTATTTTGCTGAATACTCATAAACTGGACTATAGTCAAAAAGAATCTGACTCAAAACAAAAAATATTTGCGCTTCTCTAATTGATGGTATAGAAATTTTTAGAGTGTTGTATATATCAGAATCGCCACTGAACACACATACGGTGCTGTTATCAACGCTGTTCTTTACTTGCGCAACAACGTCTAAATCAACATTTTTCTGCGTTAAAATGCATCCTTCAAAATCATAGAAAGACATTTCCTTGTTCATTTTAACGCCATTGTCACGCCCATCACTAAATGTCCTTGGATCGTAAACAATTTTTACAGCTTTTATATATGATTTATTGTCGACAATTCCGCTGTTAATCATATAACTAGAAACCGCGTTACATAATAATTTTAGATCCGCATAAAATTCTTTTAATGGGTATCTGTTTTTTTGCTCGAATTTTCCACCTACCACGCCACGATAAACATTAGCAAGATCAACGACAAACACTATAGGCTTTGATTTTGCTCCACTTTTTGCTGAAAAATTTCCTGAAAAACTAGCAGGCTCATGTGATTCAATTCGTCTAACTGCGTTAGCAGTCAATCCTTTTTCGTTACTGCTAGAAACAAACTCTACAATATCGCCAACAATTAGGTCATCAAATACAGATGGAGCTATCAAGCTACTTGCATGAAAAAAACGGTTTTCGTTGTTATCGTCACGAATGAATCCGAATTTTGCTTGTAAATTTGTGATTCTGCCCCTTACCACAATCGGCGTTCTTAATATCTGGACATTTTCAGCAGTTAACCCTTTTGTGCTCTGGCCAGGAAGGAAATCAACGCTATCACCTATATTCAAGCTGCCGCAATCGTTAGCGTTGGTAACGCTTTTTATATGGAAAAACCGGTTGTTGTTATTTTCATCTAAAATAAATCCATATCCTTTGTCGCTAACAAAATTAGAAATTTTTCCTTTCATTATTCAGTTACCTCGCAAGTCTCAAGACGAAAACCACTCATTATTTCGACTTCTCGCCGAACGTTCAAGCAACCAACACTTTCAGGAGTATTATAGTGGACCGCGAAAATCGGACAATAGTTTAAGGTAAGCGCAACGGTGTCCGGTCTCAAAAACGAGGACCAGGTGATGGATTCACGAGACGCAGACGACTCCCTCTGAGAACGCCATGTTATTGATAGAACAGGGCTTACTGCTTTGTAACAATGCGAGCACTGACCCGGCGCCCCCTTACTTCGACGCCGCCCACCGCCGCCGCTTGCACAGATCGCGGAGCGATCGGGCGGAAGAAGAGACAGACTCTGCGATTGTGGCAATCAATTACGACCGGCAGCTACATTTGTCGCGAAATTGCCGACCGCTTCGGCATCCACTTGGCGACGGTTGGCCGCATCGTGCGAGGCGGGATGCAACGATGCAAGACCCTACGCGCCTCCAGTGGCGCCGTCGTCGGCGCAGCCCGGGGCCTTTTTGAACGGACGCGCGCTACGAACAACGGTCCGCGCAGCTTTGCCACCATGTTCACGCGTCCTGTGTGGCCGCTTTGACAGTCGTGTACTGCTCCCGTAGCCAGCGCGCAAAATGATCAAGGCTACATTCAAGATCGTCGAAGTGCTTTATCCAGACCGCAGACTGTTGGACACTCTCATTGATTTGCAGCTCAAAGAATGCTTGGCCGATAAAAAAGTCCGCGTAATGTGTATTTCCTGTATGTTGACGCAATAGGCCCTGTGCTTCATGCAAGACATCACGACAGATACTTATCGCCTCCTGCCGCGTCGTTGCGCACAAGAAATCTCTACTATCCAGATACCATTCGCAAATCATCATGCAAGCGCGGAGTTGAATCTGTAAATTCTCTACCTCTGATCCTTTATTTTTCTGTTCGATGAGCTCATCGAGGTGGATTCTGAAGAAGCCATTGCCGCGATTTCCCGACCTACCGATGAGTATCCTTGAGAGATAGTGGAGCTCCTCCAACCAGTGTAGAGACTCTCCTACTAGCGCCTCCGGGATAGTATGACGGTATTCTCTGATTTTCTCTGGCATTTCTTCCATCGCCCTCCTGCTCTCACGAAACAGTCTTTGCACCGTTGCTGCTAGCTGCGGAGGGATTCTCTTCACCACGCCTTGATCAGTGAGAAGCGAAAAGAAATTGAAAAGCTCCTTGAGCGCCGTATAGTTTTTCGGGAATCGCTGGCAAATCAGTTCACTGAACATAAGGTCTATTTTTGCCAAGTGCTCAGCAATCGGCAACGGATCGTTGACCCGCATTCGCAATCCGGTGACGTAGAGTGCGAGTCGCTCACTTCGCGTTGCTTTCGGAATAATCTCAATGTCTATCAATGCGTATGCTTCGAGTAGCAGAGGAAGGTCTTGCAGCTGGCGTGCGAGTTCAATCTGTTCGTTAAGATAAGAGAGATATTGGATGACGTTGTTGCGGTCAATGTTGTCACGATATCGAGAGAGCCATGATTTTGCCGCGTCTACATTCATTTCGCGGGCAGCAAAATGGATAAGATTGTGATAGACGATAGGGGACACGTGGCAACGGTAAGCTTCACCGATCGAATCGACGGCCTTTTCGAAGTAATGCTGGCTTTGAGTCTTATTACCCGCTAAGTCTTCCAGTACTGCCAGATTACTGTATAACTCTGGGCATTGGTATCGCTCGCCCTCGGCGATAAGATCTCGAAGCAATTCTGCGGCGGCCTGATAATTGCCCTGATTTTCATACGCATGTGATTTCAGCGCAGTGAGCATGACAGCTTCCTTCGGATCCCGAGATGGCGTCTGTCCGAGACGGTGAAGTAACTTACGTAGAGCCCGATAATCTCCTGCACGGTGTCGGAGACTCGCCTCGGAAATATCGGCTCTACGTTTTTCGCGAGGCGACAGTGCGCATCGTCGGAGAGCCTGCAACGCATTGTATTCGGCGATGAGATCTCCCCGCTGGAAATTGAGCCTCACTCGAAGTTCAGTCGCACGAACGCGTGCGGCGGGGCCTAACCAGAGCGGTCGATTGTTGAGTAGCGCCTCAGCTTCGTCATAAGAGCAGGCGTCGATAAGCGTTATGGACCTCGATAGCCATGTGCGTTCCGGCCGCGTTGTGCCAAGGGCAAGCCAAAGCCATCCGGCACCACTAAAGGCTAAAAATAGAGGAAACCAGACGGAAAAATCACCCCTCCAGTATAGCCCGATGGCTAACGTTAAGAGTATGACCACGGGCAGGAAGCGGACGGACAGGAAGAGATCGCGGTGCCGGTAAATGGACAGAAGATCTTGTAGCGAGATGGCGACCATAATTGCGGAAAGATTGGGTTCTTAGACGCACTTTAGTACAAGGATGACTGACCCTCGGAGGTACGGTCGACAGATGTCTCACCGGCGGCGAGCTGGTCGATGGCCGGCTGGTGGACATCGGCACGAATCCCTCGGTACCGGCGGCTGAGCCGCTCCAACTGGCGCTTGAATGCCTCCGTGTAGCGGATGATCACGGCTAATCAGCGTCAATGCCATCCCACAGGGTAACGACCGGGCTGACGCGACCGACCAGCGCGTCCGTCCAGCCCTCGCGCAAGGACTCGCTCGCGCTTGGCCAGGACTCATCCGCCTCGACGCCGTCGCGGAAAGAATGCACCGAACGCAGCAGCAAGGGGCGGTAACGGGAGGGCGTGCGCTCGATCTCGGAGTGGAGCTGCTCGGTGATGTCGTCGGCAGGTGCTGGCATGATTCTGGCGGGCATGCGGGGTCTTGCGACCCCTCTGCCCAGAAAACAGCCGTCCGAGGTGCGAGCGTCGGCTGGATTCGCCTTGTTATGCGGTTGGTTTTCGTTTGGCCCTGATCTCACTAATAATATCCTTCACGGACAAACCCTCGAACAGCTCGTTACGGTCTCTCGTATAGTTCCCGGAGCCTGCTCGGAACTGATTGAGGAACCGAATTGTATCAACAACCCCGATTTCCTTGATCAGTGCATTAGTCCCGCGTCGCGTTACTTCAGAAATGGGTTGAACGTTTGCTGTCATTACGAAACCTCCGTTACAAGGGCAAGCGGGGAGACGACCTTGCAGTCGACCGCAGATTCTGCTTTGGCTTTCCGCAAAAGCCGATCATCGCATGTCGTGAAGGAATCCACCCTCGCTGTCGATGCAAGGGCAAGATGAACGGCATCTAGTGGACTGATGCCGCGCTTCTCAAGAGATATGGCGAGTTTCTCGGCCTCATCCGTGATTTCGATGCGCTCCTTGGACAGGGCTAGGATTGCCGCCACCTCGGTACGACGTTGGTCGTCTGGAATACGCCCCATCTCATATTCGAGCGCCTCGGAATTCACCAATACAATATCGCCGACTTGAGCAGCCGAGAGGATTGCCAGGACGGCTTCGGTTTCAACTCGTATCCTTGGTTGTGTTTGATCGTCAAATGGGCGCTGAAGGGAGCAGCTATCGAGGTAGATTCTCATGATGTGATCTTCTTCCGTGCCTCCCATTTTTCCGCTGACAACGATCAAGCGATCATCCGGTCTGCGCGCGACGCCAAAAGGTGCCTGCTGCCGTGGTGCTCTCGCGGGCGGTCGGTGCGGCAACGGCGCGTGCGCGCGGCAAGGCGTCGGGCAGGGGCTGGCGGCAGGGCGAAGCGCATCGGCATCGGTCCTTTGAGGGGGGAAACCAAGTCTCTGAGGCCAATCTTAGGCCATTTTCCGGATTTCACGCGAGCGCGGGTGCCGACCGTTTCGGCCCGGTCTCGCAGGGGAGCGCGAGGTTGCTGCCTGCACGCGCGCGCCGCGACACACCCCCGTGGCCGCGGCGCGGCTCTGCGGCGGTCGGGGGTTGGCCGGGAAGCCGAAATGCCTGACCCCGCGATCGTGCCCTGACCGGGCACAAGACCGTGGCGATGTTCACGCCCCTTGTCGACACCGAGGACAGGCCGGTGCGTGACGCAGCCAAACTGGTGGCGAGCCGGCGCCAGACGGTTGTCGGCGCCCGTCAGAAGCAAGAACAGGCAAGCGACAAGGCGAACGTCACACAGGACGAGAAGAAGGCGCTGCAATTCGCCGGCAAGGTGTTCCTGGAACTGTCCCGTGAGAACCTGGCGAAAGCATTGCTGTCGGGCGTGTCAATGGAGGTGCATTGTGAGCAAGATCATTGAATCCCTGCGTGGCGACCTGGCTGCGCTCCACGAAGCGGGAGCGATCAGCAAGGTGACGATGCGCGAGTTCGACGCGATCTGCCCGCCACCGGTGCGGGAGTTCAGTGCTGCCGACATCAAGCGCCTGCGCGAAGGGCTGAAATTCAGCCAGCCGGTATTCGCACTTCACCTGCACACCACCGCTTCGACCGTGCGAAAGTGGGAGCGAGGCGAAACCCATCCCACCGGGCCGGCCCTCAAGCTGCTCAACGTCATCGCCGACAAGGGCTTGCAGGCCATTATTTGATCAACGCAAACAGATCAGCGATTCGGCCTTGCTCATCATTCCGGCCACACTGATCCCGAATGCAGAAACCGCAACGCGAGTGACAGCAGGCATCCGGCGTCCTAAGATGGCCAGAAAGGTGGCCATGAGAAACCGAAGATGCCCGAAACCTCGATCGCTGAGGCCAAGACCCAGCTCACGCGCCTCATCCATCTGGCCGAACGGGGTGAGGCCGTGCACATCACCCGCCGCGGCAAGCCCGTTGCGGTGCTGTTGTCCGAGGACGAGTACGCGCGCTTGCGTCACGGCCAAGCGCAGCGAAACTTCTGGGACCTGATCATGGAGATGAGGGCCGACCCCGGTTTCGAGCCCGTCGACTGGTCCAAAGAGGAGGTCGACTCCTTGCGCGATCGCCGCCCGGCACGAGAGTTCGAATGGCCGGAGTAAGGAGCTACCGCTTGTCACGCGAAATATCGACGATTTCGCGGCTTTTCAGGGCCTTCGGATCGAGAACTGGTTCGAGGGATGATTCACTCCAGAGGACACAGAGAGGCGGCGATCAGGATCAGCCCATGGGACTCGTCCCGCCGCTTGATGACAGATGGCGGCTTTTGGCTACCGGGTCTCCATCGACCTGTTGAAGCATATCAGGGACAAGGGCTTTGAACCGGGGTATGAGCCCTTTTGACAAGACTTGGTTCTCTCCTGGCAGAAGGTGCGCTGGCTTTCCATCGCAGATGCCGTGACACAAGACACCCACAAGCCCGCTCTGATCGGTAAGACGGTTGGACACAAGACCTATGTCCACGTCGAGACCCTCGACGAGCGCCCTGACGCCGGCGACCTTGCGGAACGCGTCGCGGCGGCTGAAGCGCTTGCGGGCCTGCGCCGCGGTACCGACTTCAACCTGGTGCGTGTCGATGCCGAGAGCGGTGAGCTGGCCCTGCTGCACTATCCGGGCTTCTTCGACGAGGCCTTTCCGGCGCTTGCCGCGAGCTGGCGCGTGGACTTGGTCGGCGGGTCGCTGAGCCATCGGACCTATGCGGAGTCCCTCAATCCACCGATCCTGCATCGCAAGGAGTTGATGCTGTCGGCGGATGATCCAAGGCGCGAGACCTTCGCCGCGCTGACCATGGCTTGCGAGTCCATCGGGCTCTTCGACGACCCTCGACGCATCGGCTATCGGCGCCAGTGGCAGCAGCTGGTTCGCGAGCGCGGCTACCGGATCGAGGGCCATCGGCTGGTGCCGCTCGGCAACGCAGACGACGAGGCCGAACCGGATGCGGACGCGAATGACGGCGATTCCGGCCAGGCCGGCTGGCTCGCGGCCCGGCATCGGACCGCGATGGCACGCGGTGGTTTCTCCGCGCCGATTCAGACGCTGGCGCGCAACGGGCTGCTCGATGGGTCCCACAGCCTATTCGACTACGGCTGCGGTCGCGGCGACGATCTGCGCGGACTGCGTGAGAACGGAATCGACGCTCGCGGCTGGGATCCCTACTACGCGCCCGACGAGACCATCGTTGACGCCGACATCGTCAACCTCGGGTTCGTCATCAACGTCATCGAGGATTTCGACGAACGCATCGAGGCCCTGCTGCGTGCCTGGTCGTTGGCGCGCACCCTGTTGGTCGTCTCGGTGATGCTCGCCAATCAGAACGATCCCCGCGGCGAGCGCTTTCGCGACGGGGTCATGACGCAGCGCGGCACCTTCCAGAAGTACTTCACGCAGGCCGAGATCAAGGGGTTCCTCGAGGAGGTCCTGGACGAGGAGGCGATTCCGATCGCCCCGGGTGTGCTCTACGTCTTCCGCGACAAGGACGCCGAGCAACGCCTGCTGATGAACCGTTACCGGAGCCATCGCAACCGGCTGCGAGCGCCGTCGGCGCGTGTGCGCCAAGAACCGCAACGCGCGCGGCGGAATCGCGCGGCTGAACGATACAACGCGCATCGCGAGGCACTGGAGCGGCTTTGGGCGCTGCGTCTGGACCTGGGCCGCGATCCGGATAAGACCGAGTGCGCGGATCAGCTGGCCCTGACCGAGGCGTTCGGCTCCGTGTCGCGGGCGTCGCGTTTCGTTGAATCCCGCAAGCTGGCGGAGTCGGGTGCCGAAGTCGTCGCGACCGCGTTGGAGACGGCGTCGACGGCGCGGTATCAGGATCTACTGGTCTATTTCGCCTTGGATCAGTTCGGCCGTCGCAAGCCCTACAAGCACCTGGAACTCGGCCTGAAGCGGGACATCAAGGTGTTTTTCGGCGATTACAGCACGGCGCGAGCCGAGGGATTGGCGCTACTGATGCAGGTTGCCGATACGGACGCTATCGAACAGGCCTGTCGCGCGGCGATGGAGCATGGGCTGGGCTGGCTGAGTGGTCAGGACCCGGCGGCACCCGCGTCCGGGGACAAGCCGGACAGTGCACGTGTGCGAGCGACCTCGCTCACGCTCGACTCCCGGCTCGTGGAGCGGCTTCCGGCGCTGTTGCGGACCTACATCGGCGCCGCGTCCGCGGCCTATGGCGATTACCAGAACGCCGATCTGCTGAAGATCCATATCGGCAGCGGCAAGCTCACCCTGATGCGCTTCGACGACTTCGATGGCCAACCGCTCCCGCGGATGCTCGAGCGCGTCAAGATCAAGCTACGCGAGCAGGACGTCGAGTATTACTCCTATGGCGCCCAGTATCCTCCGCCTTACCTGTACTGGAAATCGCGCTTCATCAACGAGGAGAACCCAGGCTACCCGGATCAGGTGGCTTTCGACGAGGCGCTCGACGGGCTGGGGCTGTTCGATCTATCCGGTTATGGCCCACCGGTCGATGAGCTGGACGAGACCTTGCGCCGGCATCGCTGGGAGATCGACGGGTTCACATTGCGTCGCGGCGACTGGGCGCCCGAGCTCGATGATCCATGCGGCCGATTCCTGACCTATCGCGATCTGATCGAGTGCGGCGAAACGCAAGCCGTGACGGGGCTGCCGAACCTACCGGAGCGAGTCGAGAGTTATGATGCGTTGCTGGCACTGGCCGAGCAGGTCATCGATCCCGTCATCGATTGGTTCGGGATGATCCGCCTGACCTATGGCTTCTGCTCGCCCGCGCTGGCCCGCAAGATCCCCGGACGCATCGATCCGAAGCGCGATCAGCATTCGGCGCACGAGCGCAATCGCCGTGGAGCACCGGTGTGCGAGCGACTGGGGGCGGCCGTCGATTTCATCATCGATGATGAGGATATGCTCGAGGTCGCCCAGTGGATCGTCGCCAACACCCCGTTCGACCGACTCTATTTCTACGGCAACGATCGGCCACTGCACGTCAGTTATGGGCCCGAGCAATCCAGGCAGGTCGTACGAATGGTCGCGGGGGCGTCCGGCCGGCTCGTTCCGCGGGTGATCTCGACCGAAGCCTTTCTGTCGCGGTAGTATCGAGGGTTGCAAAAGTCATCGGAAACGGCTCGCTGCGACACGCTGCAAGGACGTCCGTGTCAGCTCGACGGCGGGATCCCTCCTGCCGCTGGAAACAGCACTTCGCCGACAACCCACTGCGCTTGGACATCAGCCGATCGGTGCCAGCGGCACAATAACGCCGGCCGCCGGTTACGCCCGCGGCGAGGCCGTCGGCCAGCACCACGGCGCCGGCACGTCAGTTCAGATCCGCAGCGAGCGAGTCGCGCACATTCTGCGGCACGGGCTCGACCGCGTACGTGTAAGCCGGATGATCGATCCCAATGCTGATCGCCGCCCCGTTCTTCGTCGCCTCGGCCATCTCCGGCGTCAGCTCGAACCGCAAAAAGTGCACCGAAGAGGTCTTTTCTTCGGTCTCCCGCTCCAGGTCTTCATCAGCAATCGGCGAGATCCGCGCAAAATCCGCGATCTGAACCCAGATATGCCGCTCGACCCCGATCAGCTTCTTCAGCTGCTCTTTGCGATCGGCCTCGTCGGGATACTCCAGCATGAAGGTCGCCTTCCAATTGCTGCCGTCCGGAATCAGCGGATTGTAGGCGTCAAGTTCCTCCTGGATGCCCTCTGACTCGAAGATCCGTTCCGCCCGCAGCATCTCCTGGATCTGGTAGCGCATGGTCAGGAAATCCTCGAAGTACAGCGTGGCGTTCGGGCCGACAGGTAGCTGGCGGTTCTTCTTGTGCGCCATGACGCGGGCACGGAACTCGGGCCTGACCTCCGCGTACTTTTCAAGACTGAATAAGTCGTCACGTGTCAGCTTGCTCATGGCTGTTACTCCGGTGAGCAGTTGCGGCTCACAGGCCGTACGCGATGCGCAGTAAGGTCATCGGGTGCTTCGGTTCGCTGCCGTCGTCCAGCCCGTTCGCGATGTGGCGTCCGGCCATCGCACAGTCGCTGCTGTAGTGATCAGGGGCATTCTGCCTGACCTTGTTCACGACGGGACGCGCGATCTTCATCGACAGTTCGTGCGACTCCTTCTTGACGGCGTAGGTTCCGTCGTGTCCCGAACAACGCTCGACTGTCTCGACCTCGGTACCGGGGACGAGTTCGAGCGCCTCACGCGTCTTAGGCCCGATGCGCTGCACGCGTTGATGACACGCGGCGTGGTACGAAACCTTACCCAGCGGCTGCTGGAAATCGGTCTTCATTCTGCCGTACTTGTGACGCAGCATCAGGTACTCGCACGGATCGTACATGGCGTCGCGGACCTTGGCGACATCCGGATCATCCGGATACATCAAGGGCAGTTCCTGCTTGAACATCAGCACGCACGATGGCACCGGCGCGACGATGTCCCATCCCTCGTCGACCAGGCGGGCGAGCATCGGGATATTGACTTCCTTGGAGCGGGCGACGGCTTCCAGGTCACCCAGTTCCAGCTTGGGCATGCCGCAGCACTTCTCCCTGTCGGCAGTCGTCACCGCGATGTCGTTGTGACGCATCACGGCCACGAGGTCCTCGCCGCTCTGCGGATCGTTGCGATTGCCATAGCAGGTGGCGAACAATGCGACCTTGCCGGTGGTCGGACCGGCCGCTTCCGCGCCGTCGCCGGTATCTCGCGTGACGCGAGCGCGCAACGACTTACTGTGATATCTGGGCAGCTTGGCATCGCGGTGGACGCCCAGGCCGTCTTCGAGAATGCCGCGGAAGGTCTTGTTGCTGTTCAGCGCGTTGACCACGCCGCTGACAATCGGGATGCCTGCCAGCGAACCGATCCTGTCGGTGCTGGTCAGCGTGCGGTCACGGAACGATGCGCCCTGTCGTTTGAATTTCACCGCCTTCGCCTGCAGCATCAGGTGCGGGAAGTCGAGGTCCCACTCATGCGGCGGAACGTAGGGGCACTTGGTCAGGAAGCACAGGTCGCAGAGGTAACACTGGTCGACGACCTTCCAGTAATCCGCCTTCGCGACGCCGTCGACTTCCATCGTGCCGGATCCGTCGACGAGGTCGAACAGCACGGGAAAACTCTGGCAGAGATTGACGCATCGCCGACATCCGTGACAGATGTCGAACACACGCTCCATTTCCGTGAAGAGTTTGTGCTCGTCGAAGAATTCGGGGTTCGTCCAGTCCAGCGCGTGCCTTGTCGGCGCTTCGAGACTGCCTTCCCGTGCACCAGCCATGATTGACGGGTCTCCTGCGAGATTCGTGAACGGGGTTGTCGATGCAACACGCCGGGGAGCGTTGACAGCGCTCCCCGACACGTGGCGGGAGCGCGATCAGTCGTTGAGCTGATTCAGCGCCTTCTGGAAGCGATTGGCGTGCGAGCGCTCGGCCTTGGCCAGGGTCTCGAACCAGTCCGCGATCTCGTCGTGACCTTCGTCGCGTGCGGTCTTTGCCATGCCCGGGTACATGTCGGTGTACTCGTGCGTTTCGCCGGCGATCGCCGTCTTCAGGTTGTCAGGCGTGCCGCCGAACGGCAGACCGGTCGCCGGGTCGCCGCACTGCTCGAGATACTCGAGGTGACCGTGAGCATGGCCGGTTTCACCCTCGGCGGTCGAACGAAAAACAGCGGCCACGTCGTTGTAGCCTTCGACGTCGGCCTTCGCGGCGAAGTACAGGTAGCGGCGGTTGGCCTGCGATTCGCCGGCAAACGCCTCTTTCAGATTGCCTTCGGTCTTCGAGCCTTTGAGAGACATGTGGTTTTCCTCCAGTTTTGTGTGAAGCCGGCGTCCGCCGGCCGAAGGGCGAATTCAACATAGAGTCCGCAGGTGGCCACACCGCCAAGCAGCACGCGCGGAAACTCGCCGCAGTCCACCTGTGCCTGGGCGCCGGCCGAGATCTCCACCCGGCGCCGCGCACGGACCGCCGGGCGCGCGAAATGTGCCTTGAAGTAGCGATGCAGAGAAGCCAAGCTGCTGGGATAGGCGCACTCGCACACCAGTCAGTCATGCAGCGCGGCCAGGTTCAGCGGGCCGTCGCCGCCCAGCCGCCCGAGCCAGACCGCGGTAGTCTGTGTACTGGGTGATGTGCATCGCGTCTTACGCTAGCTCAGTGCGGTGCGATTTACGAAAAGGCCCGAATAGGGCCCATAGCGCCAACCCGACGGCACTGACCAGTGCCGCACCCAACAGCAGAGACCCGGTGCGCTGTTGATCGTCGATCAAATAGTTGCTACACAACTGCTCCGGGCTGATCAGAAAGACCCACCCCAAGCGCCCGAACATGGCCCAGCCCTCTAACAGCATGACACCGCGTCCGATCGGCCCCAGCCGCAGCCAGGCCCAGGTCAGGGCCGCGCCGACACATACTGGTACCGTTACGATCTTCAACAACCGCATGGCCGGCTCGAAGGTTGCCAGATCCAGGGTGAGCGGCAGCATCCAGTAGATCATCCAACCACTGCCGAAGACCAAGGCGATACCACCGCTCGGATCGACCCGCGCCATCCAGCCTCTCAAGCGAGTCGACCGGTACAACAAATACCCACCGCAGACCGCCAGCAAAGGCATCTGCACCAACATGTGCATCTGCATACTGGCCTCGAACAGCGCCGCCACGGGGGGAAACAACCCGGCGACACTCACCGCCACCAGGAATGTGCGCGCTGCGTCGTGCCACGGCTCAGCCGCCATTTGTGATCATCGTCTCGAGTTCGGGATCACGCCAATCGCTGATCCGCAGCAGCCGTCCGTCGCGAATCCAGTGCAGTGACTCACTGTGCGCGAAGCCACCGAGCCCATCGGGAATGACTCGCAGGCCCGTCTCGCGAATAATGTCGTCAAGCACCTGCGCATCGGCCGGACGCGCGACCGTCCAGGAGGCTTGCAGCCCATCATAGCGACGCTGGTACGCGTCGAGGCGCGGCGGCGTATCCCAGTCGGGGTCGATGCTGACGGATAGCAGATGCACATCGGTCGAGGTGCCGACCTGCAAGGTACGTTGGAGTTGCTGGTAACGCGAACCAAGGGCCACGCAGACCGTCGGGCATCGTGTAAAGATGAACCCGACCAGCAGTGTTTGATCGCTCCAATCCGAGAGACGGACGAAGTCGCCCTGGGCATCTTGCAATCGCCAGTCCGACACCGGCACTGCCTCGCGAGCGACCTCGACCTGACGCCAGGTCTCGTAGGTGAAGGCCGAAAAGCCGGCAGTGCGCTGCCAAAGCAACGCCGTCACCAGACACCCGGCCAGGGCGATGCCAATCGCGGTGCGCGCGCTCACGTGCCGGCGCCGGTGAGTTGCGCGCGCGGTAACCGCACCAAGATCGGCAATGCAATCATCAGCGTGCCGATCAACACCAGGCCACCGGACAAGGCACCGAGATCAGCGAGCCATTGCCAGGCCTCGTCATGCACGGCGAAGCGGCGGGGTACCGAGAGCGCACCAGAGACGAGAAAACTCAGGCTCAGTAGGATGCCGCCCACGGCAAACACCGACACGCCGAGTCGTCCAGTGCGACCCTGCTCACCGTTGCTGCACAGATAGCTCGCGAAACCAAGCACCATCGGCAACACCCCGAGCACCAAGTAAAAATGGAAATGACCGGGCACCCACAGCGTGTTATGCATCACCAGGTTGACCCGGATCATACCGTCGATCACCGCCGGTACGATGCCCGCCGCCCAACCGAACAGACCCAGCACCAACAGACTGGACGCGGCATCCCAGCGGATGCCCGATCGGTAGATCAACAGCAGTCCGCCGAAGACCGTGACCGCCAACACAGGAATACCACTGGCGTAGGACATGACCTGCCCCATCACCGCCATCCAGGCCGGCAAGGCGAAGTCCATCAACAGATGATGCGGGTAGACCGCCAACACCATCAGCGTCACCGCCAGCCATGCCGCAAGAAACAGCCGCGACACACCCCAGGGGCGCCGCGCATACAGCGGCAGGATCTCGTAGACCGCGATGACGCCAGAGTAAATAGTAGCGTTGACGAACACATGGCCAAAGAAGAAGATCAGGTTCTTCATCAACAGGGCATCCGGCGCCAGCGCCGGATAGACCAGGTGCAACATGGTCATCACCAGCACGACCGCACCCACCGCAATACCCAAGACATTGACGATCAACACCACGGCACTGACCACTACGGTTGGTGGATGTGCGGGGTCGACCGGCTCCCTGCCGAACAACATCGGCAGCCCCAGGGCGCGGGCGATACTGCCGTAGCGCCGCACAATGGCCAGGCCCATGTCGAGGTAGACCAGCAAGAAGGCGACTCCCAACACCAGCAGGCCGCCAACGAAGAACAATGCCGCACCCGTGCTCCACTGCCCCAGCGAATTCGCCGGCAACGGGTAGAGGAAGGTCCAGGCGGCTGCGAACCTGCCGATCACAATGGCGCCCACGATCATGGCTACGGCTAGCAACGACAGGATCAGCGTGGCAAGGAATATCCGCGGGTTTAGCCGTACATAGCGGCTCAAAAAGTACCAATTGACCGCCAATGCTGCCAGGCCGGTGGTCCCGACCATACCGGCACCATGCAATGTCATGAGCTGGTAGAACAGGTCGGGGCCGAGGCTGATCAAGGAGGCGCCCTGCGCCGCCCGCATCACCACACCAACCGACATCAAACCGGCGAAGACGATCAGCCCGATGGCCAGATAGAGTTTGACCACCGGCATGCTTTCGGTCGCGAGGGTTGCATAATCGGCTTGCTGCGTTGCCATGTCAGGGACCCTCCTCGGTCACGGTGATCTCGGCGGTCATGGCATGATGCGCCAAACCGCAATATTCCAAACAGAGCACGCGATACCGGCCGGGTTGCTCGAAGGTGACATCCAATTCATTGACATAGCCTGGCATCGCCTGGGTCTGGGCAACAATCAGGTCGTCGGGACCATAGAGCCCAAAACCATGGTTCACATCCGCCGAGGTCACGCGAAAACGTACCGACTCACCCACCTGCGCAGTGCGTGACGCGATGTCCCAGGACCATTGTCTACCCACGACATCGATGGCCCGCGGCGCACCGACCAACTGGAGCGGAAAAGGAATAAGCGACCAGACGCTCACCAGCACCCCGACCACACACAGAAACAGCAGCCAACCAAGACGAATGCGGTAGCCCCGACTAATGATAGCCGGGGAATCGTCGTCGCGAGGCCCGGAGCGTACGACCACAAAGGCGAAAGCGGCCGCGACCAGTGCCATGCCGACGAGACTTATCAAGAGGACATTGGTTTGCATGACATAGCTCCGAGGTCCCTGCAGTGAAGACAGGTATCGTTCTTGCATTTTCTATGCATTTTGTTACCGCCTCCGGAAGGTATTGGTTATCAAACCCTTATCAATGCAGCTGTGCGAGAAGCTATCGGCCGTCGCCCCGCAAATGAGGCCATGTTGCGTCGTGTCCTCCGCGAAGAATTGAAGGCTTCTTGAACACCGCACTGCGCTAGTGCGGCCTATTCCCATCGGTATTACTATTAGATGAAGCGCCGTCACTGTCAACAAAAAACATATGAATTGGTTTATTCACATATTAGTTACTTGCAAGACGCAAGCTCTTTTGATCTTGATTAATCGGTCGCTCTATTTAATTCTTCACGTTTTTGACAAAGACTTGCGCCTCGTAGGTGCCGGCAACATCACCACATGCGCTGTAGCCGAGCAGTTGGCCATCGTCACTCCACCATTCATCCACGACACCCTGGTCGGAGCTATGCACATGGCGCAGCATGCTGCCTGCACGGCTCGAGCGCTCCGGCGGTAACGATTTGATCTGACAGGTGTGAGACTTAACGAGAACCATCGACATACGTGGCTCGAAGCGCTGCTTGCCTTCACCACAAAGCTGATCCACGATCACGGCAACCTGGCGATTGATCGGCTCGACGAATGAAAACACCTGCCCCTCGTGTTCAGCACAATCACCGACAGCGTAGATATCCGGGTCGCTGGTACGCATGGTGTCATCGACCTTGATACCCCTGCCAACATCAAGCCCCGCTCGGGCCGCAAGCTCCACGTTGGGCCTCAGGCCGACCGCCGAGATCACGACGTCGCGCTCCATGGTGTGCCCATCCTCGAACTGGATCTGCAACCCACCGTCTTCTTTGGCGAGGTCGTTCATCGTGGTGCCGAGTAAGAACTCGATCCCGTTCTGCACGTATCGATCATGAACGTAGGTGGAAACACCCTCGGACACCAAGGCCGACAGCAAATACTGGGCTCGATCGTTGATCGCAACCTGATGCCCGGCACGAGCAAGGTGATCGCCCAATTCACATCCGATCAAGCCGGCGCCCAGAATCAGTACCCGCTTGCTACCGCCGTTGAGCAATTCCGTCAGTGACTCAAACTGATCCAGGTCGTTCAACTGATGGATATGCTGCTGGATACGACGATCGTAGAGACGGAACGGCACCGCGCCCGTCGCAAGCACCAACTTAACGTACTCGACCTTGCCTTTGTCGGTTAACAAGCGTTTTTTCTTACGATCGAGACCAATCACCTGGGTACGTGCATGCAGGTCCACGTCCAGCAACTGCGCGCGCTCCGGCCCTCTGGCAATGACCAGATCGCCACGTGACTTGCTGCTAACGGACACGGACAGGTGCGGCTTGTAGTAGTAGTCACCATCATCCTTCGTGACGATGGTGATCGGGCCTTTGGCACCATTCTGGCGCAGTCGCTCGGCGACGTACCAACCGCCGATCCCAGCACCAACAATCACAATGGGATCGCCTTCCTGGTCGTTGTTGCGTTCGCCAACGGCTTGCGCATGCTCGGACAGACCGGCAAATTCAAAACTTTCGCGAGGATCGCCACAGACCGAACAAAACCATTCCTCCGGCAGGTCATCAAATCGAGTCCCCGGGGCCACGCCGAAAATCTGGTCACCCACAGCTTCGTCATAGATATGCCCGCAAGTGGCACAACGATAGCGTTTAAAGCTCACCTTCTAGACCCCCCCTACGGACTTTTCAGCAGCTCATGCCACTGCCTCGACGGTACCCTGAGCGGCCAGAGACTCCAGCCACTTCGCCCATACCTGCTGGGCCGGGCCTTGCAGAGCTGGCCCATAGCGCTGGCCATCTTCCCGTAGTTCAGGAACCGTAAGCCCTTCTACTGACGCAATTTCGTGCGCATGACCGAGGTACCAGCTTTCCAAGGCCTCGGGTTCAACTTCCAAATGGAACTGCAGCGCCAGCACATTGACTCGGTAGCTGAATGCCTGATTTGGATAGACCGCCGACGACGCCAGCCGGGTTGCACCGGCGGGCAGATCAAAGGTGTCTCCATGCCAATGCAGAACTTTCGCTGCGTCCTGCATGGGCGCCAAGACGTTTCCCTCGACATCGCCGTGAATTTCCAACGGCGCCCAACCGATTTCCTTGGTGCCACCGGGATACACATCCGCGCCCAGCGCTCTGGCAATCAGTTGACAGCCCAGGCAGATACCCAGCACAGGCCGATTGCGCGCGATGCGATCACGGATCAGTTGCAGTTCGGTCTCCAGATACGGATAGGCATCCGTTTCATAGACACCGATCGGGCCGCCCAGGACGACTAGCAAATCCGGATCGTCTTTACTGATCGGGCTAAGTTCGTCAACGCCCGCCATAAAGGTGCTAATGGCGTAGCCGTGTTTACGTAACATCGGCTCCAGATTGCCCAAATTTTCAAAAGCAATATGCTGGACCACATGTGTGAACAAGGTCACCCCCAAGAAGTGCTACTTGAAGTTCAAGGCGACGGAAGGCTGTGCCGGCTCGGTCATCGAGGCCTCGCC
>NZ_JBDKXB010000039.1:0-22375 GCF_041197575.1 Thioalkalicoccus limnaeus | reverse complement strand
GAGCCGCGCCGCGCGCGGCGGGCGGCGATCGTCGACCGCGCGATAGAGGCGCTCGACATCCCATTCGAGCAGGGCTTTGTCGACCGGTTCGCTCAGGTTCAGCGTAAGGCCGAGCAACTGATCCAGATACACGGCCGCCGGCGCCAGGCGCAGCCAGCCGAGATGGCTCAAGGTGCTGTTGACGATCGCATCGGCGCAGACGTTGAACAGGTGCCGATCCAGATCGCCGAGCTGACGCTGCAAGTCCAGAAGACGCTGCGGGTGGCGCAGGGCGACATGCAATACCTCGTGCGCGACCAGGCCGATCTGTTCCGGCAACGGCAAGCGCGCGAAGGCCGGGGCGTAGAAGATGGTCGTCCCATCGGTCGCGATCGGCGTCGCCCCGGGTCCCTGCTCGATGTCCTGATGGCGGATCCACAAGGCCAACCCACCGGTCGCGGGCGCGTATTCGATGATCCGCTGGATCGCGCGGCTCCCGCGGTGGCGCGACCAACCGGGCGGATCAGGATTCGCCATCCGCGTCTCGCCGAAGCTGCGCGTAACGCCGGTACGCGGGGCTCGCGAGCACCGCCGCCTCGAGCCCACGTTCGAGGGCGCGTTTGAGCAGCAACTCCATCGCCAGGGTCTGGGCCTCGCGGATCGGAAGCGCAACGGCACTGCGGATATCGGGAAACTGTTCGATGATCTCGATCGCGCGCGCGACCGGCCGGGCCTCGCCGGCGGCCGCGACCAGCCCGTAGATGAGGCCATAGAGCCCATCGAGACTGGTCGGCAGGCGTTCCGCCGTCTCGGCACCGGGACGGCAGGCCAGGAGTTGCATCACATCGACGCCGGCCTGAATCTCGCGCAGCACACCGAAAAACTCGGCGGCATTGGCCGCGCCGATCCGCCCCTGGACGAAGACCCGCTTGGCCGCGTCGGACAGGTTCGAGCGCAGGACGTTCGAGATGTCTTCCCAACCGCGCGGGCTCGCACCGATCAGGTAATCGTTGGCCAGTTGCGCCTGGGTATCGTCGAGCTTGTCCGGGCGGACCTTCAAGTAGGCCAGGATCTCGGGGGCGAAGCCCATCGCGAGGCCATGATCCAGAAAGGCCTCGATCGCGGTTTGCACATTGAAATGGAACAGGCGGTCGGCCAGCGCAGTGCCCATGTCATGACTGACGGCCCCGTGGGCCGCGGCATTGCCGGCGGCGATCACTTGCCAGCCATCGGGCAACCGGTAATGGCCGACGCGCCGGTCCAGGATCAGCGAGTAGGCCGAGATCTGCAGACGCTGATCGGCGGCCGTCAGCTCATCGAGGAACAGGATCCCTTCGGGCAGATCCGACGTCGGCAAGAACTCCGGCGGGAACCAGACCGTCTTGGCCTGTCGGTCATCGGCATAGATGGCACCGCGGATATCGACCGGCTCGATCGTCGTCAGTCGCAGGTCGATCAGTGGGATCCCGAAGTGCCCGGCGACCTGCTGCACGACCGACGATTTGCCGACACCGCGCGGCCCCCACAGCATCGACGCGCGCCGGCGCAGGACCGGGTCGGCATACTGTTCGATCAAGGCGGCCTTGGCCGTCGCGATCGACACCGCCGGGATGTTCATCGGATCACCGATCATGACGACCTCGCGGCGCGCATCCGGGTCACGCGGCCGGCGGTGCCGTCGCCGAAGCGAACGGCGACCAGGCATCGGCTGGCAGCCGCCGCGGCCAACCCGGCGGCATCAGGATCAGGCGGTCGGCGAACAGCGGCAGGGCCAACAGCAGCAGGACCGGCCAGAAATAGGCGAGCATGAAGAACACCGACTCCTCCGAGACCCCCGATGCCAGCAGGATGGGTCCGGCCACGACGATCCCGAATTGCAGCAGGATGGCCACGAGACCGCGCACGAAGACCTGGCGGCGCACCACGCCGAAGCGCTCGTGGTACGCGCTCGGCGACTCACTCAAGACCGCGGCCAGATGCGCGACCGTCTGGGTGACCTTCGCGACGATGTCCTGGCTGCGCGCGGGCTCCTGCCTCGCGACGACGATCGTCGTGCGCCACGCCTCGGCATAGTAGCGTTGCAGGTAATGCCACGAACGGCCGAGGACCGCCAACAGATCCGGCGGCAACCGAAGCCGCACCGCCGGCTCCGGGCGCAATTCCAGCCAGACCCGACGCGGGCGCGTCGTTTCGGCATCGAGGGTCAGCCGCAGCACACCGCCGATGACGGCTTGCGCATCGGTCAGGACCGGTGGCACCAGCCTACCCTCGGTGGAACCCGCGCCGGCGTTTCCGTCGGCCTCCGCCGACCTGTCGTCCTCATGCGGCCGCGGTGCTTCTCCGACCTGGTCCGGGGCCACAGCGACCAAATCCCCGCGAGCACCCCCCGGCGCCGTATCGGCGATGGTCGGAGCGAAACGGTAGTTGAACGCGATCAGGATGCCGGCCGCGACCCGAAAATGGGCGGCCGGCGCAAAGGACAGGACCCGATCGAGCAGCCCCGCCGGATCGGTCCCCTCGGCCGTCAGCGTCGCCGTCAAACCGGAGGCCGCAGTCACGGATCGGACCAGACGATAGCGATCGGCGTCGGGTGACTCCAGCGTCAACAGCTCCCGCAGCCCCCCCGGTAGGTTCCCGTCCGAGATCTCGAGCGCCTTGAACACCAAGCGCCGCGCCGACCGGTCACTGGCGGCGAGATCCAGCTCCCGCCCAGCGCACACGAAGGGATCGATCAGCTCGATGATCTGATGATGGGTCAAGGGGTTCGCCGTCATGCCTCGCAGCTCGATCGGCACCAGCGCCGGGATTCGCCGTGCACGGACAATGGCGGCCGCGTCCCCCATTATTCAAGCGTGCCCATGGTCGATCGACGGTGCGCCGCGTGCCACGGGCCGTGAACCGCTGACGTCAGCCGGGCAGTTTTTCAACACCAGCGCCATGCCCCCGCACGAGGCGTCGAGTCGGACAATCCTCCTCGGCCAGACGAGGCGTGATGCCGGCGCAACAATAGGTAGAGTCCTGTCCAATCATGGCCTTATCTCCTCAACGCGACACGCGAGGCTCACCGAAAAGCAATATTGACTACTAACTTCCTGGAAATTACGGGTTGCGCGTTGCGGTTTTGCTGCTAGCCTGATGTGTATTACAGCGCCGCTGTAGCCCCCAAGGCTGGCGCGGGACCTCGTGTTTCGTGCGATTCGCTTCCGTCACAGCCTTCCGGGAGGTGTGCGTTGTACGTCTCCGATACTGCTCAGCCGCGCGGTCATGAGACCGCCAAATCGTCGGAAGGCTTTCAGCAAGAGGCGCCGACCGTGACCCTGCCCAAAGGCGGCGGCGCGATTCGCGGCATCGGCGAGAAGTTCGCCGCCAACCCGGTGACCGGCACCGGCTCCATGTCGGTACCCATCCCAACCAGTCCGGGCCGATCGGGGGTCGGGCCCCAACTCTCCCTCACCTACGACTCCGGCGCGGGCAACGGACCGTTCGGTTTCGGCTGGAACCTTTCGCTGCCGTCGATCACTCGCAAGACGGACAAGGGCCTACCCCAGTATTTCGACGCCGTCGATTCGGACATCTTCATCCTCTCGGGTGCAGAGGATCTGGTGCCCGTCCTCGTGCAAGGTGCCACTGGCGAGTGGATACCGGAGGCCCCCCCACGAGAGCGGACGGTCGATGGCAAGACCTACCGTATTCGCCGCTACCGCCCGCGCATCGAGGGCCTGTTCGCGCGGATCGAGCGTTGGACCAACACGGCCGATGCCAGCGACGTCTTCTGGCGTTCCATATCGAAGGACAACATCACCACCTGGTACGGCAGGACGGCCGACAGCCGCATCGTCGATCCCTCCGACGCCACGCGCATCTTCAGCTGGCTGATCTGCGAGACCCACGACGACAAGGGGAACCTGGTCGCCTATGGCTACAAGCCCGAAGACTCAAAGCGGATCTTCGAAGACTCGGCTGGGAAGCCTGTCACCAAGGCCCACGAGCGCAATCGCTCCGACGAAAGCCGTGCCGCCCAGCGCTACATCAAGCGCATCCGCTATGGCAATCGCGCGCCTTTCCTCCCCGCGCTGAAGGCCGACACGGCCTGGCCCGAGCCCCCGGCCGCCCCCTGGCCCAAGGCTCCGGGCACCCAGCCGCTCGACGGCAGCGACGACTGGATGTTCGAGGTCGTCTTCGACTATGGCGAGCACTACGCCGACACCCCGGTGCCCACCGAAGCGCGCCCTTGGCCCGCGCGCCCCGACCCCTTCTCCTCCTATCGCGCCGGCTTCGAAGTCCGCACCTACCGGATCTGCCAGCGCGTCCTGATGTTCCACCACTTCCCGGGCGAGGCCGGCGTGGAGCGCGATTGCCTGGTGCGCTCGACCGACTTCACCTACACGGACGAGGTCAACCCGACCGATGCCCGCAATCCCGTCTACACCTTCCTGAAGGCCGTCACCCAGACCGGCCATCGCCGCCATGGCGACGGCTACGACCACCGCAGCCTGCCGCCGGTCGAGCTCACATACACCGAGCCCACCGTGCAGGAGACCGTCGAGGAGGTGGATCCGACAAGCCTGGACAACCTGCCCATCGGCCTGGACGGCAGCGCCTACCGCTGGACCGACCTGCATGGCGAGGGCATCCCCGGCATCCTCACCGAGCAGGCGGGCACTTGGTTCTACAAACGCAACCTCAGCCCCATCAACGAGCGCCCCGGCCACGGGCCGGACGGCCCGGATGGCCCCGGGCACATCTCACGCCGGCCCCATGTCGAGGCGGCCTTCGCCCCGCTCGAAACCGTCGCCCTCAAGCCCAACGCCACGCTCGGCGCTGGCGCGGACTTCATGGACCTGGCCGGCGACGGCCAGCCCGATGTCGTGCTGATGGAAGACCCCACGCCTGGCCTCTACGAGCACGACGAGGCCGAAGGCTGGCAGCCCTTCCGCCCCTTTACCTCACGCCTGAACCGCGACTTCCGCGATCCGAATCTCAAGCTCGTCGATCTGGACGGTGACGGCCACGCCGATGTGCTCATCACCGATGATGACGCCCTCGTCTGGCACGCCTCGCTCGCCGAGGCGGGCTTCGGCCCGGCCCGCCGCGTGGCGCAAGCACTCGATGAAGAGAAAGGCCCGCGCGTCGTCTTCGCCGATGGCACCCAGTCCATCTATCTGGCCGACCTCTCCGGCGATGGCTTGACCGACATTGTCCGCATCCGCAACGGCGAGGTCTGCTACTGGCCCAACCTCGGCCATTGTCGCTTCGGTGCCAAGGTGACGATGGACAACGCGCCCTGGTTCGACCACCCGGACCAGTTCGACCACAAGCGCATCCGCCTCGCCGACATCGACGGCAGCGGCACCACCGACATCATCTATCTGCACCGCGACGGCGTGCGCCTGTACTTCAACCAGTCCGGCAACGGTTGGAGCGAGCCGCAGGTACTCGAGGTTTTCCCGCGCATCGATGACCTGGCGAGCATCGTGCCCGTGGATTTGCTCGGCAACGGCACCGCCTGCCTCGTCTGGTCCTCGCCCCTGCCGGGCGACGCACGGCGCCCGATGCGCTACGTCAACCTGATGGGCGACCGCAAGCCGCACCTGCTGGTCAAGACCGTCAACAACCTCGGCGCCGGGACCCGCGTCGACTATGCCCCTTCGACCAAGTTCTACCTGCAGGACAAGCGCGACGGCAAACCCTGGATCACGCGGCTGCCGTTTCCCGTGCACGTGGTCGAGCGCGTGGAGACCATCGACCACATCAGCCGCAACCGCTTCGTCACCCGCTACGCCTACCACCACGGCTACTTCGACGGCGAGGAGCGCGAATTCCGCGGCTTCGGCATGGTGGAGCAGTGGGACACGGAGGAATTCGCCACGCTGACCGCCGAGGGGACAGAGCCATGGGCCACCAACCGCGATCCTGCCTCGCACGTGCCCCCGGCGCTCACCCGGACCTGGTTCCACACCGGTGCCTACCTGGACCGCGATCACATCTCGCTGCAATTCGAGGACGAGTATTACCGGGAACCCGGCCTGAGCAAGGGGGACGCCGGCAAGCTGCTGCTCCCCGATACCACCCTGCCCAAGGACCTGCCGCCCGAAGAGGAGCAGGAGGCCTGCCGCGCCCTCAAGGGCATGATGCTCCGCCAGGAGGTGTACGCGCTGGATGGGACGCGTACGGACGAGTACCCGCACGGCCATCCCTACACCGTGGTCGAGCAGGACTTCACGATCCGCCACGTGCAGCCGCGCGCCGGCAATCGGCACGGGGTCTTCTTCACCCATCCATGCGAGGTCATTACCTATCACTACGAGCGCAAGCTGGCGCCAGTCCTGAACGGCAAGATCGTTGATGAGGTCACGGCCGCGAACGACGCGCGCACCGAGCGGCTTCCCGACCCACGGGTCCAGCACGCTTTGACGCTCGAGGTGGATCCCTTTGGCAACGTGTTGAGGGAAGCCGCGATCGGCTACGGCCGTCGCTGGCAGGATACCGCACTTCCCAACGACGCCGATCGGGACCAGCAGACTCGGCTTCTCATCACCTACACCGAGAATCGTTTTACGAAGAGCCATCAAACCGGCCTCGAGGTGATTGATCTGCCCGACGGCTACCGCAAGCCTCTGCCCTGCGAGTCTCGAACCTACGAATTGACGGGCTTCAAGCCGAAAAGCGACGCCCGCTTCAGCTTTGATGAATGCCTTGCATGGCCAGGCCCGGCACCCGAGATCCCTTACGAGCAGGCTGCCGACCCGACGAAGCAGCAGAAGCGGATCATTGAGCACACCCGCACCCTCTATCGACCCGATGACTGCGGGGTCGCCCGGAACGACCCGCTGGCGCTGCTGCCGCCGGAGAGGTTCGAGCCGCTGGCCCTGCCGGGCGAGAGCTACAAGCTGGCCTTCACGCCGGGGCTGTTGGCACAGGTCTACCAGGTCTACCAGCGCAACGGCCAACCGCTGCTGCCCGACCCTGGTGCCGTCCTCCGCGGTACCGCGGGTGACCAAGGCGGCTACGTCGACCTGGACGGCAACGGCCACTGGTGGATCCCCTCGGGCCGGTCCTTCTATCACCCGGACGAAGTGACGGCCGCCGTCGAGTTGGCGGAGGCACGTGATCACTTCTTCCTGCCGCGCCGCTACCGCGATCCCTTCGGCCAGAAGACCGTCGTTACCTTCGATTCCCACGACCTGCTGATGGCCGAGACCCGCGACGCACTGAACAACCGCGTCACCGTGGACGCCAACGACTACCGCGTGCTGCAGCCGCGCCTGGTCAGCGACCCCAACCGCAACCAGACCGAAGTCGCCTTCGATACCCTCGGCATGGTCGTCGGCACCGCGGTCATGTCCAAGCCCACCGACAACCCGCGCCGGGGCGACCGGCTCGATGTCCTGTTCTCGCCCGATCCGTCCCAGGGGATGTTCGATGCCTTCATCGACAAGCCGCGTGAAGCGTCGCCCGATCCGAAGGCCAGCGCGGCGACCGAAGCCGCCCACGACCTGCTCGCCAACGCGACGACGCGCATCGTCTATGACCTGGACCGGTTCAAGCGCCTGCGCGAGCCGCCCTTCGCCGCCACCATCGCGCGCGAAACGCACACCAGCGACCTGGAACAGGACGCAAAGAGCAACCTGCAGATCAGCTTCAGCTACTCCGACGGTTTCGGCCGCGAGATCCAGAAGAAGATCCAGGCCGAGCCCGGCCCGCTGGTCGAAGGCGGCCCCGACATCAGCCCGCGCTGGGTCGGCAGCGGCTGGACCATCTTCAACAATAAGGGCAAACCGGTCCGCCAGTACGAGCCCTTCTTCAGCAAACGGCAGCGCCCCGACGGCTCCCTCGACAGCGATCACCGCTTCGAATTCGGGGTGCAGGTCGGCGTCAGCCCGATTCTGTTCTACGACCCCGCCGAGCGCGTCGTCGCCACGCTGCATCCCAACCACAGCTGGGAGAAGGTGGTCTTCGACCCCTGGCAACAAACGACCTATGACGTCAACGACACGGTGCTCTTCCCCGTGCGCGCCAACAACCCACTGCGCGATGCCGACGTCGCCGGCTACTTCGGTCGCCTGCCGGATACGGACTACCTGCCCACCTGGCACGAGCTGAGAACCCAGCCTGCCCATGCCGCAGCCTTCGCGAGCCGTTACCCGGCCGCCGAGGATCGCCAGAACGAAACGAAGGCTGCCGAGGGCGCCGCGGCCCACGCCGACACCCCCACCACCGCCCACTTCGACGCCCTTGGCCGACCCTTACTGACAGTCGCGCGCAACCGCGTGATCTGCGAAGGCCATCTGCTCCACGACAAGCCCGACGAGCAATTCCGCACCCGCGTCGAGCTGGACATCGAAGGCGACCAGCGCAAGGTGTTGGACGAGCGCAAGCTGCCCGACGCCGACAACCTGCCCCTGGGGGCGCTGGAGCAGCGCATCGTCATGCAGTACGCCTACGACATGCTGGGCAACCGCATCCACCAATCGAGCATGGAGGCCGGCGCGCGCTGGATGCTCAACGACGTGACCGGCAATCCCATCCGCGCCTGGGACAGCCGCGGGCACGACTTCACGACCAAATACGACGCGCTGCGCCGCCCGATCGAACAGTACGTGCGCGGGAACTTCAGCGACCCGGATCCGCTGAAACCGAACTCCGATCCGCGCACGCTGAATCCGCCAAACGAGCCCGGTCTGCTGGTGGACAAGTTCGAATACGGCGAACCGCCGGCGGGTGCCACTCCGGCCCAGGAAGCCGAAGCGCAGCGCCTCAATCTGCGGACCCGCATCTATCGGCATTCCGATCCCGCAGGCGTTGCCACCAACGCGCGACTGGACGCCAATGGCAAGCCGACCGAAGCCTACGACTTCAAGGGCAACCTGTTGCGCAGCACGCGGCAACTGGTGAGTGACTACAAAGCCATTCCCGACTGGTTGCGGAATCCCCGCCCGAAGCTCGACGCCGAGACCTTCGAAGGCCGCACCCGCTACGACGCGCTCAACCGCCCGATCCAGTCCGTCGCCCCGCACAGCAGCCTGGGACGCGGTGAATTCAACGTCATCCAGCCGGTATTCAACGAAGCCAACCTGCTGGAACGGGTGGATGTCTGGCTGGAACGGGCGGCAGAGCCGGACAAGCTGCTCGACCCGAGCGTCGAGGCGCCGTCACCGGTCAGCGTCGCCAACATCGACTACGACGCCAAGGGCCAGCGCACCCTCATCGACTACAAGAACGGCGCAACCACCTTCTACAGCTACGATCCGCTCACCTTCCGCCTCACCCAACTGCTGACCAAACGCAAGCTAGCGGACTTCCCCCGCGACGACCCGCAGGTCGTCGACCCCGATTGGCCCGGCAAGCAGGTGCAGAACCTGCACTACACCTACGACCCCGCCGGCAACATCACGCACATCCGCGACGACGCCCAGCAGGCCATCTACTTCAAGAACCAGCGCGTCGAGCCGAGCAACGACTACGTCTACGACGCGCTCTATCGCCTGATCCAGGCCGAGGGCCGCGAGCACCTCGGCCAGGCCGGCGCGCCGATCCCACATGCCTACAACGATGCCGGACGCGTCGGCATCCTCAGCGCCAATCCACCCGGCCGCTTCGCACCCAACGACCGCACGGCGATGGGCCGCTACACCGAACGCTACGTCTATGACGCGGTCGGCAACTTCCTCCAGATGCAGCACGCGCGAGACGACGCTGCCGTGCCGGACTGGACGCGCGCCTATACCTACGGCGAAGCCAGCCTGATCGAGCCCACCAAACCGAGCAACCGACTGAGCAGCACCACCGTCGGCAACGCCCCGCTGGAGTCCTACAGCCACGACGCCCACGGCAACATGCTGGGCATGCCGCAACTGCACACGATGCAGTGGGACTACCGGGACCAACTGCGGATGACGCAGCGGCAGAAGGTCAACGACGAGGACGCGGAGGGCGCCGAGCACCACGGCGAGCGCACCTGGTACGTCTATGACGCCTCAGGGCAGCGCGTGCGCAAGGTGACGGAGCGGGCCAATACAGGTGCCAACCCCGGCGGCATCAAGGACGAGCGCATCTACCTCGGCGGGTTCGAGGTGTTCCGCAGCTATCAAGGTCCGGCCAACGCGCGCACGCTGAAACTGGAGCGTGAAACGCTGCACGTGATGGACGACAAGCAGCGCATCGCGCTGGTGGAGATGCGCACGCTGGGCGATGAGCAGGACGTACCGCAGCGACTGATCCGCTACCAGCTAGGCAACCACCTCGGCTCGAGCAGCCTGGAGCTGGATGAGCAGGCAGAGATCATTTCCTATGAGGAATACGCGCCTTACGGCAGCTCGACCTATCAGGCCGTGCGTAGCCAGACGGAGGCCGCGAAGCGGTATCGGTATACGGGGAAAGAGCGGGATGAGGAGAGTGGGTTGTATTACCACGGGGCGAGGTATTACGCGGCGTGGGTGGCAAGATGGATACGATGTGATCCTGCGGGAATGGTAGATGGTGTCGCCTTATATACCTACTGCGCTGGAAACCCCATGATTTATAAAGATGGCAATGGGAGACAAAAAGTCGCAAGTAGTCCATGTCATTCCAATACGTGCCACATTGCTCCTCAAAGCGACGTTGATTTGAAGAAGATGATGGCCGACATGCCGCCCCCGACTCTTAACCAAGTCCAAGAGAGGCGAGAAGCGGAGACGCAGGCCAAAGAAGAAAAGGCACGCGAGGACGAGATCACGCTTCAGGCGATCACGAAGGCGGATTCAGCTTCCGGTACGGGCACAGTTTGTCAGACCGATTGTCATGGGTTGAGAGGTCTGAAGAATGTTCACGGCAACCCCGACGATCTCAATAGGGACGCGATCTTGGCCGTGAAGGCGATGGCGCTACCTGTGCTCGTGTTAGGTGGCGCGGAAGCAGTAGCAGCGCGTGGAGTTCTAGCAGGACTGGTTTTACCTACGATAGGAGGTGAAGTCGGGAGCAGAGTAGCTCATGGGGTTGCGAAATCGCTGGACGCCAGCGACGAAACAGCGGCGCTGGCAGGAGTTAGCGGTGGATTATTGGGTGCCGGCTTGGCGCTGAAGCTCCCGTCCATTGGGGCGCCAAGCGGAGCATCTGGAGTGTTACCAAAGAATTTGCAGCTTAACATTCAGAGCGCACCAACCAAAGAGAATGTTCTTCGGACTCTTCGGGCGATTGGGACAGATGAATCCCATGCCACCGCAAAGTTGATAAGTCGGGGCGAGATCAACCTTGAATTTCGTGGAGGGGCAAACCCGCTTGGTTCGCATGTTGCTGGCCTTCAACCATTTGGCACAAACAAAGTGCTAATTGCGCTAGACAAACTTCCATCAACCAATCGTGAATTGGCGGGATTGGTTGGCCATGAAGCTTTTCACTATGTTCAGGGACTAACTCCTAAGTCGTACACGTTAACGCACGAGCTCGAAGCGTACACCTGGCAAGCACGTATCACTGGTGAAGTAACGGCAGGAACATCCGACGAGTTGGTTTGGATGGAACAGAAATATCAGAAGTTGCTTACAGATAAATTGGTGTACCCGAACGTTAAGAGGTATTAGGACCGTAGGTTGGGTTGAGGACCATAGGTTGGGGTGAGGAAGGAACCCCAACGAATACGAATCGTCATCCCGAAGGACACGTTGGGATTCGCAGGCCCACATCAGCCGACGAACGGCGTGTCCCACCATGCAGCTTAGCGGGTCATTCAGACACTGCCATGCGCCGCCCAGTATTCCGCCGGGGTGCGGATCTGATAGCGGTCGCTCAGGGACAGCAGGGCCTTGTCGCCAGTGATGAGCCAATCCGCCTGCCCGGTTCGCAGTGCGGCGATCAGGGTGCCCAGCACTGGTATGTCATAGGCATCGGCGAGATCGGGCTCGTCGATGGCCTCGGGCTCGACCAGCGCGGCCTGGATTGCAAGCGCATCGATCAGGTCCTCGATCTCGTCCGCGCCGAGCCCGTGCCGGTGCGCGAGCTTGGGCAGCACGCGCCGCAGCTCGTCGAGGATGTAACCGGACAGCACGACCTCCAGCGCGCCATGCCGCCACGCGGCGACCAGCTTGCCGGGGATGCTGCCGGGGTAGGCGATGCCGGAGAGCAGGACATTGGTGTCCAGCACCACGCGCAGGGCGGGCACCGTCAGCGCCCGGCGCGGGTGTCGGCCACCGCCGCGTCGATCTCGGCCAGGCCCTCCGCCTCGGGCACGGCGGCATACCCGGCCTCGATGCGCTGGCACAGGGCGTCGAAGCGGGCCTGCATGCGCCGGATGCGCTCGAACAGGCGGGCATCCACCAGGGCGGCCACGGGCTTGCCGTCCTTCTTGATGAGGATGCTGTCGTGCCGGTACTGCACCTGGTTGAGCATCTCGCCCAGGTTCTGACGGAAGGCGACGGCGCTGGTTTCGCTGATCATGGCTCTACAACCTTTATGATCGATTCAATCATGATGGTCATTATGACCGCCATAGCAGAGCTGGACAAGGTCGCAAGTATGCCAGGCCGGAAATCACCAATTGCGAGGGCAGCGATGAGCACTTCATCATCGGATTATCGAAGCCGTGTCGGTGGAGCCCTGCTCCTGGCACTCGGAGGCTTCTCGACTGTCGCCGCCGCCGACTGTGGCCTCGCCCGGGAGCTGACCTTCGGCCACGCGGAGATCGGACCCGTCCAGGTGTTCCGTGACCCGGGCTCGCGGGCCATCGCCTTCGCCTCCCAGATGCAAGTCAACACCGACGGCGCGCCGGATTCCTATCATCCGGACGACATCGGCATCACCCATATCTGCAACGGCATCAGCGTCGGACCGAGCTGCACCTGGAAGGCCCAATGCCTGCCGGACTTCAGACAGGCCAAGGCCGAGGGCTTTCGCGGCCCGACCAAGATCTGCTTCTTCGCCATGGCCACCGACGCCCGCGGCGTGCCCATCGTCCAGGGCGCCAACGACCCCAAGCCAGGCTATTTCGTCTCCACCACGGCGCTGCGCCAGCCCGGCGCGGACCCGCGCACGCCTCGAGCCCAGCTCGACTCCAATACCGTGCCCTTCGCCGTCATCCCGACCACCTGGCAGCGCAGCGGCACGCCCGGCCCCAAGCTTGGCGATTACCGTGCCCTTCGCCGTCATCCCGACCACCTGGCAGCGCAGCGGCACGCCCGGCCCCAAGCTTGGCGATCTCGGCGTCGCCTACCGCCGCTCCAACGGCAAGCTGGCCTACTTCGTCGTCGGCGACACCGGCCCCCGCAACAAGCTCGGCGAGGGCTCCGTCGCCCTCCACCAAGCGCTCGGCAACGACCCCTTCGTCGACCGCTTCGGCAAACGCCGCGCCTACAAAGGCATCGGCGCGCGTGACGTGGTCTACCTGCTGTTCCCCGGTTCCGCCCAAGCCGTTGCGTCATTCGACGCCATTTTGATCGAGCGCGCGGCAAAGCCCTTGTTCGAACGCTTCGGCGGTATCGATCGGTTGAAAGCGTGCGCGGCATCGCTCGTCCCTTAGTTCCGATCGGAATACCGAGGCGCCGCGTCGCACCAACCTGAGTCAAGCCGGCGCTCGTGAAGGCATCAGGTGCAAGAGGCAACATGGGTGGATACCTCAGGGGCCGACGACGGATATTCAATGCAGTCCGTCAGTTGGCCAGCATAAGTACGCGGTGTATCCACTCATGACGCGGAAATCATTCATGCATGACCGACACATCACCACTATCGAATTCGACAAGCAGGGCAGCAGAGCCTTTATCCATTGCGCGAATGTATCCGGCCGGTGTGACTGAGAGGAGCAAACGATGAAGCCCGTTACGTCAAATGTCGGTCCGCGAAGCAGCCGCGAGGCGATCACCAATCTGCAGGATGCCCTGCTCCTTCTGGTGGAAGAGGGGCGAGTCCGCCTGCCGGGAGAAGAGCAGGACCAAGTGCGGGAGCAACTCCGCCAAGAGCGAGATGCGGGGCGATACGGTGAGGTAACAGGCTACTTGGTGATCAGATTCCGCGAGCAGATCGGTCACGGCGGCGGTGAGCTGCTGGACGCAAGGACCGCCGATGCGCTGAATTGGGAGCTGCGCACGATCGGTGCACTGCGCCTCGCCGTGACCGGCTTGGTGGGCCACCCGGAAGCGGGGGCGGCTGCGAATACGCTGATTTTCGCTTTCGATCCCGAGTTCTGGGGTGGGGCGCAACTCGGCGAGGCGACGACGAATGCGGATGGATGGTATCGGATCGAATACGATCCTACGCTGTACACCCGCATCGGCCCCGGCGTCGATCACACAAAGGACGGACTCGATCTGGTCGTGTTTGCATTCGACGAGACCGGTGCGATCATCGCCTCCTCCGATGTCTTTCCGGACCCGCCAGACGAGCAGGAAATCAATCTGACCATCGGCGAGGTACGCGTCCGCCCGGAGTCCCGTCCGACTCAGCCCAAACTTCGGGTGCGTGGCCTCGTCGTTGATGCCGAAGGACTCCCCGTACCCGGGGTTCTGGTCAAGGTCTCGGATCGGGACATCGGGCCGCCGCCCTATACCCTTGTGGGCAGCGAGATGTCGCGCGCGGATCCACCCGGCGTCTTCGAGATTGCCTACGATCTGCCCGCGTTCGCGGACGGCGACGCGCCGGACCGCGGCGGCAAGCTGGCGGCCGATCTGATCTTCGAGCTAGACCAGGGCGGACGTCCGATCGATGACTTCGATATCCTCCGAGTGCCGGTCGAGCGGGACGTCTCGATCACGGTCGAATTCACGATTGCCGAGGAAGAGAAGATACTCGGAATTGTCGCGCGGCCGGACGAACTGGTACGCATCGTTGCTCATGGCATCAGAGTGCCGCGCGGACAGTCCGAGTACGAACGGCTGATCGCCGAGCTTAAGCCGTTGACCAGCCGCCGAGCCCTCGCGGAGTTTGACGAGATGGGTTCGCGCGACGTGACGTTTGCGGCACGCGAGATCGGCGAGCCGGTCGCGCTCGTGACCGACCTCGTGTGGGCGCACAAGCTGACGGCAGCAGGGTTTTCCGACAGCCCTGCGGCAGCACTCTACGGATTGGCGCGCCAGCTTGGGCTAAGCGATGCCCGAGGGCTGGCCGCCCGCAATACCGGCGAGCTCGCGGCCGGGCTCGCCGCCGCCATAGCGGCGCTGATCATCCCCGAGCTTGCCGACGATCTCACCCGGATCGCCAAGACCATTCAAGCGGCGGCGGTTCGGATCGCCCTCGATGTGGTACCGACCGGCGCCAGCGGATCGATCGGCAGCATCCTTCTAGACGTGCTGCCCGAGCAAAGCAACCGCGAGATGCTGCTTGCCATGGCCGCCAATCATACCGGGACGGGCAAGGAGTTTTGGGATGCGTATCGCGCCGAGAATCCGGAAGTGCCGGTCGAAGCGGTTCAATACACGCTGCAACTCGGAGCGCTGACTTCCAATAATGCCTCGCTGGTCAACGCCCTCAAGGCAGCGGCACCCGAGGCCAAGTCACTGCGTACTCTCGCGCTGACGCTCGACCGGGGGAAGATCGAGGCGCTCGTCACGGAGAGCGGCGGCGTCCCCACGCGCGGCAGTGCCGAGGACGATCCTCCCGCTTCGGAGGCCGCATACGTGGGCGAAATCAATGGACTATTGGAGGCTGCGCATCCGACCTCCGTGGTGGCCCGACTCGCACACGCTTGGAGCCAGACCGATCCGGTAGCGGTTACCACTGCGGCTGCGGACGTGCTGTCCGCTGCCGTGCGCAAGACCGACTTCGATATCACCCGAGGCGATATCGACGACCTGATTGTTACCCACGGAGATGTGTTGTTCGAGGCCGTAGACGATCCTGACCAGCGCACGGCGGCGACCGACAGCGTCAAGCGCATTCACCGGCTCTTCAATGTGAGCTCCGATCCGGCGATCCTCGAGCGCCTCGTCCTGAAGCGCATCAACGGCGCCCTCCCACTGCGCGGCGCCATCGACATCGCCCGTTATGGGAAAGGCACCTTTATGGCCCATTTCCCGGACGCGACCGCGGATGACATGCAGGCGCTCGCTTACGTCCACGATCGCGCGCGCTCCGTCGCCGATACCGTCGCGAACCTGGTCGTCGGCCAACATCAGGATCATCGCGACGTCGTTCCCGCAGCGGCCGCGGGGCCATTGACGGCACTGTCGGAGAAGCCATCGCAGGAAGACCTGAACGTTGCCGACGCGCCCGCCGACACGCCGATCGCCGACTGGTCCGACCTGTTCGGCGGCGCCGAGATGTGCGAATACGAGGACTGCCGCTCCATCATTGGCCCGGCTGCCTATCTGGTCGATCTGTTCGAGTTCCTCGACAAACGCTGCGACCCCGACCCGACAACCCTGGTAACGCCCCTCGATGTCCTAATCGGCCATCCGACTAAGTCCCTTCAACCCGGAGGACCACCCGGGATCAACGGCATGCGGCCGGACCTCGCGCACATCAAACTCACATGCGAGAATACCAACACCACCATCCCGACGATCGATCTCATTAACGAGATCCTGGAAAGCGTCGTCGCAAGTGGTGCGGACGCGCCGGCGCTCCCCAACGAATCCTCTCCGGGCGTGACCGGGCCGGAGCTATCGGCCGCCCCGGAGCACGTGCTGGCGACGGCTTACGACGTGGTCGGCAACGCCATCTACCCGATGTCCCTGCCCTATGATCGTTTGGTTGCGAACGCACGCGTCTACCTTCGCCAGGCCGGCGCGTCTCGAGCCGAGCTGATCCGCCTCTTGTCCGACGCACCGTCAGCTGATCGGGGCGGAGCGCTCGTCGCCGAAACCCTCGGCCTCTTCCGCCGCGACTACGAGATCCTGACGTTCAAGACGCTTGCCGGCGGACCGCTGCCGACCCCGATCAAGGTCGCCGACCTCTTCGGTTTTGCCGGCACCGCCGATGAGAGCTGGATGGAACTCGCCGCAAAATCGCGAAGGCTGCTCGCCGCCCTCGAACTGACATTCGCGGAATTGGTCGCCCTCATCAGGACCCGCTTCATCGGCGGCGAGGTGCCGACCGGCCATCCGAGCGAGGTGGCTTCGCGGCTGTTCCTCACCGTCGATCAGCTCAAGACGCTGCGGGAAGCGGACTATGCGATCGAGCCCGGGTCCGAGATCGAGCGGGCTCTCAAGCTTGGAGATCTTTCGACTGCGGACGTCCACAGCTATATCGAGGGTCAACGACCCCGGCTCGCGACCACCATCGTCCTCGATCCGCCGATCGGTTGCAGCCCGGACGAGATCACGCTCAGGCATCTCGACGCCAGCCCCTTGACCGACGAGGATGAATGGTTGGCGATGCACCGGTTTGTGCGCCTTGCGCGGCGCATGAAGCTCAGCATCACCGACTTTGATGCGGCGCTCTTCGCCCTCACCGGCGACGCACGCCCGCAATTCACGCCGGTGCTGCTTGCCGACCTCGCCATCCTGCACGACCTGAAGGACCAGCTCGATCTGGATTGGCCGGTCGCGGCGAGCCTCGTTGCGCACATCGGCACGCACGGCCCGGCCTCGCTGTACGACGCGCTCTTTCCGCCCAAAGGCCTCGCGCGCGTGAACCCCGAGTTCCGGCGCGACGTGGCGGGCCAGGCGCTCACGGTCGACCGCGATATCGCCGCGGGACTGTCCGGCATGGCGGCGGCATTCGGCGTCAACGCGGACGCGCTGCGTGACCTCGCCCAAGCGCTTGGCGTGACGAGGCTCAATCTCGCCGGCGTTTCCGCTATCCATCGGGTCGTCGTGCTCGGCCGTGCCCTCGGCATCCAACCGGAAGAGATCGTTGTCATCAGCAGGTCGACCGGCGGGCCGAACTTGGCCGGTGCGCACATCGCACCGGCGGCCCTTGCCCAATTGGCATCGAAATGCCGCCACTTCTCCTCAACAGGGCTGTCGTCCGCAGCAATCGCCTACCTCACGGGCCAGCAACCGGCAGGCACCGACGGCATAGGTACGCGCTCCGAGTCGCTGAAGAAAAGTATTGCGGATCTCGCTCTGCAGCTGAAGGCGCTCGCCGAGCAAGAGGCACGCGAACAGGCCGAGGAAGCCGAGCGTGCCGAAGCACGGAGACCTTTTTTGGATGAAGAGATCGCAGCGCGGAAGTCCGCAGCCGAGCAACGCCGCCGCACCGCTGTGCTCGCCCAGTTCGCATCGGCATTTAGTCTCGATCCGGCCGTCGTCGTCCACCTGCTTGATGACACGAACGGCGACGGCGAGGCCCGCCAAGCATTGCTCCGTGATGACGGCAAGCCGGCCGTTGCCCTCTTCGCCCACCAGCTCGATACCCCTGAGCTTCAGGACGCGGCCGATCGCCTGCTGGTCGGGATCGATCGGATCGCCGTGCTGATCAAGGCGGCCAAGCTTGATCCGCAGTCCTTCGCGCTTGCTACGGGCGATGCGGCCATCATCACTTCCGACGCGATCACCGGGCTAATGGACCTCCCCTCCGGACAGGAACGCTTCAAAGAGGCGGTTGCGACGATGCTGGCTGCCCTGCCGCTTTTCGTGACCCTGCTTCGTGACACCGGCCGGCCTGCGGCGATGGCCAAGGCCATTGCGGCGCTAGCGCAAAGTGGCTGGATGGAAGCGACGTTCGCCGCTGTCGGCTCGTGGCTCGACCGTCCGAGCGCTGCAATCGCGGCGGTGCCACGTGCCGGCGCTCCCGAGTTGGACGAGGCCGTTGCGAAACAGCGCCCCGTCGCTGCGCTGGCAGCCCTGCGTGAACGTCTGTCGCTGTTACGCCGCATCGGTGCGGAACCCGCGGATGCCGCGAAGCTCACGAAGGAGCCGATCGACTTCGAGACGCTCGAACGGCTCGTCCGGGGACTATCCTCCCGCCATTCGCGGGTCGACTGGCTCGACGTGTCGCGCCAGCTCTCCGACCCGATTCGAGAGGAGAGTCGGGATGCGCTGACCGCGTTCCTGTTACAGCGCGAAAAGCTGCAGAGTGCGGAGCAACTCTTCGACCGCTTTTACATCGACGTCGGTACCAACGCATTCGTCCTCACATCACGGATCCGGCAAGCCATCTTTGCCGTCCAGATCTTCGTTCAGCGCTGCCTCATGGGCTTCGAGCAAATCCATGGGGTCAATCCGGGTCAGATCGACGTCGAGGAATGGAAGACGATCTCCCGTCGGGCCGTCTGGGCGGCCCGCGGCAAGGCGCTGCTCTACCCCGAGGAGCTGCTGCATCCCGCGTGGCGCGACAACAAGAGCGCGGCTTTCAAGAGTTTCGAGTCCGCCCTGCAACAGGGCGACATCACGCCGGCCAATGCCGAAGTGGCCTATCGCGCCTATCTCGACGCCTTCCATTCCGTGGCGTCGCTTGAGGTCTGCGGCACCTACCTGCAGGAGATCTTCGAGGGTCGGGAAGCCGAATACTTCCGCTCGGTGCTGCATGTCGTCGGCCGCTCGCGCGGAGGCGCCGCGCGCAAGTACTTCTATCGGCGCCTTAACCGCTACCGCAATGCGTATCACGAGGAATGGACCTCGTGGGAACCGATCGACGTCGACATCCAGTCGATCGAACCCGACCGGCAGGAAGCGAGGAGCGACAACAGCCCGGCGCTGCGCGAAGCCGGCGTGCACCTTTTGCCGGTCGTCTGGCGTGGCCAGTTGTATCTATTCTGGCCGGTGTTCATGCGCAAGGTCGACCAACAGTCCGAGGCACCCGAAGTCAAGAACGGCAACGCCAAGGCTGTCTACTCGCGACCCTATTGGGAGATCAAGCTTTGCTGGACGCGCAAGGAAGGCCCGGGGTGGACGCCAAAGGAGCAATCCTCCGCCCTGTTCGAGACCTGGTGGTTAACGCGCGACCACCAGCCGCCAGAATGGGACTACGACGGAACCGTCGATTACGGCGGCGGCATAACTCCAGTAACCGCCCTCCCGCGATACCCGGACCCGAATGAGTTGGTGCTCAAGGCCAATAAGGGCGAAGAATCGCTGAACATTGTCGTCGCGACCCGCAAAGGCCCGTGGGGACCGATGCCGCGCGGTACCTTTTCGTTCTCGCGCGTCGCGAGCGAGATGAAGTGCTCTCCCGGTGGAGGTGGACCCTACGGCGACCACTTCCGAGCCGTCGGGAGCAGCGGCGCGGCACCGTCGTTCATGGGATTCAAGGCGAAGGGAGCGATCAGTGTGGTCGCAACCCACAAGAAACCCAAAGGGGATGTGCTCTTCACCACATCGAGCGAGGCTCGCTTCACCACGCTAAACCAGTTCTACGCCGCCCCATTCAACGCGCCGTTCTTTGTCGACCTTAAGGATCGGGCCTATTTCGCCCAATCCAGTCTGGGTGTCTCCACCGTACTTGAGGAGGTCGAGGCCTCCGAGTCTAAGCCGGCGTTGATCCAAGCATACGAAACCCATTCCAGTCTCGTGGTTTCGGCCATCGCAGCCAAATCTAAGGAGGTGAAAAACCCCTGGGTCGACACGGCCATCTCAAAAAACAGTTCTTATTTGGCGGCGGTGACCGAGTCCGCGGACGTCGCGGCACTGAAGACTGATCTCGTCGTTGGCTCCCCTGCCAGCGAGATCGCGTTAACGCCTAAGCTCAGGCCAGACCTCGTATATCTAGGCCCGATGTTTCGGACAGTTGAAGTCCCCGGACTGAACCTGGACATAACGCCCTTCTTCCACCCGTTCGCCGACACCTTCACCGAGGTGTTGCGACGCGACGGTCTCGCCGCGTTGCTGACGCCGGAGATGCAGCGCGGAGCGTTGGGTGACACGGAGACCTTCGCCGCGCTCGCCAAACCCAACCCGGACCGGGTGACGACTCCGGACGTCGAGGGCATGGATTTCGAGCAGTCCACGCCTTACGGCAACTACAACTGGGAACTTTTCTTCCACGCGCCCATGATGCTGGCGCAAAAGCTTTTTGATAACGGCCAGTGCGACGCCGCGATCGATCTTGTCCACCGCGCCGTCTACACGCCGTTCCTAGGCGATCCGGAGGAATGCTGGCGCTTCCAAGGCTTGCGCGGCATCGCGCCGATTCGCCTCGATGCCATGCTGGCGCTGCTGTCGCGCCCCGACGCCGACGCCGAAAAGCAGAACGTTCTCGCCCAGATCGACACGATGCGCCTCTATCCGTTTCAAGCGCACCGCATCGCAAGGCTACGGCCGCTCGCCTACAAAAAATGGGTGGTCGCCTTCGACGTACGATTGCATCTGGCACTCGGCGACAGGTTCTTCAGGCGCTTCACTCCCGAGGACGTCAATCAGGCGATTCAGTATTACATGATCGCCTATCGTGAGATGGGCAGAAAGCCCGAGGTCATGGCGCGACGCGCCACGATGCCGGCGAAAAGCTACGCCGAGTTGCGCCGGGATCTCGACGAGATGGGCAATGTCATGTTCGCTGCCGAGTCGAAGCTCGCCCCGGCCCGGGGCAGCTTGGTCGCGGCGGCCGACAGCTCGGCAACTGGCATCATGCAGCGCGGCGCAATCGGCTATTTCGGCATCCCCAAGAATGAGAAACTCTTGGCCCTGTGGGACGAGGTCGACGATCGCCTGTTCAAGATCCGCAACGGCATGAACATCGACGGCGTGCAGATGCAGCTGCCACTGTTCTCTCCGCCGATCGATCCGGCGTTGCTCGCTGAGGCCATTGCGTCGGGCATCGACATCGGCGCGGTGCTCGAACAGCTTGCGCAGCCCTTGCCCAAGCATCGTTATGCCGTTATGTACGCCCGGGCAATGGAGCACGCGCAAGCCGTCGTGCGGCTCGGCGAGCTGCTGCTTGCGGCCCGGGAGAAGCGCGACTCCGAAGACCTCGCCGAGAGACATGCCCTCCACGCGAAGAACATGGCAGAACTGCTCAAGCAGACGCGCCAGCGCGAGCTTGAGGAGGCCGAAGCCAACCGTGACGCCGCGATCCACGAGGAAGACGTTGGCAAACAACGCTGGGTACACTTCGCCGAGCTCCTGGGCGAACTGCCGGAGCAGTCCTTGTTCTTCGTACCCTACCAGGCGTTGCCGGCGCGCAAACTGACGCTCGTCGACGCCGACAAGATCTCCTTCGAATCGCTGAGCGTCATTCCCGGCATCGCCAAGATCGGCAGCTTACTTGCCGGCGGGGTGGGTCTCGCCGCAGCCGCCGAGGCCGTAGACGAAAGTGCCGGCGGCATTGTCCAACTCGGGGCGGGCAAGATCCTGCAAGAGGAACAGCAAGAGCTCGAATCCTCATTCGAAGCGGTGAAGACCACTTTCGATGCCGCCGCACTCGATACCCTCGCGTCGCTGCTCGGCGTCATCCCGAACTTCGAGGCTGCCGTGAAACCGCTCGGTGCCGGTGCTGCCGTTCACCTGGGAGGCGCGTTCTTTGCTGCTGCGGCGTCCGCCAAGGCACGCAACAAGCGGGCCGCCGCCGATATGCAGAACTTCGTCGCCTCGGTCTACCGCAAGCAGGC
>NZ_JBDKXB010000038.1:0-24032 GCF_041197575.1 Thioalkalicoccus limnaeus | reverse complement strand
GAGAACTTTCGCTCGAACACTCCTCTGCTCATTGAACTAGAGCTATGATCGAATCTGTTGGACGACCGCTGGACGCTGAGTGACTTAACGGGCAGTGTGCTTGCCGGCAAGTGGAGGAACCTTAGATGCACGATACCCGCTATCTGAAGGATTTGATCCTATTGCGCAACGATCCATCGAAGGTGCCAGCCGTCCGTGAAGCGGCCTTGTGTGGCGAGGCCGACGCCCAGTTCGCGATGGGCTTGATCTATGCGGAGGGTCGCGGTGTGCCCGAGGATCTAGCTCAAGCCCACTATTGGCTGTCCTTGGCCGTGGCGCAGGGGGACAAGGAGGCCGAGCGCTTGCGCGCGCGCGTCGGCGCCCGTATGACTGACGATGAGTATGCGGCGGCCAAGCGTTTGCGCGAGGGAGCTAACCTCTCGATCACCGCCGAGGGCGACGCCGATCACGGAGGCATGGATCGTTAAAAACAATCGTTGCGCGCGAAACTATCGATTTTGGCTTTTCTTCGTCGATTGCTAGACTTCCACTCAGCAACATAGGAGTGGAACCATGGCCAAAACTTTGTCGTTCGGGATCCTGCACATGATCGTAGCCTTTACCGTCGCCTATTTGTTGACGGGAAGCCTCGTGGTCGGCGGTGCTATCGCGCTGATCGAGCCGATTGCCAACACGATTGCCTATTTCTTCCATGAAAAGGTGTGGGACCGTGTGCGCGCGTCGCGTGCGCAACATGCGGCCCCCCACGTGATGGCCTGATGACGGGCCGCTATTCGAGGAGAGCAACGATGAGCAAACCAATGACCATCGACATCGGTATCTCGCCGTCGGAGCGGGAAAGCATCGCCCAGGGTCTTGCGAAGCTTCTGGCCGATTCGTACACGTTGTATCTGAAGACCCACAATTACCACTGGAATGTCACGGGGCCGATGTTCAACACGCTGCATCTGATGTTCGAGCAGCAGTACACGGAGTTGGCCGCAGCCGTCGACGAGATCGCCGAAAGGATTCGTGCTCTTGGCCATCCGGCCCCCGGATCCTACGCCGCTTACGCGGCCTTGACGGAGATCCCCGAGGAAGAAGGCGTACCCGATGCCGAGGAAATGATCAGGCGTCTGGTCGCCGGCCAGGAGACGGTCGCCCGAACGGCGCGCAGTATCTTCCCGTTGGTGGACGAAGCCCATGACGAGCCGACCGCCGATCTGCTGACGCAGCGGATGCAGGTACACGAGAAGAATGCTTGGATGCTGCGCAGCCTGCTCAACGGCTGAACGAAAAGTCGCCCGATCGACTTTGTGTCTTGTGGGGCACCTCGCAGTTCGCAAGGTGCCCCTTCGTCTCTTCGATCATGCCGGTCGTCGCGGCTTCGTGACCGGGAGCCTTGTTCGTGATTGAATCGCCCGTTAGGCTTATGCCCATAGGGGTTATTCGGCTCATTGCGTTGGGGTGGCTTGGTCGCGATGGAACGTTCGAAACAGATCCTCTGCATCGACCCGGAGCCGGACGAACTACGGATCGTCGCGCTCTTGAACCGACAAGGGATCGCAGCGACTCTCACCGAGATCGCGCGTGAAGAGGCGCTAGATGATGCGTTTGCAAACCCCGGGTGGTGGGATTTGATCCTATGTGATGCCGGGAGTTTTGCCTCGCTCGGCGTTGAAGCACGGGTTGGCAGCCACAAGGCCGACCTCGATGCCTCTGTCGTCCTGGTCCGGTCACCGGATGCCCGTTTCTCGCCGGACGTCGGCTTTCGTCGCGGGGCGGCCGATGTCGTTCAACGGGGCGACATGGCTCATCTGCTGATGGTCTGCGAGCGGGAGTTGAACGCCTGCGCTGCTCGCAAGGCCCTGCGGTCGTCGCAGACCGGAGCCGGGTCGAACGGGCAGGGTCCCAAGCCGGCGCTGATCATTCCAGTGATCAACGATTTCGGCAAGATGCCTCGCAACAGCCTCGCTGAGCGCCCGCTGAGCGAGGGTGGCTTGCCGGCGGGCGGCGACTGCGAACCCGGTGAGACCGAGGCGCGGATCCGAGCCCTGATCGAGGCCGATGGGCTGGTTCTCGAGTTTCAACCGATCGTTTCGGTGCAGGCGAATGAAGGGTATCGGGGCATGTTCGAAGCCCTGGTGCGGCTCAAGGATGAGCGCGGCCAACTCCTGTTTCCGGACGAATTCCTGCCGATCCTCGCGCGAGCCGGATGGCTGGGCCGGGTCGACCTGTGGATATTTCGGCGGGTCCTCGCGACCTTGGAGGAGATTCAGCGGGCCGGCCATCCCAATGCCGTCATCTTCGTCAATCTCGCCACCTCGACTTTGAACGACGATGACCTGGTCAAGGCGCTCGGTACCTTCGCGTCAGCCGCGCGCTTGTCCCCGGGATCCTTGGTGGTCGAGGTCCATAAAGCCGCGTTCGACACAGCGCCCGATGGCGTGCGCCAGTTGTCGGAAAGGCTCGGAACCAGGCATCACGGATTGCTGGTCGAGGACCTGCGGCTCGATGACGGCCCATTTCTCGATCGCTTTCACGAACTGATCACGCATGTCAAACTGGATCGTCAGGTTACCGACGACCTCGTCGCCGGGCGAGTAACGCAACGTGATCTCGCCGACCTGGTTCAGCGCGCACGACGCGAAGGCATCCAAGTCATCGCGTTGGCGGTGGAAAATGTTGAGCTCCTGCCCAGGCTGTTCAACGCGGGAGTCGACGCCATCCAAGGCCATTTCGTCAGCCTGCCGAGCCCGGAACTGGTCTACCCTGGTGTTCAACGGGTCGAGGCGAGCTCCCTATTCGGCGGGCCTTTTGCGGGCGGCACATCGCTGTGACCGCCACACTCCGAGGCAGTGCCCGCGGGAAATCAAGCCGCCTCGTCGGTCCCGCCCACATCCTCGGGGCCAGTCAGGAGCTCCTGGGTCAACGCGCGTTCGTTGATGCGGCACCGAAGGTGCTTCGCCAATAGGCGCATATCGGCCTCGGCATTGCTCAGGCAGCGGGTGCCGCCCGGCGATGGCGTGACATTGAAGATCAACCCTGGATCGCCGACGATTTTGCTGCCACCGACATGGAGCTGTCGATGTTCCTTGTCGATCAGCAGATGGCGAATCCCTCCCGACCCGCGGGCGCCGTGGATTTCACGGCCTTCCAGTGACGGCACGATCTTGCGTATCTCGCGGATCAGATAACGCCGGCCCAGCCGCGGTGTCTGATATAGGAGATTGTGTTGGATCTGTCGACGGACTTCGGTGGTCATCATCAGGTCCCAGAGCGTCGCGGCCAGCTCCCGATCGAAGCGCAGCACTTGCCAGTATTCGCGCAAGGTCGCCGTGCCGCGGCGTTCGAGCGTCGGCCAGATCAAGGTCGTGGGCCCGAAACGAGTCTTGTCTCGTTGCTGAACATCGAGGTCGCCATGTATGGCTGCAAATGGCCAATCCGGGTTTTGAACACGGTAGACCTTGCCATTCAGCACGCGCCGAGTGAAGTAGAAGGAGCCGGCCAGCGACAGGCATGAGTACTGAAGCCCGTGGCCCATCTGCTGGGCCAGCCGCAGCGAATGCCCGCCGGCGTTGACGACGACAGCGCGAGCCTGAAGCGGCCCCCGATTGGTCTGCAGAACATAGTCTGGGCCGTCGCGCCGGATGCTGGCGACCTTGGTGCCGGACAATTGCGTGACGTGCTTGTCCGTACGGCGATCCAACCTCACGCAGGAACGAAAGAAGGACTCCGACAGGGCTTGGAAATCGATCGCGCTGTAGTCGTCGAGGGTCCCAGCGGCAAGAATCGGATCCTCGCGCCAGGTCCCTTCGACCAAAGCAACCTGCGGTTCGATCTCGGCGATCTCGGCTTTCCGCCACAACTGCATACGCGGGTACGACTCCCGGAATTCGTCGAAGCGGCGTTCGATGTAAGCGCATTCGGCCGCGCCGACGCCCAACACCATCTTCGGCATGCGATGAATGATCCGGTCGCGTTCGGCCGGTGGCCGCCTGCTGGCGTAATTGACGACCATTTGCGCCGCCCGTTTCGCGGCGAGCGCCTTATCAAACGGGTAGTTCGTCTCTATATCGCCGGCATGGATCGTCTGGCTGTTATTGTTGGTGCGCGAATTGCCCTGGCCGATGACGTCGTCGCGTTCGACCAAGGCCAGGCGTGACAGATCCGTGAAGCGGGCCAGCAGATACAGCAGCGCTGTACCCGTGACGCCGCCGCCGACGATCAGGCAGTCGTAACGCGTCGATGCGGTCATGGTTTCGAGACCTCTTCATGCGCGCGGGCGGCGCATCCAGGCGTGTTTTGTGCGGTGCAGCAATAGACGCACGTTAGCCCAACCGGCGACGCGAGAAAAATCCATAAGACAAATTTAATGCATTTATTTTATCAATAAATGGTGGGCGACACCGGGCTCGCCCGCCGGGTGGCAACCCTGTCAGAGGAGTCCGAGACGATGCTGGAACGGCCGAAGATCAGGACCGCGATCCCGAAACGCCGCTATCAGATCGGAGACTACGCGGCGACACTGCTGGGCGAGATCGAGAGCGAGGATTCGCATCGCTACCGTTTCATCCTGGCATGGGTCCGCCATGGCGACGTGCAGCCGTGCCTTTATGTCGTGAGCGACGAGGCCCCGGAACAGAGCGATTCGAACGGGACCCCTTTCCGTCTGGTCGTCGTCAATGATGTGTTGACCGAAGTCTTCGATACCGATGAACGCTGGGGTGACCTGGAGGTCTTCGCCGACCAGGCGTTGCGACTCGGCACTCAGTATCTCGGCTTGCAGCGCGAGGCCCAGGTTCGCTTGTTGTGAACGAGGGTATCGGACGGTCCGTCTCTCCATCGCTGGGAGCGATACCCGGGCCTCGTTGCGCTGTTGAGCCGATTACCGGAAGGTCATGTATCAGATCGCGAAGGACCTTCGTTCGCTTTCAAGACGCGCCGACAGGATCATGGCTGGGGTACGTGACGATCGGCTTAGACGAGAGGCGGGCGCAACGGCGAGCGAGTTGCTGCATCATTCGACAGCGACCGCCTGCGTTTCGGCCTCGCGACCCTCGAGCGATAGCACGAAGTCCCACTGTCTGGGCGTGACGGGCAGGATCGAAAGCCGATTGCCGCGCCGCAGCAGTGGCCAACCGGCGAGCGGTCCATCGGCGTAGGCCTTGAGTTCGGCCAAGGTGATGGTGCGTGCGAGATGGCGGACGTAACGGACATCGACGAGAAACCAACGTGGCCGCTCCCGGTCGCTCCTCGGATCGAAATATTGCGATCGAGGATCGAATGCCGTCGGGTCGGGGTAGGCCATCGAGGCGATCTCCATCAAGCCGACAATACCCCGTTCCGTGCAGTTCGAGTGATAGAAGAACACCTGATCCCCAGGGCGCATCTCATTGCGCATCATGTTCCGCGCCTGGTAGTTACGGACGCCGTCCCAGGGCTCGGTGTGGTTCGGGCGGGCCGCGAGATGGTCGATGCCAAATACGTTCGGTTCGGATTTCATCAGCCAATAGCTCATCGGTGTGTCTCGCAACCTGTTCGTCGCGGCCGCGTCCGTCACTCGGAGTAACCGCGGCCACGGCGCCGCTCGTCGAGGTGATCGCGCGCGAAGTAGCTGACCCGGCCGCCCGGCAGAACCGTGACACCGCCAGGACTGACGTGAAACCGCTGGCGGTCGGCCTCCTCGTCGAAGCCGATTCGGTCGCCGGCTTCGATCAAATTGTGACGATCGACGATGACCCGTCTGAGTTGCGCGCCGCGGCCGATACGCACGTAGTCCATGATGATGCAGTCCTCGAGAACCACGTCCTCCTCGATGACGGCCTCGCGACGGATGATCGAGTTACTGATGCGGCAGTTGTCATGGATCACGGTTGCCGCCCCGAGCAGGCTGTTGCGCAACTCCCCCCCCAGGATGCGGGCGACCGGACCCTGGTAACCACTCGAATAGATGGGCCACTGAGGATTGAAGAGGTCGAATCTGGGTTCGCCACCGAGGACGTCCTTGTGGGAGTCGAAATAGGCGTCGATGGTACCCACATCCTGCCAATAGACGCGCTGTTCATACGGGCGGATTCCCGGGACCTCGTTGGTCGCGAAGTCGTACGCAAAGAGTCGATGCGTGCGCAGCAGCCGCGGCAGCACATGGGCGCCGAAGTCGGTCTCTCCGCTGCGCTGCGCCTCGTGCAAGGCCTCGAGCAATACGTCCGTGTCGAAGATGTAGTTACCCATCGAGGCAAAGGCGCGGGCCGGGTCCTCCGGCATCGGAGTCGGGTGGGCTGGTTTTTCCTCGAAGGCCAGGATGCGGCCATTCGGTTCGGCCGCGATCACGCCGAAGCTGGTGGCATCGGCGAGTGGTACCGGCAGCGCGGCGATCGTGACATCCGCCTCGTGGAGCTTGTGAAATTCGACCATCTGCCGAATATCCATCCGGTAGATGTGGTCGGCGCCAAACACAGCGACCAGGTCGGGTCGGTGTTCCTCGATCAGGTTGATGTTCTGGTTGACCGCGTCCGCGGTTCCTTGAAACCAGTGTTCGCCCGTCAGCATCTGCGGCGGTACCACGGTGACGAACTGCTGCTGGAGCAGCGGGGAAATGGTCCAGGCCTTGCGGATGTGCTCGATCAGCGATTGGGATTTGTACTGCACGAGCAGGTAGATGGTCTGAATCTGCGAATTGACCAGGTTGCTCAGCACGAAGTCGACGATCCGGTAGCGCGAACCGAACGGGACGGACGGCTTGGACCGTTCCGAAGTCAAGGGCTGCAACCGGGAACCCTGGCCGCCGGCCATGACGAACGCGATGATTCTGTCGGTCTGCATGCTAACTTCTCCTGATCGGTTGCTGAAGATGGATCGCCGCCGTCGAATGCGAGCCCTCCCGACTCAGGGCCGGGGTGACCCCTGGTCGCTTCGGTCATGCGATCGGCCCATTATCGCCAGCAATCGGGCCGACCCGAAGTGACCGGGAACAAACAAAGTCCCGGATCCTTCGATGGTTGGTGCCTGGACGCTGCCCCCGGCTCGGACAGGACCGGGGCCGCTGCTCAGCCGAAGACGGGTTAAACTGGCCCCAGCATCCATGTTTCCAGGAGACCAAGGTACGTGATGAGCGATTCGATGAAGGTGCCACGCCGGCCGGTGATCCTGATCATCCTCGACGGCTTCGGCACCAACCCGAGCAAGGCCAACAATGCCGTGGCGATGGCGCACACGCCGCGTTTGGACGCGTACTTCGCGCGCCATCCACATACAGTGTTGCAGGCCTCAGGCCGCGCGGTGGGACTGCCGGACGGGCAGATGGGCAATTCCGAAGTCGGCCATATCACGCTCGGCTCCGGCTGCGTGATCCGTCAGGATCTCGTCTTGATCGATGATGCGATCGCCGACGAGAGCTTCTTCGACAATGTCGCCTTGAACAATGTGGCCAAATGCGCGGCCGACGAGGACCGGCCGCTGCACCTGATGGGGTTGGTCTCGGACGGTGGTGTTCACAGTCACCTGCGCCATCTCGAGGCCCTGATCGAGCTTTGCCGCCGCCATCGGGTGCGACCGGTGTTGCACATGTTCACCGACGGCCGAGACACGCCCCCGCGCTCGGCGGAGCTCTATCTGGAACCGGTCGAGAAGGCGTTGGAGGCGGCCGGGGGTCGTATTGCGACGGTCTGCGGTCGATATTATGCGATGGATCGCGACAATCGTTGGGAGCGCACCGAGCTGGCCTGGCGCTGTCTGGTGAACGCCGAGGGCCGAGGGGCGAGCTCGGCGCGCGACGCGATCCACGCCGCTTACGAAGCCGGCGAAGATGATGAGTTCATCCGACCGACGCTGATTCGCGGCGGCGAGCCGATCCGCAATGGTGACCCGGTGGTGCACTTCAACTTCCGCAAGGACCGCCCGCGGCAATTGGTCGCAGCCTTGCGCGAGGGGCCGTTCGAGCATTTCGCGCGTGGCGACTTCCAGTCCGCGCGAGTGACCGGCATGATGAACTACGATCAACGCTTTGGTTTGCCGTTCGCATTCGACAACGAGACTCCATCCGTGACCATCGGCCGCATCCTGAGCGAGGCTGGGTTGCCGCAATTCCATTGTGCCGAGACCGAGAAATTCGCCCATGTCACCTACTTCTTCAATGGCGGTCGCGCGGAGCCCTGGCCGGGCGAGGAGCATCGTCTGATCCCATCGCCAAAGGTCGCGACGTACGATCTGAAGCCCGAGATGAGCGCCCCCGAGGTGGCCGATGCGGTCATCGACGCCTTGCGCAGCCGCCGTTTCCCGTTCATCGTCGTCAACTTCGCCAACGGCGACATGGTGGGCCATACGGCTATCCCCGAGGCCGTGATCGCCGCGGTCGAAGTGCTCGACCGCGAGGCCGGGCGGGTCATGGATGTCGCGTGCGAAGAGGGCTTTTCGGTGATCCTGACCGCCGATCATGGCAACTGCGATGAGATGGTCGATCCGGTCACCGGGGCGCCGCAGACGCAGCACTCGATCTATCCGGTCCCGTGCCTCGTTGTCGACGAGGTCCCGTGGCGGCTGGCCGTGGGCGCCGGGATCGACAGCGTCGCGCCGACCGTCCTGCAGCTGATGGGTCTTCCAAAGCCAGAGGCCATGGTCGGCCAATCGTTGCTGCTTGGCCCGGTCGGGGCCTGACCATCGGCCTCGCGGGGCTGTGGCTCGACGTGATCGGGGATCCCCCGCGAGGCCTCCTCGTCACCGGGGACGGAGTCGGGAACGAAGTGATGCGCACGTATCTTGATCTATTGCAGGACGTCATCGAGCATGGCGTCGACAAGGACGATCGGACCGGGGTCGGGACGCGCTCGGTCTTCGGTCGGCAGATTCGTTTCGACCTAGCCGCCGGCTTTCCGTTGGTGACGACAAAACGAGTCCACGTCAAGAGCGTCATCCTCGAGCTCTTGTGGTTTCTGTCCGGGTCGACCGACAATGATTGGCTGCGGGCCCATGGGGTCACCATATGGGACGAGTGGGCTGGTCCCGACGGCGCATTGGGGCCCATCTATGGGCACCAATGGCGGAGCTGGACCTGTCCTGACGGTCGGACCCTGGATCAGCTCGACGAGCTCGTCAGGTCGATTCGCTCCCGTCCGGACTCTCGGCGCCTCGTCGTGACCGCCTGGAATCCGGCCGATCTACCCGACGAGGACCGCTCTCCGCAGGACAATGTCCGCGCCGGCCGGATGGCCCTAGCGCCTTGCCATTGCCTGTTTCAGTTCTATGTCGGCGGAGGTCGGTTGTCGTGCCAGCTGTATCAACGCAGTGCCGATCTCTTTCTCGGCGTGCCCTTCAATATCGCGAGTTACGCCCTGTTGACGCACATGGTGGCCCAGCAGTGCGATCTCGCGGTCGGCGAATTCATCCATACGTTCGGTGATCTGCACCTGTATCGTAACCATCTGACCGACGACATCGCATACGAGCAGCTCCGGCGCGCGCCCCGGCCGGCACCGAGACTGGTCATTCGGCGTCGCCCGCCAAGCCTGTTCGACTACGAAGTCGCCGACTTCGCGTTCGAGGGTTACGACCCGCATCCGCCGATTCGCGCCCCGATTGCAGTCTGACCGGGCGCCCGGCATTGACCGTGACACAGTGCCGTCGCCGCACCGGTTACCCGCCAGCGTCCTTTTCGCGACCATGAATTGTGTAACGGCTTATGAGTGAATACCTGATCGAGTACGGACTGTTCGTGGTGAAGGTCGTGACGCTGGTCGCGGTGTTCGGCCTGGTGCCTTGGCTCCTATTGCGCGATCGCCGGGCTGGCCAACCGGAAGGGGCGCGCCTGGAGGTGCTGGACCTGAGCGACAAGTACCGGCGCATGGCGCACATGTTGCAGCACGCCGCGCGCCCGCGGCGACGCCGATGGTCATGGCACAAGCTCGGCCGGACGGATGGCGAGACCATGCCGGTCGATCCCGCGCGGCCGCGGCTCTTCGTGATCGACTTCCACGGTGACCTGAAGGCGACCGGCGTCGGGTCATTGCGCGAGGTCGTGACGGCGATCTTGTTCGAGGCGACGCCGCGGGACGAGGTCCTGGTGCGGCTGGAGAACGCCGGCGGTGTCGTCAGCGATCACGGGCTCGCCGCGGCGCAGCTCAAGCGTATCCGAGAGCGGGATATCCCGTTGACCGTGGCGATCGACAAGGTCGCGGCTAGCGGTGGCTATCTGATGGCCTGCGTCGGAGATCGCTTGTTGGCGGCCCCTTTCGCTGTGATCGGTTCGATCGGCGTGGTCGCCGGCCTACCGAATTTCCGGCGCCTGCTCGATCGCCATGGTGTCGACTTCGAGCTGCAAACGGCCGGCGAATACAAACGCACGCTGACCTTGTTCGGCGAGAACACCGATGCCGCACGCGAGAAGGTCAAGACGCAGCTCGAGGAGACCCATCGGCTGTTCAAGGGCTTCATCGCCGAACACCGACCCACGGTCGCGATCGAACGCGTCGCCACCGGCGAGTATTGGCTCGGCAGCCGGGCCTTGGAGCTCGGTTTGGTCGATCGGATCCAAACGAGCGACGACTATCTGATGGAGGCGCACCAGCGCGCCCGTCTGTTGCACGTCAAGTACACACAGAAGCAGAAGCCGATGGAGCGCCTGATCGCCTCGATGGAAGGGCATCTGTTACGCCTGTTCGGGCGGCCCTGACGGCGTATCCGAGGCGCGACCCTCGCACCGCACGGGACCCGGTCGACGGACGGGTCGCGGAAGACGCGGTGCGGAGGCCGCGCGGCCGGCGGGTGCCGCCGGCCTGGCTTGCGTCAGCGCACCGGGTCGGGTGCGACGGGCTCCATGCGCCAGATGTCGCGGTTGTACTCGCTGATGGTGCGATCCGACGAAAAGGGGCCGCTGCCGGCGCAGTTCAGGATGCTCATCCGCAACCAGCGTGGTTGGTCGCGATAGGCAGCGGCCGCGCGTTCTTGAGCGTCGATGTAGGCGCGGAAGTCGGCGGCCGTCATCCAGGGGTCCTGTGGATCGCGAATCGCGCGGATCACCGCATCGAACAGGCCCGGTTCGAACTGGTTGAAGTGACCGGTCTCGAGCAGGCGCATCACGGCAGCGAAATCCGGGTCGCCCTCGATCAAACGATTCGGATCGTAGTGCGGTCGCACCTCGTCGATCTGTTCGGCCGTCAGCCCGAACAGGAAGAAATTGTCTTCACCGACTTGCTCGAGGATTTCGATGTTTGCACCGTCGTACGTCCCAATGGTGATGGCGCCGTTCATCATGAACTTCATGTTGCCGGTCCCGGAGGCCTCCTTTCCGGCGGTCGAAATCTGTTCGGACAGGTCCGCGCCGGGGGCGATGATCTCCATCAGGGATACCCGGTAATCGGGCAGGAACGCCAGCCGCAAGCGCCCATCGGTGTCGGGATCCGCATTGATCGCGGCGGCGATGTTGTTGGCCAGCTTGATGATGACCTTGGCCATCGTGTAACCGGGGGCGGCTTTGCCGCCGATCAGCACGCAGCGTGGCGTCCAATTGTCGAGGTCGCCACGCTTGATACGGTTGTACAGGTGGATTACGTGCAACAGGTTCAGCAGTTGCCGCTTGTATTCATGGATGCGTTTGACCTGGACGTCGAACAGGGCCGTGATGGGAAACTCGACGCCGCATTGCTCCCGGACCAGATCAGCCAGACGCTGCTTGTTGGCCTGTTTGACCTGATGCCATCGGTCGCGGAACCCGGTGTCGTCGGCGAGCGGGGCTACGCGTGCCAGCTGCTCGAGGTTGCGGATCCAGCCCTCGCCGATCCGCGCTTCGAGCAGCTCGCGCAGGGCTGGGTTGCACAGTGCCAGCCAGCGGCGCGGCGTCACCCCGTTGGTCTTGTTGTTGAAACGCGCGGGCCAGAGCTCGTAGAAATCGCGGAACAGGCCGCCACGCAGCAGCCGCGAATGCAGCGCCGCGACGCCATTGATGGAGAAGCTGCCGACGATCGCCAGATAGGCCATCCGTACCTGGGGATCCGAGCCCTCTTCGATCAGCGACATCCGCCGCTTGCGATCGAGGTCCCCGGGCCATTTCGCCGCGACCTCGGCGAGAAATCGGGCATTGATCTCGTAAATGATCTGCAGCAGTCGCGGCAACAGGTTCTCGAACAGGCGGACCGGCCAGCGCTCGAGTGCCTCCGGAAGCAGCGTGTGGTTCGTATAGGCCATGGTCCGCGTCGTGATCGACCAGGCCTCGTCCCACTCCAGCCCTTTGTCGTCGACGAGTTGGCGCATCAGTTCCGCGACCGAGATGGCCGGATGCGTGTCATTGAGCTGAAAGCAGTTCTTGTCGGCGAAACCGGAGAAGTCGTCTCCATTGAGTCGCGTCCACTCGCGCAGCACGTCCTTGAGGCTCGCACTTGCGAGGAAGTACTGCTGCCGCAAGCGCAACTCTTTTCCGCATTCGTTCGCGTCGTTCGGGTAGAGCACCATCGTAATGTGTTCGGCGCTGTTCTTTTGTGCGACCGACTCCGGGTAACTGCCCGCATTGAACTCGCGCAGGTCGAATTCGTCGGTGGCGGCGGCCTTCCACAGCCTCAGCGTATTGATGGTGTCGTTGCGGTACCCCGGGATCGGCGTATCGAAGGGCACGGCGAGCACATCCTGGGTGTCGACCCAATGCACCCGCAGGCGCCCATGCTGGTCCTTGTGGATCTCGATCCGTCCACCAAATTGAACCCTTTGCGTGTATTCTGGACGTTCGAGCTCCCACGGGTGGCCTTCACGCATCCAGTGATCGGGTTCCTCGATCTGGTAGCCGTTCTCGATCAGCTGGCGGAACATCCCGTATTCATAACGCAGGCCGTAGCCTTTGACAGGCAATTGCAGGGTCGCGCAGGAGTCCAGGAAGCAGGCCGCAAGCCGCCCGAGGCCGCCGTTGCCGAGGCCGGCATCGGGTTCATTCGAGGCGATCTCCTCGAGCAGCAGCCCGAGATCATAGAGCCCGCGTTCGACCTCATCGGTGATTCCCAGATTGAGCATCGCGTTGCTCAGTGACCGCCCCATCAGGAATTCGAGCGACAGATAGTAGGTGCGTTTGCATTGCGCCTGATCATGGGCGTGTCGGGTCCTCTTCCAGCGCTCCATCAAGCGGTCGCGCAGCGTGATCGACAACGCACGGTACGGATAGTAGGCCGAGCGGCAGTCGGTATCCCGACCCAGGGTATTGGCGTAGTAGCGCTTGAAGTCCTCGGCTAGCCCATCGCGATCCATCGCCAGTGGCGGTAGATCGAATAGGCGCGGCGACGGCTGACTCTTCGTGAGGTCCGTGAAAGGAGACATCGGAGGTTCCTTGAATAGGAGATGATGGAAGATGGCATCGCATCTTAGCAACCTCTCGGCCAACGACCAAAGGGTGGGGCCGGTGATCGGCTCATCGGTCCCCGTGGCGCGACCGATCAGCTCGGAAGTCCCCGCGCTTCGCTAGCCGCCCGTTGATCGTTCGAGTTCCTCGCTGACCTCGAGCCAGATGCCTTCGAGCCGATCGAGTTCCGCGTCGAGATCCCGTTTTTCGGTCATCAGCGCGAGCAGTCGAGCCTTCGCGTCAGCTTGATAAAGCTCGGGCACGGTCAGGGCTTCCTCGAGTGCCTGGCGCCGTTCCGTGAGGGTGGCGAGTTCGGTTTCCACCGTCTTGAGCCGGTTACGCAGCGGTTGCGTTCGTTGCCGGGCCATCGCTTCCTGACGGCGCAGGGCCTTGCGCGACGGGCTTGTGCGTTCCGGGTCGGCCGCTGCGGCTCGAGGATCGTTGTCGCGCGCAGCGAGCCAGGCCGGGTAGTCGTCGAGATCACCCGCGAACTCCACGACCCGCCCGCGATCGACCAACAGCAGCCGATCGGTCGTGATCCGCAGCAGGTGTCGGTCATGCGACACGAGCACCAAGGCCCCGTCATAGTCCTGCAAGGCTCGCGCCAATGCGTGGCGCATCTCGAGATCCAGATGATTCGTCGGCTCGTCGAGCAGCAGCAGGTTGGGTCGCTGGCGGACCAGCAGGGCCAGCACGAGCCGCGCCTTTTCGCCGCCGGACAAGGGGGCGACCTCGGTCAAGGCGCGCTCGCCGGCAAAGCCGAAGCCGCCGAGGTAGTCCCGCAGGGCTTGTTCGGTCGCCTCGGGATCGAGTCGTTGCAGGTGGTCGAGCGGGCTCTCGTCCGCACACAGCTGATCGACCTGGTGCTGCGCGAAATAGCCGATCCGCAATGTCTGAGCCGGCGCACGCCGGCCGTGCAATGGTGCGATCTGGTCGGCGAGCAGCTTGATCAGCGTCGATTTGCCTGCCCCATTGGGGCCCAAGAGGCCGATCCGGTCTCCGGGCACTAGGGCTAGGTCGATCCCGGTCAGGATCGGTGCCCCGTCGTAGCCGACCACGGCCTCATCGAGCGTGAGCAGCGGATAAGGCAGGCTCTCCGGTTCCGGAAAGGAAAACGCGAACGGCGAATCGACATGGGCCGGGGCGATCAGCTCCATCCGTTCCAAGGCCTTGATGCGGCTCTGGGCCTGGCGGGCCTTGGTGGCCTTGGCGCGGAAGCGCTCGACGAACCGGTGGATCTGGGCGACCTCGCGCTGCTGGCGCACGAACGCCGCCTGTTGTTCGGCCAACCGCTCGGCACGCTGGCGCTCGAACGCCGAATAATCGCCCGGATAGAGTTGGACCCGTCCATGCTCGATGTGCAGGATCTGGTCGGCGATCGCGTCGAGGAAATCGCGGTCGTGGGAGATCAACAGCAGCGTGCCGGGGTAGGTGCGCAACCAACCTTCGAGCCAGATGACCGCATCGAGGTCGAGATGGTTGGTGGGCTCGTCGAGCAGCAGCAGATCCGAGCGCGCCATCAGGGTCCGCGCTAGCGCAAGGCGCATCCGCCAGCCGCCGGAATAGCTGTCGACTGCCCGCTGCTCGTCACCCGGTGCAAAGCCGAGCCCATGGAGCAGCCGGGCCGCGCGGCTTGGCGCGCCATAGCCGTCGAGTGCCTCGATCCGCCCATGCAGGTCGGCTTGTCGAACACCGTCACCGGCCCTTTCGGCCGCGGCCAGCTGCGCTTCGAGCTGCGTCAGTTCTTCGTCGCCGGCCAGCACGAAATCGAGCGCCGATTGGTTGCCGCGCGGTGTCTGTTGCGCGACATGGGCGATCCGCCAGCCGGCGGGCATCCGCATCTCGCCGCGATCGCTGTGCAGTTCACCGAGCAACAGCGCAAAGAGACTCGATTTGCCGCAGCCGTTGGCCCCAACGACACCGAGCTTGCGGCCCGGTGGCAGCATCAGATTCGCGTCTTCGAGCAGAAGTCGCCCGCCTCGGCGCAGGCTCAGGTTCTCGAGTTGCAACATGCTCGTCTGAGAGGGGGCTGGTGCCGGTTGGCGAGACCGCGCTAGGATCCGCGTTGGCGATCGAGCCGCCGATAGCCGATCGCCTCGCCGACGTGTTCGGCCGTTATCGGCCCGCTGCCGGCCAGATCGGCGATGGTGCGTGCCACCTTGAGCACGCGATGATAGGCCCGCGGCGACAAGCCGAGACGTTCGATGGCCCGTTGGATCAGCGTCCGACCCGCTTGATCGACCGCGCAGAAGCGGTCGATCTCGCGCGGGACCAGCTCGGCGTTGAGGCGCCCGGCCCGCTCGATCTGCCGCGAGCGCGCCGCCGCGACTCGCCCCCGAACCTGGTCGCTCGTCTCGTCGACGACCCCGGATCGCACCAGCCGCTCGGGCGGCAGCCTTGGTACCTCGACATGGAGATCGATGCGGTCGAGCAACGGCCCGGAGATCCGCGCGCGGTAGCGCGCGATCTGTTCGTCCGAGCAGCGGCAGCGGCCGCTGTCGTCACCCTGATAGCCGCAGGGACACGGATTCATCGCTGCGATCAGTTGGAATCGGGCAGGGAACTCGGCCTGATGCGCTGCGCGCGAGATATGGATCCGTCCAGATTCCAGTGGTTCGCGCAGGACCTCGAGCACGCGTCGATCGAATTCCGGTAGCTCGTCGAGGAACAGCACACCGAGATGGGCCAGCGAGATCTCGCCAGGGCGCGGATGAGCCCCACCGCCGACCAAGGCGACGCCGGAAGCGGTGTGATGCGGGGCGCGGAACGGCCGTTCGCGCCAGCGCCGCGGATCGCAGGGTTCGCGGTCGCTGACCGAACGGATCGCGGCGGCCTCCAAGGCTTCGGCCTCCGTCAAGGGCGGCAGGATACCCGGTAACCGATTGGCAAGCATCGATTTACCGGTCCCCGGCGGGCCGATCAGCAGCAGGCTGTGACCGCCGGCCGCGGCGACTTCGAGAGCCCGCTTGGCCTGCTCCTGACCGCGGACGTCGGACAGATCCGTGCCCTCGCGGGGCGCGCAGGATGCGTCCGATGAGACGCGGTGCCGCGCCAGGGGTGCGACGCCGTTCAGGTGTTCGCACACGGCCAGCAGGTGGTCGGCCGGGAACACCGGCAGGTCCTCACCCACCAGCGCCGCCTCATCGGCATTCTCGCGCGGTAACACTAACGCCCGCCCCGCCTGGCGGGCCGCGATCGCGGCCGGCAACACGCCAGTGACGGGTCGCAGGCTTCCCGACAGCGCGAGTTCTCCGAGGAACTCGCACTGAGCCAGTTCGGTCGTGCGGAGCTGACCCGAGGCGCCGAGGATGCCGAGTGCGATCGGCAGGTCGAAGCGTCCACCTTCCTTCGGCAGATCCGCCGGCGCCAAATTCACGGTCACGCGTCCAAGCGGAAAGCGGAAATGCCCACTGATCAGGGCGCCGCGCACGCGGTCTTTGCTTTCCCTGACCGCCATCTCCGGCAGGCCGACGATCGACATACCAGGGAGGCCACCGGACAGATGGACCTCGACGGCCACCTCCGGGGCCACGATGCCCGTGCGGGCGCGGCTATGCAGCACGCATAAGCTCACGCCGAATCAGGTCGGTCCGTCGGATGCGTCGTGCCGACATGCCGCGCGGTCTCGAGTTCGGCGACGCGCGCCTCGAGCGCGGTCAGTTTGGCGCGGGTTCGGGTCAGCACTGCCGCTTGGACATCGAATTCCGCGCGGGTCACCAGGTCGAGGCGCGCGAGACCTGCCTCCAGCGACGCGCGCAAGTTCTTGTTGATGTCCTCGTGAAGCAGTTGCAAGCCCTTCGGCAGGTTCGAGGCCAGCCGTTGGACGAGATCGTCGAGTTGTTTCGGATCCAGCATGGTGTTGATTCCTGCCTGTTCCCGAGGGAGGGAAGGCTGTTTGAGTTGGCACCGGCCCATTATAGGCCGGTGGTGGCGTGATCGACACGGTTGGTAGGCACTTGGCCGGGAAACCCGTCGCGACCTAGGTTCCCGCTCGATCCCGGATTCATGGGATCAAAGCCTGAGACGGGAAAGACGACCGACGACCGGACAGTATCGAGGGTTGCAAAAGTCATCGGAGACGCCCCGCTGCGACACGCTGCAAGGACGTCCGTATCAGCTCGACGGCGGGATCCCTCCCGCCGACGGTCGCCGCGACCCGCCTCCGATGACTTTCGGGACGATTGATTAACAAGGGGCGGAGGCCGTCTGGCGACCGACAAGCGGCTCCGCGCACCAAGAGCGTGCCCTCCGTGGCGTGTCGGTCCGTCATGGCGCACCGAAACCGTGCGCCGGCAGTGTCTCTAAAATCATACTCTCGTGGCTACATCGGTCAATACCGCTGTTGCGGCGGCTATGGCATGAAGTCTGCTTTGTCAATCGCGGATGTCGCCACGCACGGGGCCGACATGTTCTGACACGCACAAGCCATCCAAATAGAGAGGTATCGACCGCGATGATCAACCGAAATGCGATGACGATTTCCGCCGCCTCGCCGCTCATGATCGTGGCACTGGCCGCAGTAAACCCGGCGGTTGCCGCGCCGCCGCTCGATCTGAGCGCCGATTTGAGCGTGGTTTCCAACTACCTTTGGCGCGGCACCTCCCAGACCGACGACGGTCCGGCCGTGCAAGGTGGTCTCGAGCTCGGCCACGACAGTGGGTTTTACATAGGAACCTGGGCCTCGAACGTCGATTTCGAGTCCGGTGCAAACTACGAACTCGATATCTACATGGGGTTCGACTTCACGCTGCCCGATGAGGCGGCTAGCCTCGGCGTGAACACCATCTACTACGCCTATCCCGATGACGATGGCAGCATCGACTTCTGGGAGATCGGACTCTCCGGCGGGTATGACTTCTTCTCCGCCGGCATCCAGTACACGGTTTGGGGTGACAAGGACAACGAGGATGCGCTCTTCGATCAGGGCGATCTGTACTACTACGCCGGACTTGATTTCGAGCTCCCTTATGAGCTTGGTCTCGGTATACAGCTCGGCTATTACGACTTCACGAACGACCGGGTCGAGGTCGATGAGCTCGGCAACACGCGCAGCGCCAACTACTGGCACTGGGGCGTCTCGATCAGTCGCGAGGCCGGCGAATTCGGTACCTTCAGCTTCAATTACGAACAGAACGACGGTCGCAGCGAGATCTGGGATAACGACCCGAAGTTCTGGATCGGTTGGAACAAGTCCTTCTGACCCAGGCGGCCCTGCCTGATCCGGGATCGGCTCCCGTTCCTCATTCCTCTTGGAGCTCTCCAACATGAAGCTAATTGCAGCTGTGATCAAGCCTTTCAAGCTCGACGACGTACGTGAGGCCCTGGCCGATATCGGCGTGTCGGGCATCACCGTCATCGAGGTCAAGGGCTTTGGTCGGCAAAAGGGCCACACCGAACTCTATCGTGGCGCCGAATACGTCGTCGACTTCCTGCCCAAGATCAAGATCGAGATCGCCGTCGACGATGCGCTCGTCGACAAGGTGGTCGAGGCGATCAGTGGTGCCGCGCGCACCGGAAAGATCGGCGATGGCAAGATCTTCATCACTGATTTGAACCATGTGATTCGCATCCGGACCGGCGAGACCGGGCCCGATGCCCTTTAATCGCGACCGACAGGGGAAAGCGACGATGATAGAACGATTGATAAGACGGACCGCGATGCCGGCCATTCTGGTGCTGATGGCCCTGATGCCGGCTTTGGCCCTCGCCGATGACGCACCGGCACTGGACAGCGGCGACACGGCCTGGATGCTGGTGGCCACGGCCTTGGTTCTGTTCATGACGCTGCCGGGCCTAGCTCTCTTCTACGCCGGCATGGTCCGGGCGAAGAACGTGCTGTCGGTCTTGATGCAATGCTTCGCGATTGCCGCGATGATGAGCGTCTTGTGGGCGATCTACGGCTACAGCCTGGCCTTCTCCGACGGCGGCGATCTCAACGCCTGGATCGGCGGCCTTTCGAACCTGTTCCTGGCCGGTATCACCGTGGACACCCTCGCGGACACCATCCCCGAGTCGCTGTTCATGGTCTTCCAGATGACCTTCTTCATCATCACGCCGGCGCTGATCGTCGGTGCCTTCGCTGAGCGCATGAAGTTCTCGGCGATGATGTGGTTCATGGCCGTGTGGGGTACGTTGGTCTACATCCCGATCGCCCATTGGGTCTGGGGCGGTGGTTGGATCGGCGAGATGGGCGCGCTCGATTTTGCCGGCGGCACCGTGGTGCATATCAACGCCGGTATCGCTGGGCTGGTGGCGGCGATCGTGCTCGGGCAGCGTCGCGGCTATCCGACGACGGCGATGCCGCCGCATAACCTCGGACTGACCGTGATCGGCGCGTCGATGCTGTGGGTCGGCTGGTTCGGCTTCAATGCGGGCTCGCAGCTCGCCGCAGACGGTACCGCGGCGATGGCGATGGTGGTGACCCAGTTGTCGACGGCCACGGCGGCCCTGACCTGGATGTTCGCTGAATGGATCCGCCACGGCAAACCGTCGGTGCTCGGTATCGCCACCGGTGCCATCGCCGGCTTGGTGGCCATCACGCCGGCCGCCGGAACCACCGGGCCCATGGGTGCGATCGCGATCGGTTTCGCTGGGGCCTTGTTCGCGTTCATCGCCTCGACCATGATCAAGCGGGCGTTGCGCTACGACGACTCGTTGGACGTCTGGGGTGTCCATGGTGTGGCCGGTATCGTCGGCGCGATCCTCACCGGCGTGTTCGCTCATGCCGCGCTCGGCGGCGCCGGGCTCGAGGAAGGCATGACCATCGGCAGTCAGGTCTGGGTCCAGTTCATCTCAGTGGTGGCCACCATCGTGTACGGCGGTGTGCTGAGCCTGATCATCCTCAAGCTCATCGACTGGACCATCGGGCTGCGGGTCACCGAGGAGGAGGAGTCGCAAGGTCTCGACATCTCCCAGCACGACGAGCGCGGTTACATCCTTTAGAAACCCGCGGATCGGTCGTGTTTCGGTCCGGGCCATGGATGGCCCGGCCCCTCTCAGGGCGCTCTGCACGCCGTATGGCGTGAATGCCGCGATCGCCCCCGTTCCGCATATCCATCGTCGCTGGGCGTGCTCCGATAGGAATCGGGCACGCCGCGGTCACGGATCACCCAGCCTGAGGATCCGATGGCAAGCCTGGTCGCGAGACGCTGAGGTTGCGTCATAATGGGTGCCATGGATGACATGCCCATGCCGCTACCGCAAGCTGATCGCACCCATGATCGCCACCACTCGCGCGCTCCTCGCCGCGGGCGAGACCCTGGTGCCAAGCGCGCTGGTCGGCAACCAGGCGACCGGCCAGATGCAACTCGTCACGACCGATCCTGATTCGCCCGAGCCGAGGCGTGCGCACCTTCCGTCGGGTTTCAGCGCGCGGAGACATCGCGGTAATGAGGAGGCTTGGTGGGGCGGGCGCCTGGCCCTCACTTCTGCCGGGGACTCAGAGGCCTTCCTCCCGCGCCGACTCGTGAAACGGTGCGATCCGCACGTGCCGAGACCCCGCCGGGCAAGCGCGGAGGACCGACTATGAGATTCATCCACGCCGCCGACATCCACTTGGACAGCCCCCTCTCGGGCCTCACGGCCTACCCGGACGCGCCGGTGGATCTTCTGCGCACCGCGACTCGCCAAGCCTTCATCCGCCTGGTGGACGAGGCGATCGAGGAGACCGTTTCCTTCATGGTGATCGCCGGGGATCTCTATGACGGCCAGTGGAAGGACTACAACACCGGGTATTTCTTCTGTCGCCAGATGGGGCGGCTGCACCAGGCGGGCATCCCGGTCTATCTGCTCTTCGGCAACCACGACGCCGAGAGCGAGATGACCAGGAAGCTGCTCTTGCCCCCCAACGTCCACACCTTCACGGCCCGTCGGCCGAGCAGCTTCCACATCGAGGAGCTTAACGTGGCCCTGCACGGGCAGAGCTTCCGGGACGCGAAGACCACCGAGAATCTCGCTGCGGGTTACCCGCCGCCGGTGCCGGGGGCCTTCAATATCGGGGTGCTGCATACCGCCCTGGAGGGCAACGCGGCCCACGCGACCTACGCGCCCTGCTCGACGGCGGAGCTGGTCGCCAGAGGCTACGGGTACTGGGCCCTGGGCCACGTGCACGAGCACGCGGTGGTGCGGGAGGACCCTTGGGTGGTCTTCCCCGGCAACCTTCAGGGCCGCCACGTGCGCGAGTGCGGTCCGCGCGGTGCCTGTTTGGTCACGGTGGATGGTGACCAGGTGCAGCGGGTGGAGCGGCTGCTGGTGGACGTGCTGCGCTGGCAGGTGCTGGAGGTGGACGCGACCGGTGCGCGCAGCCTCGACGAGGTGATCCGGGTCGTGGGCCACGCCTTCGAGGGGCTGCTCGACGAGATTGGGGACCGCCAACTCTCGGTACGGGTGCGCATCACCGGCCATACTCCAGCCCATGGAGAGCTGTTCGGGCGGGAGTCCCACCTGCGGGCGGAGGTTCTGAGCCAGGCGGCGGCTATCGGACAGGATCGACTGTGGGTCGAGAAGGTGCGGGTGGAGACGGCCCCGCCGCGGGACGGGGATGCCCTGCGGTCCCGCTCCGACGCCGTCGGCGACCTGGCGGCGCTGCTGGCCAGTGCCCCGGAGGACCCGGAGCTGATCGCGGCCCTGGCGGGGGAGCTTCGCCCCTTGGTCGACCGGGCGCCTCCGGAGTTGCTCCAGGCGGTGCCCGAGCTCGCCGCGATCCGCTCGGGTGAGCTGGCGGACCTGGTGCGGAAGGTGGCGCCGGGGCTGGTGGCCCATTTGGCGGGCAACGGCTGAGGACCCCCCATGCGCATCGCCCGGCTGGATCTCGCCCGCTATGGCCGCTTCACCGACCTGACCCTGGATCTCCCCGGGCGGGAGACGGATTTCCATCTCCTGGTCGGCCCGAACGAGGCCGGCAAGTCGACGCTTCGCAGCGCCATCCTCGACCTCCTCTTCGGCATCGAGACGCGCTCCCCCTACAACTTCCGCCACGCCTACCCGGACATGCGCCTGGGAGCTTCGATAGAGAACGGGGAAGGAGCGGCGCTGGACTTCATCCGCGTCAAGGCGCGCACCCGCACCCTGCGCACCCCGGACGACGAGGTGCTCCCCGACACCGCGCTGCTTCCCTTCCTGGGGAGCGTCGAGCGGGGCTTCTTCGAGCAGATGTTCGGCCTCGATCACCAGCGTCTGGTGGCGGGGGGGCGGGACATCCTGAGCGCCGCCAACGACGTGGGCCAGATCCTGTTCCAATCCGCCGCCGGCATCGCGAGCTTCGGCGCCGTCCGGGAGGCCCTGGAGGAGGAGGCCGCCTGCCTGTGGGCGAAGCGTCGCGCAGGGGACCGTGAGTACTACATCGCCGCTGACGAGTTCGCCCAGGCCCAGGAGATCCTGAAGCAGTTCACCGTGCGCACGCGAGACTGGGTTTCGGCCCGGGACGAGGTCGAGCGCCTGCAGCAGGAGGCCGCCGAGACGCGCGCCCGCTACGAAGCCTTGGCCCAGCGCCGGTCGCGCCTGGAGCGCGTGCGCCGGGTGGCTCCGGTGCTGACCGGGTTGCGGGAACGGGAGGCGGCCCTCGAGACCCTCGGCCCGTTCCGGCGGCTGGCCGCGGACGCCGCCCGGCAGCTGGACGAGGCGGAGAGGGTCATGGCCCTGGCTGCCCAGGCCCGGCAGCTCCACGAGACCCGGGCGGCGGAGCTGGCCGAGGCCGTGGCCCGAATCAATACAGACACGGGGCTCCTCGCCCGGGACCGGGACATCGAGGCCCTGGCCGCCCAGCGCCATCAGGTTCGCAACCACCCGGCAGACGTCGCCAAGCGCCAGGAGGAGGCCCGCGCCCACTGGAAGACTCTGGAGGGACTGGCCCGGGAGCTCGGCTGGCCGGCAGAGGCCGAGGATGCGCTCGCCGCGCGCATCCCGTCCCAGGTGATCCGCTCCGCCGCCGGTGCGTTGGTCCGCCGCCACGACACCCTGGTGCAGGCCGTGGCGAACGCCAAGGAGGCCCAGGCGGTGAAGCGCGGCGAGGTGACGGAGCTGGATCAGGCCCTGGCCCGACTCCCGGCGACCGAACTGCCTCCCGAGCTGGTCGCTGCCCTGGATGCGGCCCGGGCACTGGGCGACGTGGCCGCCCAGGAGCGGCGGCTCGCGGGCCAGGTCGAGCGGGCCGAGCGGGAGAGTACCGACGCCCGCGCGGCCCTCGGTCCTTGGCAGGCGGACCTGGACCGTCTGCGCCGCCTGCACCTGCCGGGAAACGACGAGCTCAACGCCCTGCGGGAGGACCGACTCAGGCTTCGAACCGATGCCGAGGGTCTCACCCAGCGCATCCATGAGGAACGGGCCGCCATCGCCGACCTGGACCTGGAGATCACCCAGTACCAGGCCGCGCACCACCCGGTGTCCCTGGCGGACCTGGCCGCCGCCCGGCTGGCCCGGGACGGCCTCTGGCAAGAGATCCGCTCGGGCACCGCGTCGCTGGCAGAGGCCGCGGCACCCTACGAGGGCCTGGTCGGCGAGGCCGACGCGCTGGCGGATCGCCGCCATGACAAGGCCCAGGAGGCGGCCACTCTGCAGTCCAAGCTCGACGGGCGCGAGCGCCGGGCCCGCCAGCTCGCGCTCTACGAGAGCCGCGCGGAGGAGAACAGCCAGCGCCAGGGGCAGTGGGCCGCGGCGTGGGAGGCCCGCGCGGTGGCGCTCGGGCTGCCGGGCATGACCCTGGACCAGATGAATTCCTGGTGCACGGCGCGTGACAAAGTTCTCG